>CAILUI010000111.1 GCA_903837355.1 uncultured Victivallales bacterium
CGGCGGTTCGGCCGCTGTTGGCGGTCTGCCCTTGCCCTCCACACCTCGGCATCGACCCGGGACCTGGAGGGCGAGCACAGGGGCGGTTTGGCCGACCCGGCGCGCTGCCGGTCTGGCGTCCTGCTGGCCAGCAGGACTACCCTTGCCCTCCACGCATCGACGGCGGTACCGGGCCAGCGCCTCGACCGGCCACCCCCGGCAAACGACACCCGCCGTTTGCCCTCGGGAGCCTTGACTCTATATTCGCCTGCCAGTAGTCGTAGCCGGAACGCCCGCCGAGGCGTGCAACCACAACCACAGCGAAGGGAATCCCCGACCGTGGACAAGCAGAACCCGATCGTCAAGTTCACCACCGCCAAGGGCGATATCAGCGTCGAGCTCTTCGAGGACAAGGTCCCCAACACCGTCGCCAACTTCATCCAACTGGCGGAAGCGGGCTTCTACAAGGGCATGACCTTCCACCGCATCATCCCCGGCTTCATGGCCCAGGGCGGCTGCCCGAACTCCAAGCCGGGGGCCCGCGGCGCGCCGGGCACTGGCGGTCCGGGCTACGAGTTCGCCGACGAGTTCGCGCCCGGCCTCAAGCACCTGCGCCCCGGCGTGCTCTCGATGGCCAACCGCGGCCCGGCCACCAACGGCAGCCAGTTCTTCCTCTGCTTCAAAGCCGCCCCTTGGCTCGACGGCAAGCACGCCGTCTTCGGCCAGGTCACCGACGGCCTCGATATCCTGCCGAAGCTCGAAGCCTGCGGCAGCCCGAGCGGCAAGCCGACGGAGAGCATCGCCTTCGACGTCGTCGTGGTCTCCAAGCAGAGTCACCCGTACGCCGTCAAGAAGATGTAACCAAGGGACTACCAGCCATGACGACGCCCGCGCCCCGGCCCCCGGCCGTGAAACTCGCCTGGCGGATCGGCCTGCCGAAGTTCGAGACGGACCGCGAGTTCGAGCGGCTCCTGCGCTTCCTGCGGCAGCACCGCGGCGCGGTCGACGAACTGGCCCTGTTCGAGACCGTAACCCATCACCTCTACCTGCCGCTGGACGAGGTCCTGGTGCCGCGGGCGGCGCTGATGGGACGGCGCCTCGACGCGCTGCGGGCGGCCGGGTTCGCGAGCGTCGGCATCAACGTCCTCTGCTCCATCGGGCACGCCAACGAAGCCTGGGACTACGTCGCGCCGTTGCCGTTCCAGGCGATGATCGGGCACACCGGCGCCGTCTCGCGGGGCTGCGGCTGCCCGAATGCGCCGGCGCTCCGCGCCTACATCCGCGCCAAGTACGCCCTGTTTGCGCAGGCGAATCCCGATTTCATCTGGGTGGACGACGACATCCGCATGCACCATCACGGAGTCAGCCATGGCTGCTTCTGCCCGGTCTGCCTGGACCGGTTCGAGCGCAGCACGGGGGTCGCCTACAGCCGCGAAGCCCTGGCGCGAGCGCTGAACGAGCCCGCCGAGGCGCCCTTACGGCAAGCCTGGGTGGAGCAGAACATCCGGACCCTCGAGGAGCTGCTGGCCGAGATCGCTGGAAGCATCGCCGCCGTCAACCCGCGGATCGCGCTCGGGCTGATGACCGCAGGGCCCGCCTGGACCACCTACTCGGGCCAGGCCTTCGAGCGCTGGTTCCCGGCCCTGCAAGCCGTCAAAGCCCGCCCCGGTGGCGGCTTCTACTCGGATGCCGCACGCCTGGGACTGCCGCTCAAAGCCGTGGAGGTCGGCCGGCAACGCGCCCAGTTGCCGACGTCGGTGACGGACATCCAGTACGAGCTGGAGAACTTCCCGTATCAGGCGCTGCAGAAGAGCACCGGCAGCGCCCTGCATGAATGCACCCTGGCCCTGGCCATGGGCCACAACGGCATCGCCTTCAATGCCCTGGGCGGCGAGGGCAGCGACGACGAGTTCCATGGTATCCCCGCCGGCGCCGAGCGCCTGCGCCCCTTCTGGAACCGCTTGCTCCGGCAGGTCGCCGACCTGCCGACGGTGGGCTTCTGGGTCGCCTGGAGCCCGGAGCTGACGGCGCGCCGCCAGGTCCGCCCCGGCGAGGACTGGTTTGGCGGCGACGGACGCTATGACATCAACAAGCCGCAGCCACTCGCCGAGATCGGCCTGCCACTCGGCGTCGACCGCGCCGCGGCCAGCGGCGTCGTGCTGAACGGCCGCGTGGCGGAGGCGTTCAGCACGCACGAACTCGAGCAGATGCTGGCCGGTGCCGTGTTCATGGATTCGGCGGCCCTCGAAGTGCTCAGCGAACGCGGCCTCGGGGCGCTGACGGGTGTACGCGTCAAACGCCATCTGGACAATGGCTTGCGCGAACGCTTCAGCAGCGATCCGCTGAACGGCCGTTTTGCCGACGACGTCCGCGATGCGCGCATCGAGTTCTGGGGCGATGCCCGCGGTCTGGCGGACGAACTGGAGCCGTTGGCGCCGACGGTGCGCGTCCTGGCCAGCCTCGAGACCTACTTCGGCCAGCCCCGGCTGGGACCCTGCATGACCGTCTACGAGAACGACCGCGGCGGCCGCGTCGCCGTCGCCGGGTATGCGCCGTGGATGTTCGTCCACTCGCTGCCCAAGCGCACCCAGTTGCAGAACGTGCTGGACTGGCTGACGCGAGACACACTCCCGGTGCGCATCGAGGAGACCGTGCCGCTGATCCCGATCGTCCGCCTCAACGCGACCCGGGAGCGGGGTGCCGTGGTGCTGCTGAACGCCGGGCTGGACCCGATTCCCCAGGCCACGCTGCAGGTGCGCGCGCCAGACGCCGCGGTGCGGTTGCTGCTGCCGAACGGTAGCACCCGGCGCCTGCAACCACGGCCCGTACCCGGCGGCTGGACGGTGACCCTCGGGCCGCTGCCGGCCTGGTCCACGGCAGTGCTGCTGATCGGCTGAGGAGTTGGTGAGCCGCCACGAGGCCTGCGTACAGTGCCGTACTTGGGCTCGTCCCCTCCTGTGAAACAAGAGCTCGCGGGGTGCAGGGCACCCGTGGACGCTCGCGCTCCAGCGGCGATCCGAGGTTTCGCTCTGACATGATCGGGCGGCACTGCGCCCGCTTGGTGCTGGAGGGCGAATCCTGCTGGCCAGCAGGACCTGCCTGCAGGCGGTGAGCCGTCTTCTCGAGTCCGGCCTCCGGCGGGCGGCTCAGCGGCGCGTTCGCGCCCGGGGAGCTTCGCCCTCCAACGACATGCGATTCAGCGGGGCAGGCCCGCGGGCAGCAGGACCCGGGGAGCTTCGCCACCCCGGGGAACGGCTCGCCGAGACCCGCCCGACTCCTCAGCGCACCGGGTGCACCGCGACGCGCGGCGGCGGCTCGCCGCCCGCCGCGATGCGGACGACGTCGAGCCCCAGCCACTGGCCGCCCCAGGTGGCAAGATCCACGCTGTGCGAGCGGCGGAGCACTTGCGGCAGCATGCGGTCGGCAATGAACCTGCCGCCAAGGAGGACGCTCAGCCGGTCGTCCTTGCAGACGATGCTGAGGTCCACCACCTCGCCAGGCTTGACCTCCGGGTAGATGCGACTGCTGGCCCGCGGACGGGCCACGCAGACCCCGAGTGAGTCGAGGGTGTTGAACCCCTTTAGGCCCCAGGGCGTCCAGCTATCGTAGGACACCACGGTGTCGTCAATCCGCAACCGGAAGACCGAGGTGAAGGCGACCCGCAGAGTCATGCTGAAGTCCCGTGGCAGCGGTCTGCCGAAACGCGCCACCAGCTCATCGGAGTAGAGCACGCTGGCCTTGAGGTAAGGCATGGCCACCTTCACCTCCGCCGGCACGGGGACGTTGTTGCCGGAGAGCACCCAGTCTTCCGCACGGAAGGTCGTGATCGGGCTGAAGTCGGCCACGCTCTCGCCCGTGGGTTCCGGTTCGGGCGGCAGGTCGGGCGCCAGTCCGGCAGGCGTGATGCGGAACAGCCGCAAACCGCCCTCCTCAACCGTCACCTCAAGGTCCTGGCAGTTTCGCCGCAGCATGTTGCGTCCGCCGTAGGCCAGCACATCGACCGCCGCCGTGGCAAACATCTTCTGCAGCCCCACCGTAACCGTCTTGCTGCCTTCGTACGTGAGGTTGCCAACCACCAGCATGGCCTCGCGCTCGCCGCGGTAGTACGACACCGGAAGATCCCCGTGGACGTCGATATGCGGCTGCGCCGCCCAGTACCCGTAGAAGACGGCCTTGGCAGCGGGGTCGCGCGCCAGGCTGAAGAAGAGATCCTGCGCGGCGGGCTTGAAGTCGCCGAAGGAGGTCTCGACGTCATGCAGGAGCCCCAGTGCCCCGGCCACCCGTGCGTCGCTGGCCGCGTCGAAGTACAGCACCGGCAGAAAGAAGGTCCTGAATCCAAAGGGCTTGCCGGAGTAGCCCACGATGAACGTGGCCGGATCGATCATGTAACCGTGGCAGTAGCGCGACAGTTGCTCGCCTTCGTAGAAGACATCGCAGAGGGCCAGCGTCCCCAGGTTGAGCCCACCGCCCGTATGCGCCCAGATGGCCACCTTCCCCCCCGGCTCCGTGAAGATGCCGCGGGCGCGTTTCAGGAAGCGCCGTTGGCCGAGGATGCGGCCGGTTTGGAAGTCGTCGTCCCAGACGGCGGGCCGCGCCGCGCTGCAGTCGTGGCCGATGCTCTCGCAGTCAAAGGGGTAACTCGGCCCATCGACGTAGATGCCATCCACACCGCCCTCGGTAGCCAGCCGCTGGAACCCATCCAGCAGGAGGTCGCCGGCGGCGCCGCGGAAGCAACTGACGTAGCAGGGAACGCCCTTGCCGGGGTCGTACGCGCGCTGATACCACATGCGCTCCGGCGGCGCCACCCATTCACTACGGTACTCGCTGAAACCGGGGCTGTTGCCGGCCAGGCACTGACTAAAGTAGATGAAGAAGAGCTTGCCTTCGGCGTGGGCCTTGGCGGCGCGCTCCTTAACCTGGGCCAGCTTCGCGAGGTCGGGGTAACCCTGGTAGTCCGACCACTCCTCGAACCAGAGCGCCAGCTTGGGCTGGAGCGGCGGCACCGCGTCGGCGCGAAACGGCGTGCCCTGCAGGAAGAACTGGAAGACCGGGGCGTCGTCGACCACCTGTCCCGGTGCATCGACCAGGCGGATGATCAGCTAGCTGCCGCCGTCCGGCCGCTGCAGCACCTCGAGCTGCCGCCCGTTCGCGACGTTGAAGAAGCACTGTCGGTCGTAGCTGAAAGCGAGGCCGACATTCTCGTTGCCGACCCAGAGCTCGGAGGCATTGCCGCTGTAGCCGGCGCTGTGAATGGCCAGTGTGTCCTGCACCGAACCGCGGTTGACGTAGCGGGCGACGCCGGGTGCCAGAGGCACCCGGACCTCCAGCTTGCTGAGAGCCTTGCCACTGACCCCCTGCAGCCGCAGCCGAATCACCATGAAGCCGTCAAAATCCAGCAGGGTCCGCGCCTGGATGCCATCCTCAGCCGCCGAGTCAAACAAGACCCGTGTGGCCTCTGGGCGCACGGCGCCCAGGCCGGCCATGGCGAGTCGGCGCCCGTCGGCCTCGGCGACGATGCTGACCGGCCCCGCCAGCAAGGCCCGACCCCGGATCAGCGCCGCCGCGGGCAGTGCCGCCGGGCCAAAGCCGATCTCGGCATGAGCGAGGGTGACCGTGCTACCCTGCACCACCGGCGTAGTCCAGGGTGGAGCCACCTTCCGTTCGACGTACTCGGCACCGGCGCGGGTGCCGTACCAGGCCGGCGCCGCCGCGGCGGCGTCGGCAAACTCCTTCTCGAACGACGCGGGGGCGCCCTCGATCCGGGCGACGGCCGTGAAGCGCGCCGGCGCTACCGCCGCCGGCAGCTGCAGCCGGACCACGGTGGAGCGCGCCGGCGCCAGCGTCGCCGCCGCGAGGTGATCGGTCCCCGTCACGGCGAGGGTAGCGCGACGGCCCGCGGCGTCGGGCGGAAAGCGGGCACACAGCGTGTGGGCCAGGGGGTAGTACTCGAGTTCCACGGGATGTACCATGGCCTGGCCCGGAGTCGGCGGCGGCGCCGGTGCCTTGGCCGCGAGAACGCTGCGCTGCGCCTCCTGACCCGCAGCCAGAAACAGCACCTTGGCAAAAGGCATGGGCTGGTAGTTGCCAAACCCGGGGTAATGGAGACCGTAACGGGCGCCCCGGTAGAAGCGGAACAGGTTGAAGTAGAAAGCGCGGCCCTCGACGTCGGCCATACCGGCCTTGGCCAAGGGAATCGCGAAGCGGGCGCACCACGCCTGCGGAGCGCTGACGACCGTAGCCGCAAAGCCTGGATTCGGCAACAGGGTCTCGTTGTACTGGCGACTGATCGAGCCTGCAGCATTCATGCCAAACGCATAGAAATGCGCGACCGGCGGGAGCTCTGCACCCTGCGCTCCGGCATAGCCGCCGAACTCGATGCGCTTGCCGGGCTCCCCGTCGCCCTGACCGAGCAGGATCTGCACCGCCTCGTCCTGAGTGATGTCCTCGCCGTAGGCGCGCTCCAAGGCGCGGCCGGAGAGGGTCGCATCGCTGCAGACGAGGGCCGCGTAGAGAGTCAACCCGTCATGGAACAGGTAGGCGGTGGTCGGCGCCGGGATACCGGGGCCACACCCCGTCTCGGTAAACAGCGACACCTCGGCCGCGCCGGCCCAGTCCGCGGCCACGAAGGCGACGGCCGCCTGCAACGGCGCACTGCGCTCGGGGGCGATGCGGGGAATGCTGACCATCGGCACCTCTCCTGCCAGGCTGTCAGTGCTGGCCGCGATCCAGATGGCGACCGCAGCGGCCACCCGCCGGCACCCGCGAACCACGGCGTTCTGAGCTGTCTGCATCTCGTCTCTCTCCCCTCGACTCTGGGTTCGTAGTTCCGCCTTCAGGCGGTCCAAACCCTCGACTCTGGGTTCGTAGTTCCGCCTTCAGCACCAAGCGGGCGCAGTGCCGCCCGATCATGTCAGGATGAAACTCTGCTTGGGAGTACTGCCGCGTGCCCTCACGCGGCTGGCGGGTGGGGGCACCCGCCACTACCTCAGAGCCCCCCGC
>CAILUI010000112.1 GCA_903837355.1 uncultured Victivallales bacterium
CTGGGGAGCTTCGCCCTCCAAAGGGACACGGCTCAGCGGCGCCGACGCGCCTGGGGAGCTTCGCCCTCCAAAGGGACACGGCTCAGCGGCGCCGACGCGCCTGGGGAGCTTCGCCCTCCAGCCGGGCCTTCGGCCCGGTGGAACGCGGCATCTCCGTATGCCGCGGCCGGGTTGCGGAGAACCCGGCTTCCAGGGGCGGGCCTGACATATCGGCATGAGACTCGCGAGTCTCATCCAAGGGAGACACGGCTCAGCGGCGCCGACGCGCCTGGGGAGCTTCGCCCTCCAAAGGGATGCGGCTCAGCGGCGCCGACGCGCCTGGGGAGCTTCGCCCTCCAGCCGGGCCTTCGGCCCGGTGGAACGCGGCATCTCCGTATGCCGCGGCCGGGGTGCGGAGAACCCGGCTTCCAGGGGCGGGCCAGACATATCGGCATGAGACTCGCGAGTCTCATCCAAGGGAGATGCGGCTCAGCGGCGCGGCTCGACGGCCGCAGGACCCGGGGCCTCGGCGGCCTCGGCAGCCTCGGCCGGGAAGCGCAGCTCCAGGGCGGTCGCAAAGCCTTCCGCGGGTGCGGTGAAGGCGATGCTGGCGCCGTACTCCTCGAGCAGATCCCGCGTGATCGGCAAGCCCATGCCCATGCCTTGCCCCAGCAGCGGATCGGTGTCGACCGTCGTGGATTGGAACGGTCGGAACCACTTCTCGGCATCGGCCAGGTCCACGGCGCGGCCACTGTTCTCGACTCGTACCAGCACCAGCGCGGCAGCACTGTCGACGCTGCCCGAGGCGCGGATGCGGCCCTTGTTCCCGGCCGCTTTGACCGCATTGGTCAGCAGGTTGGTGAAGACCATGGCCAGCTCGGAACGGAACATGGGCGGCGAGCGGAGCTCGGCGGGGAGGTCGTTGAGCAGTTCGATCTCGGCGCGCCGGGCGGCGTCCCGGACGTAGTCGGCAGCGGCCTCGAAGCGCTCGCGCAGGCTGTGGCGGGAGCGTCGACGCTGGCCATCGGGGCTGGTGATCTCGGTGAGGTAGGAGGCCTGGCGCTCGATCTCCTGCCGCATGCGGTTGACATCGGCGTGCAGGCGGGCGAAGACGGTGCCGCTGGACGGGTAGACCTTGCCCGTGCTGCGCAGCCGTTTCAGGGTCTGATCCAGTTCGCCGGCGGTGGCCAGCACGGTCTTGATCTCATGGACGAAGGAGACCATCTGCAGGCCCACCGAGGCGATGACGCGCAGGGTAGTGGGCTCAGTGATGAGCTGCTCGGCGACGTGGGCGGCGTTGCCGAACTGGGCCGCGGCCTGATCGATGAGCTCCTGGGCCTGGTCGAACTGCCAGGCGGCCGCCTGCTGGCGCGCCTGGGCGGCGAGGTCGGAGGCGGACTGCACCGTCTGGCGCACCGTCTCCTGCAGGGCCAGGCGGGTCGCCGTCGGGCGGGCCTGATGGCGCTCCTGAGCGCGCTCACGCCGCGCCTCACGGCGACCTTCGCGGCGCTCGCGATACGCCAGCACCCGGTGCCGTACCGACAGATCCGTGGCGATGCGCACCAGGCGCACCAGGGTGTCGTAGCCCGCGTCCGGGATAAAGCCCTCGCGGTTGACCAGCATCCGCAGCGACGGCGCCCCGGCCTGGGTCAGGAAGACGCCGCCAAAGTAGGCATCGCTGCGCAGGAACATGTAGGCCGCGTCCTTCTGCTCCACTTCGCCATCCTCGAAGCCGAAGGGCTCCAGGTGCCGGAAGGTGCGCGTGCGCTTGAAGTCGGCGTTGATCTCCAGCCAGTCGTCGTCCGCGGCCCCGTAGGGGAGCACCCGGAAGCCCTCCATGTAGACGCGGATGCCGGCGTTGCGGCCGACCCATCCCCGCTGCGACGTGCCGAAATTCCCCGAGCCTTCGCGCACCAGAATACGGGCCTGGAAGAACGGGCCGTTGGTCGGGTCGGGATGCGGGATCGAGTAGGTGGTCTGCGTCGCCCCCGGACAGTCGGCCAGACAGCGGGCGGTGGGCGTGATGCGGAAGTAGACCGTGCGGTCCTCTTCGCGCGCGTCAATCTCAATGACCCAGAAGGCGGTCTGCAGCACCGCCTGCCAGAACTCCTCGCCGACCTCGAAGTCGCCGGTGAGATCGACGCGGAAACCGGGATCGCCGGCGGCCGTGTCCGAGATGCGGGGGCGGTCGAAGAGCGGCGCCTGGTTCAGCACCCCTTCCGGCAGATTGATGAGGCCGGCGGCCGGCTGGAAGTTCTGCACCTCCCAGAACAGGCGACTGCGCTCGGCCGGAGTCCAGCGGCGGCGCAGGCGTTGCAGTTCCATGATGGTGCCCGCCTGCTGCAGCGGATCACGGGGCTCGGCCAGCAGGGTCAGGGCGGTCGAGGCCTCGACGTCGGCAAGGGTACGGCAGGCCTCGACCTGGTCCCAATCGATGCCGGCACAGACCGCTTCGGCGCCGGGGGCATTGGTGCTCAGGTCGGGGATCGAGTAGATCTGCATGCGGCGGGCCAGCTTGTGCGCCGCCAGTCGGCCCACGCCCTTGGCCCCGGTGTAGCGCCGGCCGTGGCGTCGGCTACGCCGTCCGCCTTCTTCCTTGACGCGCGAGGCGATGCACAGAAAGCCGTCCTCGAACTGCCGCGGCGTCATGCCATTGCCATCGTCGCTGATCACCAGGCGGCCGCGCTCGGGATCGTCGAGATCCTCGCCGTGGACGGTGACGCGCGTGGCATCCGCGTCGTAGGCGTTCTTGATCAACTCGACCAAGGCCGTCGAGTCACGGCCCACCAGCAACTCACCCAGTTCGCGAAACAGGTGCGTGTCAACCGTGAACTTGGCCATGGGTGCCGTCCGCTCCTGTCTGCCTGCCAGAGAAAGTGACGCAGAGAGCCGCTAATGTCCTGCGGCAGGGAGACCTGTCAAATCACGGCGAAGGCGACCAGATCCCTGGACCGCTCCATACCCTGGGACCGCCGACCGTCGGGTCGGCCCTGGCCGCGAGCCGCGGCCGCTCCATTCCTTTGGAGAGGCGCCTGGCCTCAGGCGCGCGGCGGAGCCCGCCGCGTCTCCATTCCCCTGGGACCGCTCAGCCGCCGTGCGCAGCACCCGGGCCCTCAGTGCGTCATCGCATAGACCAGGATATTGGTGCCCAGGCGGGTGTAGAAGACGTGGGCGAAATCGCTGATCTCGCGGCTGCCGTAGTAGCGGAACACACGCCAGCGCCCGTCGGGCTCGTTGGCCCAGGCGGGCAGGGCCGCCTTCTGGCAGTAGATCACGTCCTTGGCATCATCTTCACGCACCACCTCGAAGCGGGCGCCGCTGTAGGCCGCCGTCTGCAGGACGTCGCTCAGGCCCTCGGCGTCCTCGAGCACCCGAAAGCGGATCATCGTGCTCCAGGCGCCCATACTATTGCGGCCCCAGCCCATGGCGATGATCGGCGTCACCAGCACCGCGATCCGGCCATTCAGGCGCAGTGCGACCGCCGAATACGTCCCGTCCGGCCATTTCTCCTTCTCGACGTAGGTCCGCACGGTGTCCGGCAGAATGCTGGTGTCCGGCAGGCCTTCGTAGAAGCTGCGGTAGAGGGGATGCGAGCGCTTCAGCGGCGCGAACTCCTTGCCGGGGAACACGGGCTCGAACGCCTTCTTGACCTCGGGACTGGCGTCCCACTCCGCGAAGCTGTGGTGCTGCCCGAGCATGGCATTCTCGCGCAGGAAAGCGGCGCTGATGCCGGCATCGAGGAGGAGGAAGCCGCCGCGTTCGAGGTAGCCCTTGAGGTTGGCGCGTTCGACCTCGGTGAAGGTCCAGTCGGCGCGGTCCGCGAGGTTGGCGTAGACGAACGGCAACTCGAACAGCCGCTCATCCTCGAAACTGGCCAGGATGACCGGTTCCGGAACCACATTCAGGGTAGTCTCGTCGCGCAGGTGCTTAAGCAGCGACGGCAGCGCGTCGCCGTAGCGCCGCCCCATGGCTTCGCCGCCCACCAGTTGGCCAATGCGCACCTCGGGTCCGGCGGCGGGTTTGGCGAGGGTTGGCGCGGGCGCCGGGGCGGCATCCTCGGCCGCAACTACGGCGGCCGGGGCAGTATCGTCGGCCGCGCGGCACAGCGGCAACAGCAGGCCGACGGCAGCGAGGATCAGGCTGGCTATCATGGTTGGCAGGGCGCGCATGGTGTCATCCGGGTGCATCGCAGCAGGATCCAGAGCAAGGCCTGCAATGTACACCCGCCAAGGGGGCCTCACCAGGCCACGGTGACATCGATGCCATCGGGCGCCGCGACGTGCTCCAGGCGCAGCAGCCCGCGGGCAGCCACCCAGGTCTGCGTCGCCTCGACCGGCACGCCGCTGTGGAGCGTTGCCCGCACCGTCCGCGGTGCCGCCGGCAGGCGCAGCCAGGTCACCGTGCGGGTGCCGAGCGGCGCCACCGAGGTGAACCCGGCCTGCTGCCCATCCACGGCCCACTGGCGCACCCGCGAGGCGCTGGCCACGACGCCGGGGGCCGGCACCTGGCTGACGTCCACCCACAGCCCGCAGCGACCAGCTGCGAGGTCGAGATCCTCCACCAGTGCCAGGCCGTCGCTGAAGAGGCTGACGTAGGCCCCCGGGACGGCCAGCGGCGCCCCGGCAACGGACTCGGTCAACCGTGCCCCGACGACGTAGGGCCCACGCCGCAGCAGGATGCGGTTCTGCTCGCTATAGCGGTCCGCGATCCCGGCCTTGGCAAAGGCCTCGCGGACCACGTCCGCCAAACGGACATGCGCCCCGGCCTCGGCGAAGGCCCGCGGCGCTTCGCTGCCGACAAACACGTGTCCCTGCCCCACCGCCTGCCACCCCACCGCCGGGTGCGCGCCCAGGCCGAGGCACGCGAAGAGGTGCTCGCTGGGGCAGTCGCAGGCGAGCGGCGGCTGATTCCACCACTCGCGCACGGTGCGGAACGTATCCTTGCCGTCGCCGGAAAACACCAGCACCCCGCCGCGGCGCACCCACGCGGCCAGGTGCTCGTGCACGGCGGGGGTTGGCGGCTTCATGCCGTTATAGCTCAGCAACAGTATCTTACGATTGCCCAGATCGTCGGGGCTACGCACATGCTCGAGCTGGACCAACTTGGGCAGCAAGCCGCGCTGGAACAGCGGCAGAGCCAGGCCGAAGAAGTTCCCGAAGTCCTCCGCCTTACCGTCGACCGTACCGCGCTGGTACATCATGCTGTCCGCCACGGCCAGGGCCAGGGGCGCCGCCGTCGCCTCGGCCTCGCCGGCGGGCATCTGCCGCAGGGCGTTGATCACGCTCAGCAACTCGGTGGCGTAGCCGGCCGGCATCGGTACGGTCTCGTCGGGTTCGCCCTGACCGTCGGCCGGACGGGGGGAACGGAAGACGCGATCCGGCCACGGCATGACCTCGAAACGGTTCACTTCGGGACAGAGCAGCCCGGCGGCGACCGTGTCCTCGTAGCTGCGCCGGCAGGTCTGCCAGTCGAGCCGGGCATTATCGGCCACCGGGTCGGCGAGGAAGGCGAGCGACATGCCGGTCGGCGTGATCATGGCGACCATCTGGGCGAACTCGAGGTAGGCATTCGCCAGCGGCCGGCTGCTGCGGCGCCCGTCGTAGGTGCACGGGGTGAGGATGGTGTCCGACCAGACCTGGGCGATGACCGTATCGCAGGTCGGGATGGTCGCCAGTGCCGACTCCGGGCTGGCAATGCCCCAGTTGGCGTAGTTGATCAGCGAGTGCGTGGCCACGATGCACTCCCACTCGGGCTTCTCGCGCTTGACATAGCCGCAGACGGTCTCGAGACAGCGCCGGTAGAGCTCCTTCTTCAGGGCGGCGGCGCGGTAGCAGGCATCGAGCGAGGAGTCGGGGGGCTGCCAGGGTTCGTTGTAGAACGCCTGCCACTCCTGGCGGAAGGCTGGGCTCCACCCGCCCCGCATCCAGAACTCGGGCTCCTCCAGGCAGATCCCATCCAGCGGCAGCGCAAACGACTTGGCGATGAAGCCGCAGAGGTACTCGGCGTAGGCCTTGGTCGGCACCATGTAGTAGACGTCGCCGCCATGGGAAATGCGGTTGCCCTCGCGGTCCTGCTGGGCGTCGTCCTCGTGGTTCTTGCCGTCGAAGCGTCCGTAGAGGTAGTCCTGGTAGCTGCCCCAGGCGATCCCGGTCATGAGCTGCGTCTGATAGCCGAGGCGCCGCCACTCGCGCACCCGGCGCTCGGTGTCGGCCAGGCCGTAGACCATGACCGCATCCGGTCGGGCATCGACCTCGGGAACCCGTGGCGCCGCCGCCTGGAAGCTGGTCCGCCAGCGCACTTTGCCCGCGCTCGGAGCCGTCGCTCGCTCGCGCGCCAACTCCTCCGCCAGGCGGCTCCAGGCCCCGCGCAGGGCCAGGTCAAGGAACTGCCGCCCGCGTTCACGGCCGACCAGCGCCGGCAGCCCGCCGTCCTCCCAGCGCCGCGGCGTCTGCGCCAGATCGTCGGCCAGGACCCGCAGTCCGAGCCGGTCGGTGGCCGCCGCATCCGCCTCCAGGACCGCAGCCACAAAGCTCACCGGCTCCGGCGGCTCCAGGGGAGCCGTCAGCCCGGCCGCCTCCACCGTCAGCGGGGCCGTCGCCTGCAGCAACACCCGCCCCCACAGCTCGGGCGGCAGCGGCAGGCGCACCTCGGTCCGTCCTGCCGCGATCCGGGCAAGGGTCCATTCGTGGACGGTCTCCTGACCATGGCGCAGACGTACGGCCAGCGCTCGCGCCTCATCGCCACCCAGATTGTGCAGGGTCACGCTCAAGGGCGCCTCGAGACCCTCGCCTTCGCCGCGCAACGTCGCCGCTCCCGTGGTGATGGCCGCCGCCACCCCCATCAGCCGCGCCGGGACCACGGGCGTGGGAAATGGGGTCTGGCCCGGCAGCGGATTGGCGGCGACCGCCACCAGCCCCGCCAACGGCGTGCCGTCGGACCCCACCAGGCGGGCCCCGAAGTCCCAGCCGCCGGCGCCATTGCTGATCTTCAGCAGCAGCCGGTTCCACCCCGCCCCAAGCAGCACCGGCACGCGGTCCTGGTCGGCGCTGAAGCCGCGCTGGACCTCGTTCTCCCAGATCGCGCTGCCGTTCAGCCAGGCCTTGATGCCATCGTCGCTGCCCAGGCGCAGTTCGGCCTCGGTCAGGGCGGCGACCTGGAGGAAGACGTGGGCGTAGGCGACGCAGCTCTCGGCCGGCCCGGAACCCCGCACCGCCGCCGCCAGGTCGACAGGGCCCGCCGCCGGCGCGCTGACCGGCTTCCAGGCCGCCCCCGCCGGCGGCGCCGTGCCCCCCGGAAAGAGGGTGCTCTCGTCGGCCACGGCAGCCGTCCGCAACAGGCCCGGCTCCCGTGCCGCCGGAAACGCACCCAGCAGCGCCCAACTCTGGATCATGCCTGCCGGGGCGTCGGTTCGGGCGCGCCAGTCATGCCCGTCCGCCGCGTCCGAATCGAGCGCGATCTCGGTCAGATAGGCGCCCCAGCCATCGGCCCGCGAGGCGTCGCCGAAGCGGAGGTGCAGATGCTCCGCCGGCAGGAACGCGGTGAGATCGGCTCGGTACGTGTCCATCGCGCCGTCGTGGCGGTCGCGGCCGTGGAGGGCCGTGGCATTGAGGACCTCGGTCCAGCGCCGGCCATCGCCCGAGACGCGGACACTGAAGTTGTTCCCCAACGTGAACGACGCCTGCAGGCGGGTCAGACCGCGGGTGTTGAACCCGTAGGTGAGCAGGTTAGCCCCGTCCACGAAACGGCCATCGGGCCGCTCCTGATGGCCAGCCGACAACGCCGCCTCGATGTACGCAGCATCTGGCGAATCCTGGCCGCGCACCGGGAGCGTCCACACGCCCGCGCTTAGAACGGGCGCCAAGCATATTGCTGTAACTACTAGTCCAGGAATGAGTTGCATTGGTTTTTTTTTGCCTTATTTCTTCGAAACCACCAGGCGGCCATTGGGCCGATTAGGGCTTGGCGATGACGGCTGCCGGCACCACCGGCGGCGCCGCCGCCTCGAACCGCGCCGCGGGACCATCGCGGCGCAGATAGGGACGCAACGCGCTGAACGGGATGCCCACTTCCCATTCATCGTGGCTGTAGCTCAGTTCTTCCTGCGCATAGAAGCAATGCAGGCCGGTCGCCGAGAGCGTGAAGGGACTGTGGGAGACCATCTCGAGGGCCTCCTGCCGGTCCCCCATGGCGAAGGAGTCCTTGACGAAGTCCTCGCTCTGCCGCTCCAAGTCCTGCACGCAAAGAGCCGCTACCCGCCGCGGGCCGGCGCTGCCGGGCGGGAACAGGTCCGCCAGCTCAACCTCATGGAGCCCGTCCGCGGTGTCAATGTAGGTGCGCGTCTCGAAGGTACGCATCCCATGGAAGCCGCCCTCGTACTCGTACAGGCGGCCCAGCAGGCTGACGGCGCGGTCTGCGGCAAAGTCGATCTCCCACTCCACGGTGCTGCGCCAGATCGAATCGCCCTCGACGTGAGGGCCCTTCAGGTAGTCCTCGACCGCATCGGCATGCAGGCGCCGCACGGCGATCTCACGCGTCACCTCCCGCACACTCCGGCTGGCGAAGCCGAGCAGCCGGCTCGACTCGGGGAAGACCGGGTAGGCCGCCTCGATGCGGTGCAGCACGCGACTGTCATCGGAACCCAGCGGGCTGATACCGCTGACGCCAACGAAGACCACGAGCTCCGCCACCTGCCGCAGGTGCACCGGCACCGAGTTCGCGCCGTCGGCACTGACCCACTGGCCCGTGAACGCCGGCGGCTGGCCGACCATCTTCCCGGTCAGATGGACCTCGCCCGCCGTGACCCCACTGCCCTCCGCGATCGCCAAATGCGTCCAGCCACCGTCCAGCCAGCGGCCGGAGAACTCGGCCCGTTGACCACTGCGCTCCCAGAGGCAGCGGCCCGACACGTAGTGGTCATCGCTCCGGCGCAGGCTGATCTGGACCGGCCCCAACGCCCCGACCGTGCCCGCGAAGTAGTGGCCCCCGGGCTCGGTCCAGGTCCGGTGCTCGATCGCGGCCGCGGCGGTGGACGGCACGGCCGCAGGCGTGCTGCCCGAGTCTGCCGCCACCGCCGGCGCGGCCCGCCAGCGCCGGTAGCCGAGGCCGCCCACCAGCGCCAGGAGTAGCAGCACGAGTGCGAGCGCCAGCCACCGTTTCCACTGGGGAAAAGCAAGGTTCACACACCCACCCCCGAATGGCGCCGAACGCCAGCGCCCCCACGACCCTGGACCTGCCTGGTCCCAGCCACCAGACCGCCCCCAACATCGTGGCTGGCCCCGCCCTTTCAAGCACCTGCTTGACAGTTGCCAGGCTCGCGGTATCCTTCACTGCCGCAGGCGGCATGTGCAGCCTGCCTAACCCGAGGTCCACCGAACCGCATGAGATCGCTGCTTTCAGTCCTGGCGCTGCTGCTTCTGTCGTGGCCAAGCCTGGGCCAAGAGCCGACCACGCCGCCAGCGGTCGCCGCCGAGCGGGCTGACATCGAGGAGCAGGTGGGGGTCGTCCTGCCCGCGAAGCTGGTCTTCACGGACGCCGCGGGCACGCCCCGGGAACTGGGCTCGTTGCTGACGCGGCCGACCATCCTGGCGCTGGTCTTCTACCGCTGCGCCGGCATCTGCAACGCGGTCCAGGAAAGCCTGGCCGCAGCCCTCAGCGAGATCCCGGAGAAGGGCGGCGTGGATTACACGGCGCTGGTGATCAGCTTCGACGAGACCGACACCCCGCAGGCTTCGCGCCAGAAGCAGAGCGACCTGCTGCAGATCCTGGGTCCCGACTACCCCGCCGCGGCGCTGCAGTTCCTGACCGGTGACCGCGCCACGACCGAGGCCTTGCTGGCGGCGACCGGCTTCCACGTGATCCGGGTGGACGATAGTTTCGTGCACTCCGGGGCCCTCATCGTCGCGGCGCCGGGGGGCAAGATCGTGCGCTACATCCATGGCTCGCAGTACCTGCCCTCTGAGGTCTCACTGGCCCTGGCTGAAGCCAAGGCGGGCCGGGCCGGGTTCTCCGTGGGACGCCAGGCGAGTGTCTGTACGACCGGCGACCCGGCCAGCCGGCGCCGCGCCCTCACCCTCCTGCGGGTGGGCGGCCTGGCCATGACCGCGGGCCTGCTGGTGGTGCTGGCTTTCATGCTCGGATTCGGCAGCCGGAAGAAGGGTGGACATGGCTGAGAAGCCTGGCAAACCGGCCGACGCCGTGTCGTACCTGACCGCCGCCAGCGGCTGGCGGTCCTGGCTGCTGACGGTGGACCACAAGCGCATCGCGCTCCTCTACCTGGCAGTCATCGGCATCTTCTTCCTCTGCGGCGCCACCCTGGGACTGCTGATGCGCCTGGAGCTGATGGCGCCGGGGCGGACGATCATGGGGCCGCAGGCCTACAATGCGCTGTTCACCCTGCATGGGGTGATCATGATCTTCCTGTTCATCATCCCCGGCATCCCGGCGATCTTCGGCAACTTCATGCTGCCGCTGCAGATCGGGGCGGCGGACGTCTTCTTCCCGCGGCTCAACCTCTTCTCGTGGTACCTCTACGTCGCTGGCGCTCTGCTCGCCCTGGGGACCCTGTTCATCGGCGGCCTGCCGGACACCGGCTGGACCTTCTACGTGCCCTTCAGCACCAACACCCACACCAACGTCACCCTGGCTACCTTCGCCGTTTTTATCCTCGGCTTCTCGTCCATCCTCACCGGACTGAACTTCATCACCACGGTGCACCGTCTGCGGCGTCCCGGGCTGGCCTGGATGCAGTTGCCGCTGTTCACCTGGAGCCTCTACGCCACGGCCTGGGTCCAGGTGCTGGCCACGCCGGTGGTCGGCATTACCCTGCTGCTGATCATGGCCGAACGCCTGTTCGGCATCGGCCTGTTCGACCCGGCGAAGGGCGGCGATCCCATCCTCTACCAACACCTCTTCTGGCTCTACTCGCACCCCGCCGTCTACATCATGATCCTGCCGGGCATGGGAATCGTCTCGGAGATCATCCCGACCTTTGCCCGCAAAGCCGTGTTCGGCTACAAGGCCATCGTCTTCTCCACCCTCGGCATCGCCATCGTCGGCTCCCTGGTGTGGGCCCATCACATGTTCACCAGCGGTATGAGCGACACCGCCATCTTCGTGTTCTCGTTGCTCACCTTCCTGGTCGCGGTCCCGAGCGCCGTCAAAGTCTTCAACTGGATCGCCACCCTCTACAAGGGCTCCATCGAACTGACCCCACCGCTGCTCTTTGCGCTCTTCTTCATCTACCTCTTCTCGCTGGGCGGGCTGACCGGACTGGTCCTGGGCGCCGCGAGCACCGACATCCACGTCCATGACACCCAGTTCGTGGTCGGCCACTTCCACTACGTCATGTTCGGCGGCGCCGGCTTCGCTTTCTTCGCCGCGCTCCACTACTGGTTCCCGAAGATGTTCGGCCGCCTGTACGACACCTACAGCGCCACCTGGGGCGCGGCGCTGCTCTTCGCCGGCTTCAACCTGCTCTACCTGCCGATGATGGTACTGGGCGTGCAGGGCATGCCGCGCCGCTACTACGACTACGTGCCGCACTTCAAACGCCTGAACGCACTCTCCACCATCGGCTCCTGGGTCCTGGCCGTCGGGCTGCTGATCATCGTCTATAACCTCATCCACTCCCTGCGCTTCGGCGCCAAGGTCAAGCAGGATCCCTGGCGCGGGCGGACCCTGGAATGGACCACCGCTACCCCGCCGCCCACCGAGAATTTTCCGGCCGCCGAGGAGCCGCCCGCCGCATGACCAGTGGACACGAAAGCCACGACGCGGAGGGCAGCCGGCTGGGCATGTGGCTGTTCCTGCTCTCCGAGTTCATGCTCTTCGGCGGCCTGTTCATCCTCTACGCCGTGTACCTGAAGCGTTACCCCGCCGACTTCGTGGCGGCTGGCCGCGAACTGAACCTCGCCCTCGGCGCCGGCAACACGGTCGTACTCCTGACCAGCAGCCTGCTGGCCGCCATGGCGGTGACCGCGATCCAGCTCAACCGCCGCCGGCTGGCCATGATCCTGCTCGGGGCCACTCTCCTCTGCGCCGCCGTGTTCCTGGTCGTCAAGTACAGCGAGTGGCGCGCGAAGTTCGCCCACGGCCTCTACCCGAACTCGCCCGAACTCGCGCACCGGCCGCCCGGCGAGATCCTCTTCTTCGGGCTCTATTTCACCATCACCGGGCTGCACGCGCTGCACGTCCTGGCCGGCGGCAGCCTGCTCGCCGTCAGCCTGGGGCTGCTGGCCCGCGGCCGTATCACCGCCAGCCGTTGCGTCTTCCTGGAGAACGCGGCCCTCTACTGGCACCTGGTCGACATGGTGTGGATCTTCGTCTTCCCGCTGTTCTATCTGATCGTCTGAGGGAGCCCGCTATGGCGATGTCGGAACCGACCCTGGGCGTCACGGCAGCCTCACCCGCGGCCGCCGTGCCCTCGTTCCGCCTCCTGACCGGCGTCTGGCTGCTGCTCCTGGGCGGCACCGCGCTGACCGTCTGGGCCTCAACCGTCGACCTCGGGCGACTCAACGTCTGGGCCGCCCTCGGCATCGCCGCCGCCAAGTGTTCGCTGGTCCTTACCTTCTTCATGCGCCTGCGCTATGAACCGCGCTTTTTCTCGGTCATGGTGCTGATCGCGGTGCTGACCCTGACCGTGTTCATCGGACTGCTCTTCTTCGACGTCTCTTTCCGTTGAGTGTGTGACCATGGCCCCAGTGCATCTGACCAACGTCGAGCGCATCGACCGCACCTTCTTCCTGGTGTTCGGCGTCTCGTTCGGCATGTTGCTGCTGATCACGGCGGTGATGGTCTTCTTCGTCATCCGCTACAGCCGTCGCCGCCACCCCGAGCCCGTCGAAGTCCCGGGCAACTGGCGCCTGGAACTCGTCTGGACGCTGATCCCGACGGCCATCGTCCTGGTGATCTTCTCCTACGGCTGGGACTCGTACGTGGCCATGCGCGGCGTCCCCCCCAATGCCATGGACGTGAAGGTCATCGGCCGCATGTTCGCCTGGACTTTCGACTACGGCGCCGGCCGCCAGGCGCCGGCCCTGATCGTGCCCGCCGGCCGGCCGATACGCCTGACCCTGGTCTCCGAGGATGTCATCCACAGCCTCTTCATCCCCGCCTTCCGCCTGAAGAAGGACGCCGTGCCCGGAATGAGCACACAGGCCTGGTTCCAGCCGCCGACCGAGGGTACCTTCGAGATCTTCTGCGCGGAGTTCTGCGGCACGAAACACTATGACATGACGGCGCAGTTGGTGGTCGTAGCACCCGCCCTGTTCGAGCGCTGGAGCGCAGGCAGCGTGGACACCGAGGCGCTGCTGGCCACCGCACGCAACCGGCAGTGGGCGGCGGCGCCGCCCGGGCTGCGCGTCCTGGAGAAACACGGCTGCCTGAAGTGCCATTCCCTCGACGGTCGCCGCGACGTGGGGCCCACGCTCAAAGGCATCGCCGGCCGCTCGGAGCAGATCGTCCGCAGCGGCCAACGTCTCACTATCACCGTGGACGAAGACTACCTCAAGCGCGCCATCGGGGACCCCACGGCCGAGATCGTGTCCGGTTGTGATGCGCTCATGCCGGCCTACGAACTCCCGCCCGACGAACTGCGCGAACTCCTGGACTACCTCGAAAGCCTGAGGTGACGAGTGCGCACGGCCCGCGGCATCGCCATCGCGTTTCCCTGGAGAGGCGCCTGGCCTCAGGCGCGCGGCGGCGGCCCGCCGCCTCTCCATCGGTCTTCTGGAGAGGCGCCCGGCCTCGGGCGCAGCGGCGGCAGCCCGCCGCATCTCCAGCGGTCTTCTGGAGAGGCGCCCGGCCTCGGGCGCAGCGGCGGCGCCCCGCCGCATCTCCATCGGTCTTCTGGAGAGGCGCCCGGCCTCGGGCGCAGCGGCGGCGGCCCGCCGCATCTCCATCGGTCCCTTGCGAGCCGCCCGGCTCATAGCCTCCGCCTGGCCCTGCAGCTCGGCCGCGGCGGGCTGTCCCTGACCGTGGCCCTGGCCAGCGCCAGCGGCGCCCTGCTCGCGGCCAGCGGCCCGCAGGCACTCGCCGCCGCCGGCGTCGGCGTGCTGCTGCTCGCGGCCGGCAGCTCGGCCCTGAACCAGTTTCAGGAGCGCGACCTGGACCGGCTCTGCGCCCGCACCTGCCAGCGCCCGCTGCCCAGCGGCGCCCTGCCGCCCGCGACCGCCCTTGCCGTCGCCATCCTGCTGTTAGCCGGCGGCTTCCTGGTCCTGGCCAGCGGCGCGACGGGGTACCGCAGCGTCCTCCTGGCCGGGCTCGCCGTCGTCCTCTACAACGGCCTCTACACGCCGCTCAAACGTCGGCACGCCATCGCCATTCTGCCGGGAGCGTTGGCGGGGGCTCTGCCGCCGCTGATCGGCGCCGCCACCGCCGGCACCATTCCGCCCGCGGCGTTGCTGCTGGCCGGCGCTATCCTGGTCTGGCAGATGCCTCACAGTTGGCTGGTGCAGCTCCGGGCCCGCGACGACGGCGAACGCCTCGCCCTGCCCGCCTTCTGCCTGACCCTCTCGACAGGCCAGTTGCGCCGGCTGGTCTTCACCTGGTCCGCCGCCTTCGCCGCGCTACCGCCGGTGCTGCTGCTGCTGATCGGCAGCCACCGCGGCAGCCCCGCCTTGCCCGCTGTCGCCATCGCCCTCTCGCTGCTGCTGACCGCGGCCGGGGTACCACTCCTGGGACAGGGCGATGGCGCTCGGCTCTACCGGCGCCTGGAGTCGCTGCTGCGGCTGACGCTGCTCGCCTTCCTCGCCCTGACCGTCTACGCAAACAGCTTGTAGTAGAGAACGATCGCCAGGTGGATAGTGGCGGCGGCCAGCGCCACGTGCCCCATGCGCCGGTGCCAGATGAGGTTGATGCGGATGATGCGGCGTCCGGTCAGCACGTTGAACAGCACCAGCAGGTAGGTCACGATGCCGAAAGGCATGATCAAGCCTGTCAGATCCATGGCGTGGTCTCCATTCGCAGCCTCGTCGTCACACCGCTCCACCCCGCGCGCGTCGCAGCGCTCAGAACGCACTTTCCCCACCCCTGCGGCGGCCGGCATATGGGGTTTTTCATGGTGGTCCAGTAGGCGCGGGGAGCAGGTCATCGAGGGAGATGTCAAGCGCGCGTAGGTAGGCCGCCTGCACGGCGCGCAGGGGCTGGGCCAGACGGTAGCGCTCGCCGATGCGGAGGATCAGGAGTCC
>CAILUI010000113.1 GCA_903837355.1 uncultured Victivallales bacterium
ATCGGTGTTGGTCACCGGCACGGTGAAAGCGTGAGAGCGTGATTGCGTGAGGGTTACGGCGCGTGTGCCGGCCGTCTGTCACGAATCCACGCTTTCACGTTCTCACGCGCTCACCCGTAGCGGGAACCGCGATCTTGGAACCGCCCTGAGGCGCGGCGCTGGCTGGTTGCCGTCCGGCAGGTGACACACTAAAGTGACACCATGAAGACGACGACCATCCGCGAACTCAGGCACGACACCACCACCGTCCTCGGCTGGGTGGAGAACGGTGACACCGTGGAAGTCCGGCGCCGGCGGCAGCCGGTCGCCCTGCTGACGCCGGTTCCTCGTGCCGTCGGAGGCCCCCGCCCCGACTTCCTCGGGCGTCTGCGGGAGCAGTTCGGCGAGCGTGTGCTCACGACCACCGCGAGCGCCCTGCTGGCGGAGGAGCGCGGCGAGCGATGAGAGCTTACGCCGATACCGGCCTGTTGTGCTCACTCTACGCTCCGGATCCGCATTCGGTGCGGGCGAGCGCGTGCATGTCACGCCAAACACTGCCGCTGCCCTTCACGTGGTTGCACCGGCTAGAGTTACGGAATGCCATGCGACTGCGTGTCTTCCGCGGGGAGATCACGGTTGCTGAGCGCGATATCGCGTTCAACACTCTGCTGGCCGACATCGCGGCGGGCCTCTACCGCGCTGCAGATCCCGAGATGAACAGTCTCACCACGGAGGCGGAGCGCCTCAGCGCTCAGCACTCCGAGTTCCTCGGTACCCGCAGTCTCGACATTCTGCACGTTGCCTCGGCGCTGGTTCTGGGCCTTCCAGACTTCCTGAGCTTTGACCAGCGTCAGACCGCGCTGGCCAAGGCGGCGGGACTGCGGGTGCCGCGTCTCTAGTCCGCAAAGCTATGGGTGCAGGAGAACGCACGATGTCAGACCAGGCTCGTCGAAGCCGGCCGCGTCTCTCGTTGGGGACCCTCGCCGTGGCCGTGGCCCTGGCGGCCACGGTTGCCGCCGCGGAGCCCCCCATGGAAGCCTTCCAGGCGGATGAGCACACCTTACTGCTGTATCACTTCGATGAGGGTCAGGGGGACGTGGCGACCGATGCGGGACGCTTCGGCTACCATGGCCAGGTACGCGGTGCGACCTGGGCGCCCGGACGCTTTGGCAAGTCGTTGCGCTTCAATGGCAAGAGCGACTGTGTCTTCCGCGACCTGACGCCGGCCATCGCCGACCTGAAGCAGATCACGGTCGAGTGCTGGTTCGCGCAGGACAACCCCGACGGCCGCCAGTTTCTGGCCGGTAAGGACGTCACCTTCCACTACGATCTCTCCGATGGGGGGAGCACCACGATCTCGATCTACAACGAGGGAGGCGCGGTCAAGAATGCCGACGGTCTGCCGCATCAGCAGGTTGGGTGTGGCATCGGCAGGCCCCGGCCCGGACGCTGGCACCACAGTGCGATCACCTACGACGGTCGCCGGGCCAGCTTCTTCGTCGATGGCGTCCTCGTCTCGCGCCTGGATGCCGCCAAGGACTTCAGCCTCGGTCGCGCCGATCTCGGGTTCTGGGTGGGCTGCTACATCGGCCGGGACTACTGGTTCAGCGGCCGCATCGATGAACTGCAGATTTCCGACTGTGTACGCTACGACGCAGCCGGCGCTCTGAAGCCGGGCGAACGGGCCTTTGCCGGGCCGGCCGCTCCAGCGGCGGCCGCGCGGGCGGTGCGGACTGCGCAACAAACGGGCCAGGCGCAACTGCGGCTCGCCCTGCGCAAGACGGCGGGTGATACCGCGAGCGGCTGGGTCTACCTCAAGGCCCCGGCCCGACCGGCGGTGATCGTCGGCCGTTACGACCTCAAAGCGGCGCCGCGGGATGCCGCGCAGGATCTGGTCTTCGAGGTCTCGGACGAGGTCGGCCCCGAGGGCGTCTACATGGTCGGCCTGGAAGCCGTCGACGCCGGGGCCTACACCGAGGTCACCGCGGCCGCGCTCGAGTCGGCCGGGCAGGTGCGCGCTTCGTGGTCGGGCGTGCTGCGTTCCCGGCGTACCTTCCAGCCGCCGCTGCTGGTGCCGCTGACGGTAGGTGCGGCCACGCCGGCGGGTCGGCCGACGCGCCTGTTGCTGGCTCCCGACGGCGTCGACCGCCTGGGCGGCAGCATGGTGGTCGATGCGGAGGAACCGCAGGCAAAGCGACTGACCGGCGAGGGCCTCGCCGAATACTGGTTCGCACTGCCCGCCGCGGCGGCGTACCGCGTCTTCGTGCAGTATGCGGCGGCGGGCCGCTGGGCCAGTGATCTGGTGATCGACGGCCGCGACCTGCATCCCTTCAACATGGGCACGCGCAACCGGCCCCTGGGCCCGACGGCCGCCGATGCGCTGTGGGAGTTCCAGGGCACTGTGAGCCTGGCCGCCGGAGCACACTGGCTGCGCCTGCAGGATGTACCGCCCGACATCTTCGGCATCCGCCTTGAGCCGCTCGACCGCGAGCCGGCGCCGTACTCGACGCCTTGGGCGGCCTATGCGGTGCCCGCGGCTGGCTTCCTCGCCGCCAAGGCCGACTGGCACCCGCAGACGCAGTTCGGCAACCCTCAGGATGGCACGCTGCGCGCGGCACCCGGAGACGACGGCGGCGGTCTGGCCTTCAGCGTCCGTTTCGCGAATACCGCCCCCGCGGAGTTAGCGGCGGGGGATTGCGTCCGGCTGGTACGCCAGGGCGAGTGGAGCCTGGAACCCTTCGCGCAGTGGCGTGCGAGTTTCCGCGGCACGGCTTCTGGTCACGTGGTGTCGCTCTGGCTGATCGATGCCAAGGGCGACGAGAAGCTGCTCTGGCGGCAGCGGGACACGGCGGCCGAGGTGCAGGCCATCACCGCACCGATCTCGTTCGAGGGCAACGACGTCTTCGACCCGGCGCATGTGGTCGCCGTGGCCTTTGAACTGGATGAAGGCAACACGAATCCGGCCCAGGTCAACTCCTGGTCGGGAACGCTGCTCGGGATGGAGTTCGACCGCCGCGAGGACGCGGTTTCCCCCGAGGGTTACGCCGAGCGCCTGGCGGCGGCTCAGCAGACCCTTGGCACGGTGCAGGCGAAGCTGCCCAAGGATGTGCCGCCGCTGACGGCGCCGGCGCACCGCCCGTGGACACAGCCCGTCGTCCCCGAGGCGCACCCGCTGTTCGCGACCACCGTTCCGCCGCCCGTAACCCGGCAGACCATGGGCTACGACCTGCACCTGACCGGGGCCCGCGGGGTCGATGCCGGGACGCTTGACTCCTTCCACCGCACCTATGACTTCGGCGATGTCTGCTGGCCACACCTCGGCATCCTGCCGCAACGCGCCAACTACCCGGCTGAAGCCGACTACCAGAAGGCACTCAAGGAGCTCGAGTCGGCGCTCATTGCCGTGCGCGAGCGCGGGCTGTACCTCTTCGACATCTGGGGCTATGTCCCCTTCGACGCGAACTACCCCTACAAGGTCGCACCCGAGCACCACGAGATCCTCATGCGCGTCTTTGGCGAGCGCTTCCTGGGCTACGACAACGGCGAGCAGGATGGCCGTTACATCGGCGCCTACGCGCAGCAGGGCAAGGCCACCACCCGGCGCGAAGGCTACGCGGACTTCGTGACCTGGGATGAGCACGTCTGCGGCGACAGCATGAACTACATGAACGCGACCGGCTCGCTGAACTTCTCGCACTACTACGGCGAACGCGGCGCCCGCATGCTGGGCCTGGAGACGGCCCAGGGCCTGCCCAGCGACACCCTGCTGTTCGCCTTCCTGCGCGGGGCCGGACGGCAGTACGGGCGCCTGCTCTACCAAGCCAGCTCGGTCTGGAACCGCTATGGCTACAACGTCTACGCGCAACGCGGTACGGAGTCGGTGCGCGGCGATGGCTATGGCCAGGGACCGGCCAAGGGCGCTTCCCTGAGCCTGCACCGGCGCCTCTTCTTCTGCGGCTGGCTCGACGGCCACAGCGTCTTCGGCACCGAGACCAGCCAGTTCACGGCCGACCAGCTCGCCAGCGGCGCGCCCGAACTCAGTCCGCTCGGCCAACAGCACCTGGCGCTGCGCGAGTGGGCCAAGGCGCACCCCGACCGCGGCGTCCCCTACACTCCGCTCGCCTTCGTCCTCGACTTCAACAACGGCTGGAACCCGCCCCGGCACCTCTACCGCGGCGACACCTTCAAGATCTGGGGCAAGTTCCCCTACGAACGCGGCGACACCCTCATCGATGCTATGTTCCGCTTCGTCTGGCCTGGCTATGAGGACTGCAGCTACCGCCGTAACGAACGTGGCTTCATCACCCCCACACCCTACGGCGACAGCTTCGACGTGCTGACCAACCGCTGCCTGCCGGAGGTGCTGCGCCAGTACCCCGCCCTGATGCTGCTGGGCGAGGTCGAGATGACGACGGCGTTCATCGAGCGCCTGGCGGCCTATGTCCGGGGCGGCGGCGATGTGATCCTTGAAGCGCGCCTGGCGCGCGCCCTGCCAGAGTCCCTGAGTGGCCTCACCGTCGGGGCCGAGGGCCAGAGCGGCTGTCTGACACACGGGCTGGGTGGCAAAGGGAGCGCCCCGGAACTCCCCTATCGCTTCACCTCGCTCCTGCCCTCGACAGCGGTACCGTTGCTGGTCAGCGAGACCGGCGCGCCCCTGATCACCGTGAACCAGGTGGGCCAGGGCCGGATCATCGTCGGCGCGGTGGACGCCTGGATGGGCGAGCCGCTGACCTACGTGCGTCCCGAGCTGGCCGGTATCGCCCTGCCCAGTCGGCTGCTGCTCGGCGTGGAGGCGGTCCTGGGCACTTACTTCGACTCGTTCAGTCCGGTCACGGTCACGCCGAGCGGGCTGACGGTCAAGACCAACGTCTTCGCCGCCGACGACAAACGCCTGCTGGTCGGCCTGATCAACAACGACCTGTTCGCCGACTGGGAGGGCGAGATCCACCTGCGTCAGGGAGCCGCGGTCTCGGCGCGGGA
Organism: uncultured Victivallales bacterium; assembly: GCA_903837355.1. Classification (GTDB taxonomy): domain Bacteria; phylum Verrucomicrobiota; class Lentisphaeria; order Oligosphaerales; family JAFGRS01; genus CAILUI01. The sequence goes on from CAILUI010000113.1 coordinate 4,960, forward strand.
GATCTGGCGCGGGCAGGACCTGCCGGCCGGACAGACGCTGCACCTGCGTCTGCCGGCCGGTGAGGTGGCCATCCTCGATCTGAGCCTCAGACCTTGACTTCCTTGCCGGCCGCGTAGCTGCGGTAGATGCCGTCCAGGATGCGCAGGACCTTTAGGCTCTGTTCGGCCGGGACGGGCGACTCCCCGCCGTTCAGGACCGCCTGGCTGAAGGCCTGGATCTCGGACTGATGGCCGCCGACGCGGTCGTCGTTGAAGCTCAGTTGCGTGTCGGTGAGCGAGCCCGCGGTCTCGCCGTGGAGGGTCAGCGCCGGCCATTCGGCGCCAGCCTCGGTGCCGCAGAGGATAATGCGCGAGTACTCCTTCTCCTTGATGTTGAGGAGCCAGGAGCACTCGAGGCTCATCGCGGCGCCGTTGTCGAAGCGGACGAAGCCGACCGCGAAGTCCTCAACCGTCATCGCGTCACGGTCCCACTCGCCCCACCACCCCCGGATATCCTTGCGCTTGCCGAGTTTGCAGGGCGCGATGCCGCTGACCGAGACCGGTTCCGGGAAGCCCATGAAACTCAGTGTGGTATCGAGCACGTGGACGCCGATATCGATGCAGGGGCCGCCGCCAGAGTAGTCCCGGTCGATGAAGCTCAGGCCCTTGTTCCAGCCGGGGATGAAGCGGCGGCGCAGGCAGTGCGAGCGGGCGTAGTAGATCTCGCCGAGCGCGCCGGTGTCGAGGTAGGCCTTCATGGTCTGGCTGCTGCGCTCGAAGCGTGCTGACTGGGCGCACATCAGCAGCTTGCCGGCCTTGTCGCGGGCGGCGATCATGCGGCGGATGGCAGCCGGGGTGGGGGCCAAGGGCTTCTCGCACAGCACATGCTTGCCGGCCTTGAGGGCGTTGACGGTGATCGGCTCGTGGACCATGTTCGGCACGCAGATGTCGACCGCCGCGATGTCGGCCTTCTTGAGCATCTCCTGGTGGTCGAGGTACCACTGCTCCTTGGGGATGCTGAACTCGGTGCCACGGCGCTGCAGTGCCGCCTCCTGGATATCGCAGATAGCCACGATCTGGCATTCGGGGTTGAGCTTCTGCCAGCCTGCAAAGTGAGCGCCCGAGATGCCGCCGCAGCCCACCAGTCCGACCTTCAGCCGTGTGTCCGCCATCGTCGTCTCCCGTGGGTGCCGGGAGCACTGCGGGGCGGATCCCGCCGCCCTGGTCACGCAGCACTACCGTCGCACCACACCCACTGAACGTAGGCGCCCACGGCCGCAGATGCGAGCCGCGGGCGTGGCGAAACAGGTAGACATGGGCGCCCCCGGCACTAGAGTATGTGGCCTCATGGCCGGCCGGTCGGGTGAGCGGCGGGCGGGCGGGATAAGGGACGCAGAGTAAGGAAACGGCACACCATGCAAGCACCATTCTACGGGCACGTCCGGCAGTACCTCAGCATCAAGAGCGAGATTGATGCCAAGATCAACGAAGTGTTGATGAGCGGCAACTACGTCCAGGGCCCGATGCTGGCGGCTTTCGAGAAGCAGGCCACGGCGTACTTCGGAACGAAACATGCGATCGGCGTCGGCAATGGCACCGACGCGATCTGGCTGTGCCTGCTGGCCCTCGGCGTCGGCCCGGGCGACGAGGTCATCACACACCCCAACACCTTCTTCGCCACGGCCGAGGCCGCCTGGATCGTCGGCGCCACCGTCGTCTTTGTCGACTGCGACCCGAAGACCAAGAACATCGACCCGGCCCTGATCGAGAAGGCCATCACGCCCAAGACCAAGGCGATCATCCCGGTCCATCTGTACGGCCAGTGCGCCGACATGGCGGCCATCAGCGCCATCGCCAAGAAGCACCACCTCATCGTGATCGAAGACGATGCCCAGGGCATCGACGGTCGCGGCGACACCTTCCGCCAGGGCGAACTCAGCGACGCGGTCTGCACCAGCTTCATCATCCAGAAGAACCTCGGCTGCTTCGGCGACGGCGGCATGATCTTCACCAACCGCGATGACATCAACGAGACGGTGCGCAAGCTGCGCAATCACGGCTCGGCCAAGCGCGACCAGCACTCCTACGGCTTCAACAGCCGCCTCGACGACATTCAGGCGGGTGTGCTCAGTGCCAAGCTGAACCACATCACCGCCTGGACCGATCAGCGCATCGCCATCGCCAAGCTCTACGATGCCGGCCTGGCCGGCTGCAAGCACATCGACCTGCCCTATCACACCCCGGGTTACCGGCACGTCTACCACCTCTACGTCATCGAGACCAAGGACGCCGCCCAGCGCGCTGCCATGCTCAAGTTCCTGGTGGATAACGGGGTCGACGCCAAGACCCACTACTCGATCGCGATCCACAAGCAGGAAGGCTACCCCTGGGGCAAGCAGGTCCGCACCGTCGGCAGCGTGGCCAACGCCGAGAAGAACGCGGCGAGCTGCATCAGCCTGCCGATGTTCCCCGAACTGCGGCCGGAAGAGATCCAGCACACGATCGAGAAGGTCCGCGCCTGGGACAAGGCACAGGGCTGAAAGGGATTCTGATGGCAACCTACAGGGCCATGGTCGTCGGCATGGGCAAGCGCGGCAAGCACCATGCCTTTGCATTCAAGGCGAACCCGCGCTTCGAGGTCGTCGGCATCTGCGATATCATGCCGAACGCCCTGCCGGATCTGGCGGCGCAGCTCGGCGGCGTGGCCTACGGCACGGACGCGGCAAAACTGGCTCAGCAGGTCAAGCCGGACGTCTTCTGTTTCTGCACGCACCCGAGCATCCGGCTGCCGCTGCTGGAGTTGGGCGTCGCCTGTGGCGCCAAGCTGATTGCCTTCGAGAAGCCGGTGGCAGCCACCAGCCTCGAGGCCATGAAGATCAAGGCGCTGCTGGCGGCGCACCCGGAGGTGAAGGTGGTCGTCAGCCATCAGCACCGCTACGGCAAGCACTACCAGAAGGTCAAAGAGATCATTGCCAGCGGCGCCCTGGGCCGCGTTCACACCGTCTACGCCACGACACCGGGTTGGATGCTGCACATGTGTACGCACATGATCGACTACATGCGCTGGTACGCCGGCAACCCGGCGGCGGAGTGGGTCATGGCCCAGGCCGCCGGCAAGAGCAAGCTCGCCGACAACCACCCCTCCCCCGACTACATCGCGGGCTTCATCCAGTTCGCCGGCGGCATCCGCGGCGTCCTGGAGTGCGGCGCCGGGGCCCCGGATCAGCCCGAGGTCGCCAAGTGGTGGGGCAAGAACCGCATCGGCGCCCAGGGCACCGATGGCTTCGCCGAGGTCCTCACCAACGGCGGCTGGCGCGCCGTGACCAAGAGCGGTGCCATGAGCGGCGATGGCGCCATGAACTACGACCAAGACATGCCGCCCTACGTTCAGGAAATGGCCGACTGGTTGGACGGCAGCATCCCGGCTCACCAGAACGGCTTTGCCAGCGCCCTGGCTGGCTTCGAGATCATGGCCGGCATGTGCCGCAGCGTGGTCGAAGGCGGCCAGATCGCCCTGCCCCTCACGGACGACGGTATGGACGAACTGGCGGCTCTGAAGAAGGCGCTGCCCGACCGGCCCGTACGGCTGGGTGCACCCTGCCACGCCGCCGAGTTCGGCCTCTAACCCGGCCTCCCAACCCCTCCGTTACGATTCAGGCCCTCCCGGCGAACTCACCGGGAGGGCCTTTCTGTCGCCCCTCGGTTCAGGGCTTCTTCATGAGGCGCCCGAACAAACGCGACAGCAGCCCTGCGGCTGGGGCTGGGGCCGGGGTTGGCGCCGCCGGCCCCGCCAGGTGCCGGTCCCCGGGCCGGGCGCGGCGCGGGATGGCGCTTCTCGGTCTCAAAGCGCCCCTTGCCGCAGGCTGAGCACTTCACGGCGTTGGGCGGTACCGTCTGACCGCAGAGCAGGCAACGTTTTTCAGAGCCAGAATCCATATCGTCCTCATTAGGTCCCGGCAGCATCGGCACCGACGCCAGGCACGTTGCGGTAGAGCCCGCTAGGCGCGCTATACCATAGAGCCGGGTCGGCCACCTTGCCCGTAAGTCCCGGGCGATCTTGACCGCGGGCGCCGGACTCGGCCTCCACACCGTCCGCGCAACCACGGTCCGCGCTGCCGGTCCAAGCGGTTGCACTCGTGGCGGCATTGTCTATAGTAAATGCCACAATGTGGCAGTCTGAGTCAGGCTCCGGTGAGGCCGCCGCGCGGCGGCCACGTAAGGCTCAGCAGGTGAGTATGTCCAGAGACGCGGTAATCCCGACCGTTCCCAGGTGCCCATGAAGGATGTACAGAGCAGCTACGATGATCGGAAGGTCCCCATCCGCAAAGTGGGCGTGAAGGACATCCGTTACCCCATTCGGGCCTACGACCGTCAGGAGCGCTTCCAGTCGACCGTCGCCCGCGTGTCCTTGTTTGTGGATCTGCCCCACCAGTTCAAGGGGACACACATGTCCCGCTTCGTGGAGATCCTCAACGAGCACGGCCGGGAGATCACGCACGCCAGCATCGACACCATCCTGGCCGCGATGGTCGAGCGCCTGAACTCCGAGACGGCCCACATCGAGGTGCGCTTCCCCTATTTTGTGATGAAACGGGCTCCCGTTTCCGGTGCCACCAGCCTGATGGACTACGACTGCGCCTTTCTGGCCGACTACCGCCGCGGCAGCCCCAAGCCCGACACCATCATGGAGGTCCAGGTCCCGGTGGCATCGCTGTGCCCGTGCTCCAAGGAGATCAGTGAGGCGGGCGCCCACAACCAGCGCTCGATCGTGACCATCCGAGTACGCTACTGCGCCTTTGTCTGGCTTGAGGAGCTGATCGACATCGCCGAGGGGGTCGCCAGTTCCGATGTCTACGCCCTGCTGAAGCGCGAAGACGAGAAGCATGTGACCGAGCGCGCCTACCGCAACCCCGCCTTTGTGGAAGACCTGGTGCGCAGCGTCGCCGTCCGTCTGCGCGACGACCCGCGGATCACCTGGTATCAGGTCGAGAGCGAGAACTTCGAGAGCATCCACAACCACTCGGCCTATGCCATGGTGGTGAGTGAGTAACGGGATGTGAGGCGGGAGCCTGGCGGAAGAGCGAAGAAGCCCTCCGCCAGGCAGGGTGTCCCGAGGCCGTCACTCCAGCCCGTTCGCCATCTTGGCGCTCTGCACCGTGTTGAACAGCAGCATGGTAATGGTCATCGGCCCGACGCCGCCAGGCACCGGGGTGATGAGGCTGGCCTTCTCCTTGACGCCGTCGAAATCCACGTCGCCGACGAGGCGGAAACCGGCCTTCTTGCTGGCATCCTCAACGCGGTTCACGCCGACGTCGATGACCACGACACCATCCTTGACCATATCCGCCGTAATGGTGTTGGGGCGGCCGGCGGCAGCGATGACGATATCGGCCTGGCGGGTGAAGTAACCGATATCCTTGGTCCGCGTGTGGCAGATCGTCACCGTGGCATTGGCATGCTCTTTCTTCTGCAGCAGCATGTTGGCGACGGGCTTGCCGACGATGTTACTACGGCCTACCACCACGACGTGCGCCCCGGCGATCGGCACGCCACTGCGCGCCAGCAACTGCACGACGCCGTGCGGCGTGCAGGGTAGGAAGGCCTTCTCGCCGATCACCATCTTGCCGACATTGAAGGGGTGGAAGCCATCGACGTCTTTGGCCGGATCGATGGCCAGGAGCACCTCACTCTCGTTCAGGTGTTTGGGGAGCGGCAACTGCACCAGGATGCCGTGGATCTGCGGGTCGGCGTTCAGGCGGCGGATGAGTCCCATCAGCTCTTCCTGGGTGGTCTGGGCGGGCAGGCGATTGTCGCTCGAGTAGAGGCCGGTCTCGGCGCAGGCGTGCTCTTTGGCGGTCACATAGGACGTGGACGCCGGATCGTGCCCCACCAGGACAACGGCCAGTCCGGGCACGATGCCGGCGGCCTTGAGCCGGGCACATTCCTGCCGAAGTTCCGCGCGCATCTCCTGCGCCACCTGCTTACCGTCAATGATCCGGGCTGCCATGTCACTGTCCCTTCCATGTTCGATGAGCACGTAAGCCGCAACTAGCCGCGACCGACCGGGTCCGGCGCATCGGGAGCCTGCTGATGGGCATCGATGCCCCACAGCATCAGCAGCGCATGCTCGAGGGTCTTGAGGATCTCCTGCATGTAGTCCCCCACGGCGCGCGGGCTGCCGGGCAGAGCGTAGACCAGGGTCGTCGTCCCGGCCACCCCGGCCACGGCCCGGCTGAGCGCGGCCTGAGGCAGGGTCTGAGCGTGTCTCGTGCGGACGACTTCCATGATGCCCGGAAGCTCTTTGGTGAGCAGTGGGCGCACCACCTCCGGGGTGATGTCGCGAGGGCCGATGCCGGTACCGCCGGTGGTGATGATGACATCGGCGCCGGCCGCGAGGGCACCGTGCAGGGCTGCACGCAGGCGCTCGGCGTCGTCAGGGAGTATGGTCCGGGTGATCTCCAGCCCCCAGCGGCTGCCGGCGAAGTGGGTTTGCAGCGCCTGCTCGACCGCAGGCCCGGACTGGTCAGCATAGGTGCCACGGAAGGCCCGGTCGCTGAGCGTCAGCACCAGGCACGTCAGCGGCCGGCGCCGGTGCTCGATGGAGTCCCCGGCGCGAATCTCCCCGCCGCCGAGCACCCTGGCGAAGATGCCTTCAGTGGGCATCACGCACGTGCCGACCGCCCGGTGAATGGCGCAACCGGCGCCATGACATTGCTTGCCGATCTGCGTGACCTCGAGGTCAACCTGGCCAACCTGCAGCCGGTCGCGGATGGCCACCTGGCCAAGGTCGATCCCGGCGGTAGTGATGTTTTCGGCGAAGTCCCCCGGCTGGAAGGTCTGACCAGACTGGGCCGACAGCCGAGCCACGGACTCCTGTGCCAGCAGACTGACCTGCCGGTGCCACTGCCCGGCGTGGGCATCGCCGCGGATCCCCGCCGGAGTGACATGGACCACGGGCACCGGCGTCTTCACCGTGCCTTTGCCCGGGGAGATGCAGACCGCGACCACCGTGCCCGTCATACGCCACCCGCCTTCCGGGCCGCCGGTCGGCGGCCCTGGCGCCCGCCGCCCACCGCGGCGGGCTCGGCGGCTACCGGCTCCTTGGTCTTACTGACGAGTTCGACCGCCGAGATTACCATACGGGTATCGACGGCCTTGCACATATCATAGACCGTCAGCAGGGCCACGGCGACGGCCGTCAGCGCCTCCATCTCCACCCCGGTCCGTTCGGTGCACTTGGCCTCGCTCTGCACGGCCACGCCCTCGGCCTCGATCCTGGCTTCCACCTTGACCCGGGTCAGCGGCAGCGGATGGCAGAGCGGGATCAGCATCGCCGTGTGCTTGGCCGCCTGGATGCCGGCAATCTCGGCCGTGATCAGGACGTTCCCCTTGGCGATCTGATTGGCTTCCACCAGGCGGATGGTCTCGGGCTGCAGACGGATGAAACCACGGGCGGTGGCCACACGGTACGAGACGACCTTGCCGGACACATCCACCATGCTGGGCCGGCCACGCGCATCGAGATGAGTCAGTTCCTTCATCCGCCAGATCCCTCGCCTTCCACCCTAACCACCGACGCCGTAGAAGCGGTTGCTGCTCCTGGTTCCCTGCCGCGGCTTCGCCGCCACGGCCAAGCGCAGGGCCGCCGCGACGCCGTGCTCGCGCAGGGAGTAGGCCAGGTCGCTGAACAGACAGGGGAGCACCAGCCCCGTGCTGGTCACACGCAGGCGGTTGCAGCGCTCGCAACGCCCGCCGTCGCCCCCGACGACCGGCCAGAAACGACCGGCCTCCAGATCCATCTCCCGGATGAAACGGACCGCGAGCCCGCGCGCCGCGGCGAAGGCGGCCACCGCGCGCGCGTCGGGTTCGTCCGCCGAGTGCGCCACCACGCAGTTGAGTTTGATGGTGTCGAAGCCAGCCGCGATGGCGGCCTCGAGGCCCGCCAGCACGTCCTCCAGAGCCCCGACCGGCGTAATCTCGCGAAAACGGGCCGGGCACAGCGTATCCAGGCTGAGGTTGACGCGGCGCAGTCCGGCACGCCGCAAGGGGACGGCATAGTCGGGCAGCAGCACGCCGTTGGTGGTGATCCCCACGTCGCGGATCCCCGCGGTGCGGCAGGCGATCCCTACGATGTCGACGATATCGTCGCGCAACAGGGGCTCGCCGCCAGTGAAGCGGATCTTGTCCATCCCGAGGTCGCGCGCGGTCTCGATAAGGACGCGGATCTCGTCCAGGGACAGGAGGTCACCCAGGGCGGCGTGTCCGGCAGGGACGCGGTCCGGGCGGCAGTAGCGGCAGCAGAGGTTACAGCGCGGGGTCACCGAAATGCGCAGATAGTGGATCCGGCGCTGATAGCGGTCGACCAGCACGGCCCCGGCACCCGGCACAGCGGCACCCGTCCTCGGTTCGCAGATGGCTTCGCCCATGCTCAACAGGCACCCCTGCTGGCCAGCGCGGCGACTGGGCCGGGCGGCTCGAGCGCCCGCTGGTAGTCTTCTGGAGTGTTGAGATTGCGGTACCAGCCGCCCTCGGGCATCTCGACGAAGCGCACCTTCGCCAACGCGAGCAGATCAGCGATCCGGCGGCCGCCCTGCTGCAGAATCCGGCGGGCCAGCGGGGCAACGCTCCGGCGGTAGACCGCCAGCAGCGGTTCATGACGCCCCGCGGCGTTGACAGGCATCACGACATCGTGACCCTCGGCGGCCCGCAGCAGATCGAGGATGAAGCCGGGATCCAGATGCGGGACATCGCAGGCGGTCACGAAGTTCAGTTCATGCACCGAGGCCGAAACGCAGGACAGGATTCCCATCAATGGTCCCTGGCCGGGCTCCCGGTCCGGCACCACCGGCAGCCCCAGGAAGGCGTATTTCTCCGGGCTGTTGGCGCCGATCAGCACGTGGTCGAAAAGCGGCTGCAACTGCCGCACGATGTGCTGGACCAGCGGCTCCCCGGCCCATGGCAGCAGACTCTTGTCGGTACCCATCCGCCGGCTCTGCCCGCCGGCCAGAACGACGGCGGTCGCCGACTGCCGAAGCACCCACCGTCCGGCCGTGAACGTGACCGCTTCCGGCAGAACATCCCAGCCGCTACCATCATAGTGGATCAGGCGATCGGCCTGCGGCATGACCGCGGCACAGGACGGCTTGACGGTGGCGCCGGGGGCCGCGCTGATCACCAGGAACACGCCGGGCTCCAGCACCTGGCGCACGGAGTTGGACTCACAGACGATGGGCACGCCCGCCGGCAGCAGACGCAAGAGCGCCGTCACGCCGTCGGCCAGATGAGCCTGGCGCACGCGCATCCAGAAGACCCGCGCGGCACCCGCCGCAAGCAGGCGCGCCGTATCCTTACCGGGCGGCCCACCGGTCTCCTCCGTGATGCAGTAGGGACCCGCGAAGCCCGCGCAGACACCGCACCCACTGCCGCCGTGTGGACAGCCGGTCGCCTGGTCCTGCACCGTCGTGATCTTGACGGCACACACCGCCCCGCGCGCCGCCTGTCGGCGGACCACGGCACTGGCAAACTCAGTCTTGCCGACATGTCGCGCACCAGCGCCGATCACGAGCATGTCGGGTCGCAACCGCATTCCAGACCACGCCTTTCGCACGGAGCCCAAGACACCGCTTCACAGACCCCCGGTCTGCCGGCGCGGTTCCCTGGCAACCGCGACCGCGCGCCCAACCTGCGGAGCTCGCCGGGGGGCTGCTGCCCAATGCCACTAACTTTCTGGCCGCGCCCTCGACTGCAGACGGGCAAGTAGGTCGGGGGTGCCAGTACCCGACCCCGGCCGCACGCTCAGCGTGCGACCGGCAATCGCCCCGCTCCGCCAAGCAGACCGGGGAAAGCCAACGGCATTGGGGCTTCCCGGCGTCGACAGCGCGGCCGCGATGCAGCTCTGGCGCCATGCCGCCCCCGGCTAGGACGCGCTGACGGCGGAGAATTTGCAGACGTCAAGGCAGGTCCCGCAACCAATGCACAGGGCCTGGTTGATCTCGTGCGGCTGCTTACTCGTACCGCGGATCGCTCCCACCGGGCACTTCTTGCCGCATACCGTACAGCCCTTGCAGGCGGTGGCGCTGATCGTGAAGGTCAGCAGTTCGCGGCAGACCCCAGCCGGGCAGCGCCCCTCGGCGACGTGCGCCTGGTACTCGTCGGCGAACCAGCGCAGGGTACTGAGCACGGGGTTTGGCGCCGTCTGTCCCAGGCCGCACAGACTGGCGTCGCGGATCGTCCCGGCAAGCCGGTGCAGATAGGGGACGATCTGCTCGCGGGGCATGACCGTCGGGATGGCCCCCCGCGGCTTGGAGGTGATCGTCTGCAGGAACTCGAGCATCCGCCGCGTGCCCTCGCGGCAGGGGGTGCACTTGCCGCAGCTCTCGCGCTGGATGAAGTCCATGAAGAACTTCGCGACATCCACCATGCAGGTGTTCTCATCCATGACCACCATGCCACCCGAACCCATGATGGCGCCGACGGCGCGCAAGGTGTCGTAATCGATGGGAGTGTCGAGCTGGGACTGGGGGATGCAACCGCCCGAAGGTCCGCCCAACTGGACCGCCTTGAAAGCCTTGCCGTCGGCGCAACCGCCGCCCACCTCCATCACCACCCGGCGCACGCTGGTACCGACAGCCACCTCCACCAGTCCGGTGCGCGCCACTTTGCCCGAGAGGGCGAAGATCTTGGTGCCCTTGCTGGCGTCGGTCCCGATCGTGCGGAAGAAGTCGGCCCCGCGCTCCAGGATGAAGGGCAGGTTGGAGAGGGTCTCCACATTGTTGATCACCGTCGGCTTGCCAAACACGCCCTTGACGGCCGGGAATGGGGGCCGCGGCCGCGGCATCCCGCGCTTGCCCTCGATGGAGTTCAGCAGGGCGGTCTCCTCGCCGCAGACGAAGGCCCCGGCGCCCATGCGCACCTCGATGTCAAAGGCGAAGGTCGAGCCCATGATCCCACTGCCCAGCAGCCCGTAGGCCCGCGCCTGCTGAATGGCGTGCCGAATGCGCTTACCGGCCAACGGCTTCTCGGCGCGAACGTAGACGAAGGCTTTGTTCGCCCCGATCGCATAGCCGGCGATCGCCATGCCCTCGACCAGCCGATGCGGGTCGCCCTCCATCAGCGCGCGATTCATGAACGCGCCCGGATCGCCCTCGTCGGCATTGCAGACGAGGTACTTCACATCGGACGCGGTTTGGCGGGCGAACTTCCACTTGGTACCGGTCGGGAAGCCGGCCCCGCCACGGCCACGGAGGCCGCTGCGTTCCACCAGCTCGCAGACCTGGTCCGGCGTATGCTCCCCCAGAGCCTTGGCGAGGCCGCGGTAGCCGCCGTGGGCCAGGTACTCCTCGATCTGCTCGGGCTGCAGGAGCCCGCAGTTCGCCATGACCCACCGCGTCTGCGGCGCGAAGAAGGGATGCTCCTCAAGGAACGGCACCTGCTCCCAGGCCCCGTGCCCATCGCGGAACTGGCCGAGGATGTCGCCAGCGGCCGGCATCCGACCATTGAGGACGGCGTCGAGCAGGGCGGGAACCTTGTCCTCGGTGATGCGCTGGAAGGAAACGCGGCTGCGGTTGGGAATCTGGACATCGATCAGGGGCTCGGCAACGCACATGCCAATGCAGCCAACCTCCACGACCTCGGCAAGGAGGTTCCGCTGCTTGAGATAGGCCTGGATCGCAGCCTTGGTCTTGCCGGCGCCGGCGCCCAGACCGCACGAGCCGGCACCGACGCAGATCAGAGGAACGTCGAGTCGCTCGCGCCGGAGACGGGCCAGGCGCTCAGCGCGTTCACCGTCACTGATGCGACCCTGGTGCCGGATCCCCCCACCCAGCAGGTTATCAAGCGGGTGCGGAGCCAGTGGCGGCTGGGGTATCCAACAGCGCAGGGCTTCAGCGGCTGCTGCCATGGGGTTACGCCTTTCCTTGGGTAGACGCCTGGGCGGGTACCCGGTAGGACTTGAGCAACTTCTTGAGGGCGGTGGCGGCCACCGCGGCGTGTACCTGTCCATCCACCACGATGACCGGCGCCAAGCCGCAGGCGCCGACACAGGCCACCACCTCGACACTGAACTCACCGTCGGCCGTCGTCCGGCCCGCCTCAACCTCCAACTCCTGCTTGACCGCCTCGAGCAGCGGCGCCGAGCCGCGGACGTGGCAGGCGGTGCCGCGGCAAACCTGGACGTGGTGCTTCCCAGGCGGGTCATACCTGAACTGATTGTAGAACGTAGCCACCCCGTGAACTCGGGAGAGCGGCATGTGCAGGTGTTTGGCGACCGCCACGATCGACTCGCGCGACAGGTAGCCGAAGCTCTCCTGGACATCCTGCAGGATGGGAATGAGCTGGTCTGGCCCGGCGGCAGGGTAGCGCTCCAGAACACAGGCGGGGTTGGTGTCGCAGGTGCAATGCGCAACGGCAGTCATGTGAGATCCTCGGTTCAGAAGACTTCGGGGTAGCCGACGCCGACGAAGGCTTCCTCCAGCCTGTGTTTATGCTCGAGTTCCATACGCGCCAGGCCCTCGAGGGCGGCCCGCAACCCCGGGTCCTTGGTGGCGGCGGCAAGCGCACGGTAGAGCTCCACGGCCTGCTGCTCCTTCTTCATCGCCAGCGCGATGGCATCGGCGGGCTTCAGATCCGGGGTAAGTGCCGGCTCGGGGACGGTTGCGGCGATGCCGTAGTCGATGGTCGCAGGGAGCTTCGCCAGTTGTTCCGGTTGGTTACGGCACTCGAGGAGGAAGGTCTTGTGCTGCAGTTCCTCACGGGCCAGTTGCAGGAAAAGGCGTTTGACCGTCTCATTGGTGGCCCGCTGCTCAACCTCGAGATAGTAGACGTGCGCGGCCTCCTCCTCACCGATGGCCCTGGCAAGGACGGCGTTGATGGTGGTTGGCACAGACGTTGATGTGGGCATGGCTCGGGTCTCCAGACTACGGCCTGGCCTGACGCTCAACCCGCTGAACGGGGGCGACACCATCAGCGACCTTGACGACGTTGATGGCACAGGCCTTGTACTCGGGGGTTTCGGTGACGTTATCGTAGGCGCTGTTGGTGAGCACGTTGGCGCAGGCCTCGTAGAAGTGAAAGGCGCACCAGACCACGCCCGGCGGCGAGCGCCTGGTGACCCATGCCTTCAGCGTGATCTCGCCGCGGCGACTCTCGGCCTTCACCAGGTCGCCACTCTTGACGCCCAGGCGTGCGGCATCCTCAGGGCTCAGCTCCAGCAACTCCTCAGGGAAGATCGCCTCCAGACCAATCGAGTTACGGGTCTGGGTCCCCGTGTGGTAGTGCCAGAGGCGACGCCCGGTACTGAGCGTGAAGGGATAGCGCGCATCCGGCACTTCGGCGGGCGCCCGGTAGTCCGTCTGACAGAACAGCCCCTTGCCGCGCGTGAACTTGCCACCCAGGTGCAGGATGGGGGTGCCGGGATGCTCGAGGGTCGGACACGGCCATTGCAGACCCGTCTCCTGGATGCGGGCATAGGTGATGCCGGCCATCGCCGTGGCCGTCCGGCGCTGGTCCTCCCACACGGCTTCGGCGGAGGTGAAACGCAGGTCGACGCCCAGACGCTGCCCCAGTTGCTGCAGAATCCACCACGTCGGCCGGGCCTGCCCGGGCGGCTCAACGGCTTTCCGCAGCAGCGACACCCGCCGTTCCAGGTTGGAGTAGTTGCCATCGTCCTCATTGAAGCACACATCGGGAAAGACCACGTCGGCGTAGGGCGTCGTCATATTGGGGAAGATGTCCACGACCACCAGGAACTCGATGGCCTCCATCTCCTTGATCGTCTTGGCCATGTGCGGCTCGGTCTGCACCGTGTTGTCGCCCACGATCAACATGGCTTTGGTCACCCCCTCGGTGGCCTTGTGCAACATCGTGGGCAGCTTGAAGCCCGGTTTGACCGGTAAGCCGGTGACGCCCCAGTCCTTCGCCATCTTCGCCGCGACCCGCGGATCCTCAACGGACTGATAGTTGTGATAGACATTGGGCAGGGCACCCATGTCGCAGGCGCCTTGGACATTATTCTGACCGCGCAAGGGATTGACGCCGCCACCGCGCTTGCCCAGATGCCCCAGCACCATCTGCAGATTGGCGATGGTCTTGACGTTGTCGGTGCCGCAGATGTGCTCCGTGACTCCCAGGCAGTAGATGACACTGACATTCCTGGCTTCGCCAAGGATACGCGCCACGGTCCGCATCTCCTCGACCGGCACCCCGCAGAGACTGCTGGCATGGTCGAGGGTGTAGGGCGCCACCCAGCGCTTGATGTCATCCGGGTTCTCCGTGCACGAGTTCATGAAGTCCTCGTCCTGCCAGCCGTTACGGAGGATCTCGTTGATCAGACCGTTGAGGTAGGGCACATCGCTGCCGACCCGGAACTGGACGTAGACATCGGCCCAGTGCGCGATATCGACCCGGCGCGGATCGCTGACAATGAGCGTGGCGCCGCGCTGGTGCGCCTGTTTGACGTAGTACGACACCACGGGGTGCGCTTCGGTCATGTTCGAGCCGATGACGAAGATCACGTCCGTATCCACGATCTCGGCCACCGAATTGGTGGCGGCACCGCTGCCGAAAGCCGCCGCCAGACCGGCGACGGTGGGGGCGTGGCAGGTGCGGGCGCAATGGTCGACGTTATTCGTCTTGATCACGGCGCGGGTGAACTTCTGCACGGCGTAGTTGTTCTCGTTGGTGATGCGCCCCGAACCGAGGGCGGAGAACGAGTCCGGCCCATGTTTGGCCACGATCGCCTCAAGGCGTTGGGCGGTGTAGTCGAGGGCCTCCTCCCAACTGACCGGCACCTGCTTGCCGTCCTTCTTGATCAGCGGCTGCGTCAGCCGCTTGGGGCTGGCGTGGAACTCAAAGCCGTAGCGACCCTTGACGCAGAGCATACCGTGATTGGGCGCCGCATCGCGGCCGGTGACCTTGACCACGCGGTTCCTCTGCTTGTCGACATGCAGGGTGATCTGGCAGCCCACACCGCAGTACGGGCAGGTGCTGTTGACCTGGCTAAGGTCGAAACGCCGACCCTGCCCGCGACTCTTCTTGTCGATGATGGCCCCGACCGGGCACATCTGCGAACACTCACCGCACTGCACGCAGGACGACTCGCCCATCTGCAGGTCATCATCACAGGTTATCTGCGTCGAGAACCCACGCTTCCCCAGGCCCAGGACCTCATTGATCACCACTTGGTTACAGGCGGCCACACAGCGCCCGCAGCGGATGCACTTCCGCCGGTCGAGGACAATCATCTCGCTCGACTCGTCAGCCGGGAGAACGGCATCGGGCGCCACGTACGGGGGCTTCTCGATCCCCAGTTCGTAGGCGACATCCTGGAGCTCGCAGGAGCCGTTGCGCTCGCATGACAGGCAGTTGTGCTGGCCGTTGGCCAGCATCAGTTCGACGATCGTCCGCCGCGCTTCCAGAACCGCCGCGCTTCTCGTCGTGACCACCATTCCGGCCCGCGCCGGTAACGCGCAGGAGGCCTGCAGACCACGCATCTTCTCGACCTCAACCACACAGATGCGGCAGGTGGCTTGCACGCCGGTTTTCGGGTGGTAACACAGCGTGGGAATGTGGATCCCGGCCGCCCGCGCGGCATCCAACACGGTCTGCCCGTCGGTGAATGCACAGACCGTCGCGTCGATGGTGAGAGTCTGGTTCATGATGAAGCTGTCGTGTTACCCGGGTTTGCGGATCAGAAGAAGCCACCCATCTGGCAGTGCATAGTCGTGACACAAAGGAGGTTGCAGGCAGCGCCGACGCCCGTTGGGAAACCGTCATCACCACGCCAAAGTACCCATGCAACCGGCACCCGCGGCAACGGCGGAAACCGTGCCGCCGTACGGTACGGCAAAGAGCCCCGGTTAGGGCCGGTACTATAGAACTGCCACAATGTGGTTGTCAAGGCGCAAGGCCCCCCTCAGGCCGTATCGCCGGCGACGGCGCTTCGGGGAGGAACACGAGGAGCGTGAGCATGGCCGTCGACCAGATGACGTCAGCCGCGAGCTGTTGCTCACAGCTCGCATCGAAAAGCAGGCTGCAGCGCGCGGGGAACTCGTCATCGCCACGCCACAGCACCAGCACCACCGGCACCCGCGGCAGCGGCAGCAGCCGTACCGCGGCGTCACCGTACTCGAGGGCCGTCCCACCCAAGGCCTGACCGCGAGCCTGGAAGCCCGCAGGGTCGTCCCCGTAGCTCCTGGCCAGGGACGCGGTTGGGAGGACATGCGAGCCGTGCGCGTACAGTTGCGCGGAGGCGAGATCCGCGGGCGACACCAGGCGACCGGCGGCGGGCAGGTTCCTGGCATGCACCAAGTAATGCAGGAGGCTGATCCGGGAGAAGGTGCCGAGCCGCTCCAGCATCAGCCGCCCCAGGGACGAGGTGCCGGCGAGCGTCCGCAGGGCCGGGTCAACCACTAGTTCCTGACCCAGACTGAGCACGCGGTAGCAGCACGACTCGGCCGCATAGGCGACCGCCGCACGCTCGCACACTGCCCGCGGGTCCAATGCCGCCAACCTCGCCCAGACCTGCTCCTGGGCCGCGTCGACACCTTTCGTCGCCATGCTCATCCGTACTTCACCACGCCGCACCCCCGTGCCCACGCCGGCCGGGTCTAGGCCTGATCGGGTTGCGTGGCGTCCGCGCCAGTGCCTGGCGCCACGGTGCTACCAGGCTCGCTGGCGTCCCCCTCCGGAGCAGACGTCTCCACCGGGCCGGCTGAACGCAACAGACGATGGATGACCTCACAGCCCATGCAGGGCAACAGGGCATCGTCGCGACCCGCCGCATCGCCCGCGGCTCTGCCGCAACCACCCCCGGCGGTAACGAACCAGCACAACTGCCCGTCCCCGATCGTGTAACTGGGACAGGCCTCACGCTCCGCGACCGAGCAGTGCTTGATGTCCCAGCACGGCACCTTGTCCACCTGACGCCGCCGATGGATGGCCAGAAGCACGAAAAGCTGTACCAGCACGCGCGTGGGAACGTTCCGCCACCCCTGCTCGTAACTCTGCACCGCCTTGGTCGACGTCCCCATCGCCGCGGCAAGCTGCGCCTGGGTCACGCCCAGTTGCTTACGAATGCGCCGGAACGACTCGGCCCGAGGCATCTCCGCGTAGTTCTCTAGAAGATCGCCGTCACTCATGGCATTATCCCGGCTACCGACACGCGACTCGATACTCTACGACACCTAAGGAACACCAAAGTTGTCGCATTCTGCAACCCCGCCCCCCGCCCATGGGGGCCACGCCCCCCCCCTGGCCATCCCCCCTCGACCATTTTTCGACTGCGCACTTGACAACCACAATGTGGTAGATGTATTAGTAAATGCAAACGCCACATTGTGGTACCCGCCGGGGAGTGACTCCGGCGAGCGGGTGCGACAGGACGGGTGGCAGCAGCAGACACCGAGGGTGTCCGGTTGGCACTCACGGTCACCGCGGCAATATAGCAGAGTAAGAGTAATCTGGTCAGGGCTTCTCACCATGGCAAGAACCGTACTGGACCCCACCAAACTCAAAGACTGGCAGATTGCGGCAGCCTGCGAGAAGGACATGAAGCCCCTCGCGCAGTTGGGCGCGGACCTCGGGCTGGACGCCGATGACCTGATCCCGATGGGACGCCAGGTCGCCAAGGTCGATGCGCTCCGCGTTCTCGCCCGCCTGCGCCACGCCCCGCTCGGGAAGTACGTCGACGTCACCGCGATCACCCCGACCCCGTTGGGCGAAGGCAAGACCACGACCACGCTGGGACTGGTGCAGGGACTGGGCTATCTGGGCAAGCGCGTTGTGGGCGCCATTCGGCAGCCCAGCGGCGGCCCGACTTTCAACGTCAAGGGCTCGGCGGCGGGCGGCGGCTTGGCCCAGTGCATCCCGCTGACGCCACTGTCCATCCGCCTGACCGGCGACATCGACTCGATCACCAACGCGCACAACCTGGCCATGGTGGCCCTGATGGCCCGCATCCAGCACGAGGCGAACTACGACGATGCCGAGTTGGCTAAACGCAACCTGCGGCGCCTCGACATCGACCCGGCCCGCATCGACTTCAAGTGGGCCATTGACTTCTGTGCGCAATCGCTGCGCAACATCACCATCGGCAATGGCAGCAAGATGGACGGCGTCCCGATGCCGTCCGGATTCCAGATCAGCGTGTCCAGTGAGGTGATGGCAATTCTGGCCGTCTCCAAGGATCTGGCCGACCTGCGCCAGCGCATGGGTAAGATCGTCGTGGCGCACAGCCGGGCCGGGCGTCCGGTGACCACGGCCGATCTCGAGGTCGACGGCGCCATGACCGCGTGGATGGTGGACGCGATCAACCCCAACCTGCTGCAGAGCATCGAAGGTCAGCCCATCTTCGTCCACGCCGGACCCTTTGCCAACATCGCCATCGGCCAGAGTTCCATCATCGCCGACGAACTGGGCCTGCGCCTCGGCGAGTACCACGTGACCGAGAGCGGCTTCGGCGCCGACATCGGCTTCGAGAAGTTCTGGAACCTGAAGTGCCGCTACTCGGGCCTGAAGCCCAGCGCCGTGGTCATCGTGGCCACCGTCCGCGCCCTCAAGATGCATGGCGGCGGGCCGGCCGTGAAGCCCGGGCTGCCGCTTGACGAGGCCTACACCCGCGAGAACATCGGGTTGGTGGAAAAGGGCTGTGAGAACCTGCTCGCCCACATCAACACCGTTCGCCTCAGCGGGGTGCGGCCGGTGGTCTGCATCAACAGTTTCTACACGGACACCAAGGCCGAGACCGCGGTCATCCGGCGCATCGCCGAGGCCAACGGCGCCCTGGCGGCCGTCTCCGACCACTGGCTCAAGGGCGGCGAGGGCGCACGCGAACTGTCCGAGGCCGTGATCGCGGCCTGCAACGAGCCCAACGCCTTCAAGTTCCTCTACGATCTGAGCCTCCCCCTGCGTCAACGGATCGAACTGATCGCCCGCGAGGTCTACGGGGCGAAGGGCGTGAGCTACACCGACGTCGCCCTGGAGAAGGCCAAGCGCCTCGAGGCCGACCCCGAGACTTCTTCGCTGGGGACCTGCATGGTCAAGTCCCACCTCAGTCTCTCCCATGACCCCAGCCTCAAGGGCCGGCCGACGGGATGGACCCTGCCAATCCGCGATATCATGGTCTACCGGGGTGCCGGACTAGTCGTCCCGGTCGCCGGCGAGATCAAGTTGCTCCCCGGCACGGCCTCCGACCCGGCCTTCCGGCGCATGGATGTGGACACCGCAACCGGCGCCGTCCGTGGGCTGTTCTAGGATCTGACGAGCGCTCCGCCCGCCTGCCGGGCCTGCACTCAAGAGGGACGCTGACTGATGCTCAAGCAAGCGCTAGCCGAAGGTACGTTTGTCGTCACCTGCGAATTCGTTCCTGGACGCGGTTTCGACGGGCCTGCCGTCGACGCCGCGGTCCAGTTCGCGAAGGAGATCGCGGCTTCCGGTGTGACCGTGCACGCGATCAGCCTCACGGACAACCCCGGCGGGGGTCCGGCGATCTCGCCGGATGTGCTCGCGGCGGAGACCATCCAGGCCGGCGGCGAGCCTTTGGTCCATTTCACCTGCCGCGACCGCAACCGCAACGCCATGGAGTCTCGCGCCAGTGCCTTGGCGCACATGGGCGTGAAGAACCTGCTGGTGCTGAGCGGCGACTGTCCGAGCGCCGGCGCCTACGGCGGCCAAGCCAGTCCCGTCTTCGATCTGGACTCGGTCCATGCCGTGCGTCTGATCAAGGAGATGAACCAGGGCATCGAGGTCCCGGGGCGTAAACCGGGCACCACCATGCGCCTCAAGCCTACCGACTTCCTCATCGCCGCCGCGGTGTCGCCCTTCAAGCTCACTGAGGCAGAGTTGCTCTATCAGTACTTCAAGATGGAGAAGAAGATCGCCGCGGGCGCCGACCTGATCATCTCCCAGCTCGGCTACGACATGCGTAAGTTCTTCGAGATCAGGCGCTACCTGGCCAGTCGGGGGCTCAAGACCCCGGTGCTGGGCAACGTCTACGTCCTCTCAGCGGGAGCCGGTCGTGCCATGAACGCGGGCAACGTACCGGGCTGTGTGGTTACCGACGCCTTGGTGGCCCGACTGGACGAGGAAGCCAAGGATGCCGACAAGGGCAAGGGCAAACGCCTCGAACGCGCCGCCAAGATGGTGGCCATGTTCAAGGGCATGGGCTTTGCCGGGGTTCACATCGGCGGCTTCGCGCTCAAGACCGAGGACTTCGTCACCATCATCCAGCGCGGCTTGGAACTGGCGCCGCGCTGGGAGGAGTTCGTCCCCGAAGTGTGCTTTGGCCGCCCGGATGAGTTCTATGCCTTCCCGGCCCCCGCCAAGTACCAGATCAGCGACCGCGAACCGGATCCAGCCGCAAAGCTGGAACCTGGCCCGAAGCCCGTGAGCTACGGCCTCATCGAGAAGGTCCACCACTTGGTCTTCGAGCGTGACAGCTTCGGCCATAAGCTGTTCTCCAAGTACTATGGCGCCATCGACAAGAGCACGGCGCTGACGGCGCTCTCGCACACCGCCGAGTTCGGCGTCAAACACCTCATGTTCGGCTGCCAGGACTGCGGCGACTGCGCCCTCATGGACCTGGCCTACCGCTGCCCGATGTACCGCTGCGCCAAGGAATGCCGCAACGGCCCCTGCGGCGGCAGCATCAACGCCATGTGCGAGAAGTACCCCACTGAGAAGCCCTGCGCCTGGGTCGAAGTGTACCGCCGCCTGAAGAGCAGCGGCGAGATCGAGAAACTCCGTCAGGGTTATGTGCCGCCCTGCCGGCGCGATCTGGCCCATAGCTCAGGGTGGGCGAACTACTTCCTCAATCGCGACCACTCGGCCATACCCGTGCCGGTGGCGAAGACGGCAGACGCGCCGAAGCCTGCCCCCGCGCCGGCGGCGGCCCCGAAGTCCGCCGAGAAGCCCGCCGAGGGGCCCAAATCGTGAAACTCGCGGTCACCGGTAAAGGCGGCGTCGGCAAGACCACCTTCACGGCCCTGATCTGCATGGCGCTGGCCCGTGCAGGCTACGACGTGTTCGCCATCGATGCCGACCCCAACGCGACGCTGCTGGGCTGCCTGGGCCACCCTGCCCCGGAGACCGTCGAACCCCTGGTCAAACTCGCCGACCTCATTGAGGAGCGTACGGGAGCACGGCCGGGGCACAGCGGCGGGATGTTCCGGATGAACCCCTTTGTCGACGATATCCCGGCCAACTACGCCCAGACGGTGAACGGTGTGCGCGTGCTGGTAGCCGGTGCGGTGAAGACCGGCGGCAGCGGCTGTTACTGCCCCGAGAACGCCATGGTCAGGGCCTTGGTGTCGCATCTGCTGCTCGAGGAAAAGGTCGCCCTGGTGGTCGACATGGAAGCGGGCATCGAACACCTCAGCCGCGGGACCATCGACAGCGTGGACCAGTTGGTGATCGTCAGCGAGCCCTCGCGGGCCAGCGTGGAAACCGTCAAGCGCATCCGCCGCCTGGCCGCCGACATCCGGCTGCCGCGGGTGGTGGGAATCGGCAACTGCATCCGCAGTCCCGCCGACGAACAGTTCCTGCGTGCGGCCCTGCCCGACCTGGAGTTTGCCGGGTTTATCCCGTATGACGAGCGCATCGGCGAGGCCGAACGTGCCGGCCGCTCGCCCGCCGGGGCCAGCCCCGCGGTGGATGAGGCCGTAGCGCGCGTCGTTCGTCTGTTTGCAGACCGCCTCACGCGGTGACTTCCCAGTGTGGATGAGGCCGTAGCGCGCGTCGTTCGTCTGTTTGCAGACCGCCTCACGCGGTGCCTTCCCAGTAAGGAGCTACCATGACCAAGTCTACCCCCGAAACACGCAGTGCCGATCCCGCCGCTCAAGCCGTACTCGCCCGGACCTCGGCTTGCGGCATGGCGACCGCCCATGACCGTTTTGACGAGCAGGAGCCGCGCTGTGGCTTCGGCGAACTCGGGATCTGTTGCCGCATCTGTGAGATGGGGCCGTGCCGGATCAACCCCTTCGACGGCGGCCCGAAGCAAGGCATCTGCGGGGCTACGGCCTCCACGATCGCCGCGCGGCACCTGATCCGTCAGGTCGCCGCCGGTTCAGCCGCGCACTCTGACCATGGTCACGATATCGTCCGGACCCTCCTACTCGTGGCCAAAGGCGGCGCCCAGGGCTACACCATCAAGAGCCCGGAACGGCTGCGTGAACTGGCGATCGAATGGGGCATCGAAACCAAGGGCCGCAGCGACGAAGCCATCGCTAAAGAGTTCGCCGAGATGGCCCTGGGCCAGTTCAATCAGCAGGAAGGCGAGATCCGTTACCCCGCTCTGCGCGCCCCCAAGGCGACGCTGGAGAACTGGCGGCGCCTGAAGCTGATCCCGGTGGGCGTAGAGCACGAGATCGTCGAAACCCTGCACCGCACCCACGAGGGCGTCGATGCGGACTACAAGAACCTGATCATGCATGGCCTGCGCACCTCCATGGGCGACGGCTGGGCCGGCGCCATGCTCGCCACCGACTGCAGCGACGTCCTCTTCGGCAATCCGCAGCCAGTGCGCAGCCAGGTGAACCTCGGCGTCCTCCGCCAGGACGCGGTCAACATCGTCGTCCACGGCCATGAGCCGACCCTGTCGGAGATGGTCGTCGCGGCCAGCCGTGACAAGGAACTGCTGGCGCTGGCCAAGGAGAAGGGCGCCAACGGCATCATGGTCGGCGGCATCTGCTGTACGGCCAATGAGATCCTGATGCGCCAGGGCGCTCCCGTCGTGGGCAACTTCCTGCACCAGGAACTCGCCATCGCCACGGGGGCTGTCGACATGATGCTGGTCGATGTGCAGTGCATCATGCCGGCCGTCACCGAACACGCCGCGCGCTTCCACACCAAGGTCGTCACCACCAGCAAGAAGGCCCACATCCCGGGGGCCGAACACATCCAGTTTGAGGAAGAGCACGCCTACGACATCGCCAAGCAGATCGTGCGGCAGGCCGTGGAGAACTTCCCCAACCGCGGTATCGTCAACATCCCCGACATCAAGACCGACCTGGTGGCCGGCTTCACGGTCGCCAACACCTTCACCCACCTCGGCGGGCGCTACCGCTCCTCTTTCCGGCCGCTGAACGATGGCATCATCTCGGGCCGTCTGCGTGGCGTGGCGGCCGTCATCGGCTGCAATACGGTGCGCAAGAAGCAAGATGACAGCCATATCAAGATGGTGCGCGAACTCATCGCCAATGACGTGCTGGTGGTCATGACCGGCTGCGGCGCGACCGCCTGTGCCAAGGACGGGCTGCTGCAGCCCGAGGCGGCGAAGTGGGCCGGCAAGGGCCTGCAGGAGATCTGCGAGACGGTCGGTATCCCGCCGGTGCTGCACCTGGGCTCCTGTGTCGACAACAGCCGTATCCTGGTGGCGCTCTGCGAGATGGTCAAGGAGGGCGGCCTGGGCGACAAGCTCTCCGACCTCCCGATCGCCGGCTCTGCCCCCGAAGCCATGTGCGAGAAAGCCATCGCCATCGGCTTCTACTGCGTCGCCTCCGGCGCCTACGTCAACTTCAGCCCAGCGATGCGCGTCCTCGGCAGCCCTGAGCTTACCCGCTTCCTGACGCAGGACGTCGAAGAGCTGGTGGGCGGCAAGTTCTGCTTCGAGAGCGACCCCGTCAAGGCGGCCCGGCTGATGATGCAGCACATGGACCGCAAGCGCGAAGCGCTCAAGCTGAAGCCGTTGATGTACAGCCAGCCGATGACTGTCTGACCCGTCCGCAGCGGAGACCCTACACCGTGAAGAGCATCCTTGTTGTCCATCCGGAGCGCTGCGTCGGCTGTCGCTCGTGTGAGCTGGCCTGCGCCGTGGCTCACTCTCAGTCCAAGACGCTGCTCGGCGCTCTTCTGGAGGAGAAGCCGCCCAAGCAGCGCGTCTGGGTCGAGAAGGGCGGCGCCTACTCGGCACCGCTGCAGTGCCGGCACTGCGAGAAGGCGCCCTGCGTCGCGATCTGCCCCACGGCGGCGCTCTGGCGGCGTAACCCGGACTCCCCGGTCGTCCTTGACCATGGCCGTTGCATCGGCTGCCGCTGGTGCCTGATGGCCTGCCCCTTCGGAGTGATCCGGATGGACACCAAGGATGGTGCCATCGTCAAGTGCGACCTCTGTGCTGAACGCCTGGCGAACGGCGAGATCCCTGCCTGCGTGGAGAGCTGCCACGTCGGGGCTCTGACGCTCGAGAAGGTCGACGATGTGGTCGAGCACAAGCGCGAAGCCTTCCTGCTCCGGATCGAGCGCGCGGCGGAGGCGGCCAAACCGTGAGTGTGGTCTCCGAAGAACGCACCCAGGAGGTCTTCGGCGAGGTGCTGCAGCGGCACCGCGCTGAGCCGGCCTCGCTGATTCCGGTCCTGCAGGACCTCAATACCGCCCTCGGCTACCTGTCCGAGGCTACCCTGCGGCAGGTCGGCGAGGCCCTGGGGGTACCGGCGGCGCAGGTCTATCACGTTGCCACCTTCTACAAGGCGCTCAGCCTCAAACCACGTGGTCGGCACGTGGTCAAGATCTGCATGGGCACCGCCTGCCATGTGCGCGGCGCACCGCGCATCCTCGACGAGCTCTGCCGCAACCTGAAGACGACGCCCGGGGAGATGACGGCCGACGGCGAGTTCACGCTGGAGACGGTCAATTGCCTGGGCGCCTGCGCCCTGGGGCCGGTGGTCGTGATCGATGACCGCTTCTACCACGCTGCCCCGGGCAGTATCGAGGGCCTGCTGAAGGACTTCCTGGAAGGCAAGGCTGAACCGCTGGCGGTGGCCAGTGAGACCGCCGACCTGACCGCCGCCGACCGTACCCGGATCGCCGCGGCCGGCATCAGCGTCACCGTCTGCGGTGGCACCGGCTGCCAGGCCTACGGCTGTCAGGCGGTGGCCAGCGCGCTCGCCGCCGAGCTCGACCGTCTCGGCCTCGGTGCCGCCGTCGAGTTCGTCAAGACCGGCTGCCACGGGTTCTGCGAGCAGGGGCCGATCGTGGTCGTCCGGCCGGCCGACATCCTGTACCGCAAGGTGACGGTGGCGGACGTCCCCGAGATCATCCGCGCCACGGTGGTGCAGGGCCAGACCATCGAGCGTCTGCTCTACCGCACCGCCGACGGCCAAACCTATGCCCAGGAAAGCACCATCCCCTTCTACGCTCACCAGCGTCGGCTGATCCTCGGGGACAATGGGCGCATCTCCCCCGAATCCATCGACGACTATATGCGCAAGTGCAAGGGCTACACGGCCCTGCGTAAGGCGCTGGCGATGGCCCCCGAGGCCGTCATCCAGGAGATCACGCGCTCGGGGCTGCGCGGACGCGGCGGCGGCGGCTTCCCCGCGGGCCGCAAGTGGGCGACCTGCCGTAAGGCCCATGGCGAGCCCAAGTACGTCATCTGCAATGCTGACGAGGGCGATCCCGGCGCCTACATGGACCGCAGTCTGCTGGAGGGCAACCCACACTGCGTGCTCGAGGGGATGATCATCGGCGCGCACGCCATCGGCGCGAGCGAAGGGTACGTCTATGTCCGCGACGAGTACCCGCTCGCCGTCAAGCACATCCGGCTGGCCATCCAACAAGCGCGCGAACAGGGCTTCCTCGGTACGAACATCCTCGGCTCCGGCCTGAGCTTCGATGTCAAGGTCGTCCGCGGCGGGGGCGCCTTCGTCTGCGGGGAATCGACCGCCCTGATGGCTTCCCTTGAAGGTAAGGTGGGCGAACCGCGCGCCAAGTACATCCACACGGTGGAGAGCGGCCTGCACCAGAAGCCCTCGAATCTCAACAACGTCGAGACCTGGGCCAACGTGCCCGTAATCATCAACCGCGGCGCCGAATGGTACGCGGCCATCGGCACGGAAGGCTCCACGGGCACCAAGATCTTCTCGCTCGTCGGCAAGGTCGTCAACACCGGACTGGTGGAAGTGCCCCTGGGCGTGAATCTGCGGCAGGTCGTGTTCGACATCGGCGGCGGGATTCCCGGCGGACGCAAGTTCAAGGCGGTGCAGACCGGAGGCCCTTCCGGCGGTTGCCTGCCGGAGCGTTTCCTGGACCTGCCGGTCGACTTCGACGAACTCACCAAGGCCGGTTCGATGATGGGTTCGGGCGGCATGATCGTCATGGACGAGGACTCGTGCATGGTCGACGTGGCGCGCTACTTCCTGCACTTCCTCATGGATGAGTCCTGCGGCAAGTGCGTCCCCTGCCGGGAGGGCGTCCGGCAGATGTGCGCGATCCTCACCCGCATCACCCGCGGCGAGGGGCGCGAGGGCGACATCCAGTTGCTGGAGGAGATGGCGGCAGCGGTCAGCGATGGCTCGCTGTGTGCTCTGGGCGGATCAGCCCCCAATCCGGTGCTGTCTACCCTGCGCTACTTCCGCGACGAGTACGAGGCCCACATCCGTGAGAAGCGCTGTCCCGCCGGCGTCTGCACGGCGCTGGTGACCTACAGCATCGACCCGGAGACGTGCACGGGCTGCACCGTCTGTGCGCGCAAGTGCCCCGTCCAGGCGATCTCTGGAGAGCGCAAGAAGACGCATCTCATCGACCCGCTGACCTGCATCAAGTGCGGTGTGTGCCGCGAGGCGTGCCGTTTCGACGCCGTCGTCAGGACCTGAGGCGTTCGACCCATGGAACAGCAAGCGAACATCGCCTTCACCATCAACGGCAAGGACGCCACGGCGGCGCCCGGAGAGACTGTCCTTGCCGTCGCCACCCGGATGGGTATCGAGATTCCGGCGCTCTGTCACCATCCCGGAGTCGAGGCCTACGGCACCTGCCGCCTGTGCGTGGTCGAGGTCGTCTGGGGCAAGCGCTCCAAGATCGTCACCTCCTGCATCTACACGCCCTACGCGGGCGACCGCATCGAGACCGACAGCGAGCGCGTGCGCCGCACCCGCAAAATGGTCATCGAACTGCTGCTGGCACGCTGCCCCGAGGTCGACATCCTCAAACAGTTGGCCGTGGAGTACGACGTCGAACCGGGGCGCCTGCCGGCATCGGTAACGGGCACCTGGCGGGACAAGTGCATCCTCTGCGGCCTCTGCGTCCGCGTCTGCGCCCAGGGTGTGCGGCAGAACGCCATCGGCTACGCGGGGCGCGGCAGCGAGCGCACGGTGACGCCGCCGTTCGCGGGCAAGGCCGAGGGCTGCATCGGCTGCGGCGCCTGCGTCTTCGTCTGCCCCACCGGCGCCCTGCACATCGAGGACACGGCCACGGAGCGGGTCATGGTCGAAACCGAGACCCGGCTGCCCCTCCTGGCCTGCCGCACCTGCGGCGCCCGCTTCACCACCGAGGCGCAGTTCAACCTGATCAGCGCGCGGGGGTTGATCCCGAAAAAGACGCTTTACACATGTCCAGACTGCCGACGGGCAGAGACACGATCCCGGGCGGAGACGCTGCTCGCGGTGCCGGCAGCAGCCATTTCTACGGCGAAAGGATAGGCAGACCATGTCCAAGATCATCGCAGCCGCAGCGATCCGGGGCGCACACGAACTGGTGCGCCAGGCGGAGGCCGGGTTCGAGAAGGCCAGGGCCTCGAAGGGCGAGAGCGTGGCCATCGGCTTCCCCGACACGGCCTACTATCTGCCCATGGCCTACGCCCTGATGGGGCTCGAGATCAAGACCCTGGGTGACCTCAAGCCGGTATTGGCACATACCCGCGAGCTGCTGGGCGTGGTGCCACAGGACAAGCTCTGGTTCCCCTATCTGGGCACCGCCCTGGACGCCGGCATCGCCACCCTCCTGTCTGAGGAGATCATCTGCGTTCTCCGCTATCTCGACGGGACGGAACCGCAGAAGGACTGCAACGGCTTCTTCTCCGACACCATCCTACGCACCCTCGGCATCCAGTTGGTCGACGGGCGCCTACCGGGCTTCGCCGCCATCCTCGGCGCGGCCCCCAACGTCGAGACCGCGGTCTCGATCGTCCGTGAGTTCCAGAAGCGCAGCATCATGATCTTCGCCGGCTCCACAACCCACGGTGTCAGCATCATCGACCAGCTCAAAGAGGGCAAGGTCGAGATGGGTTGGGACACCTACATCGTGCCCTACGGCCGCGACACCATCTCCGGCATCTACCCGCTCAACTGGGCCATCCGCGGCGCCATGACCTTCGGCGGCATCCAGCCCGGCGACGCCCGCAAGTGCCTGCTCTACTGCAAGGAGCGCGTCTTCGCCTTCGGCCTGACCCTGGGTGAGGTCGACGACCTGAAATACGCCACCGGCGCCGGTGCCATCAACATGGGCTTCCCCATCATCGCCGACACCGAGATCCCCGAGATCCTGCCCACCGGTATCTGTACCTACGAGCACGTCGTGCGCGAACTCGACCACGCCAAGATCCCGGCCCGCTGCATCGAGGTGCGCGGAGTCAAGGTGACGGTCAGCGACGTCGACATCCCGGTGCCGTACTCGTCCGCCTTCGAGGGAGAGCGCGTCCGCCGCGAGGACATGCATGTCGAGTTCGGCGGCAAGTACTCCACCGCCTTCGAGTTCGTGCGCATGCGGCCCCCGGAACAGATCGAAGACGGCCGGATCGAGGTCATCGGCCCTGAGGTCGATACCGCCAAGGTCGGCAGTGCCATGCCGCTGGCCATCCTCGTCGAGGTGGCCGGCCGCGAGATGCAGGAGGACTTCGAGTCCATCATCGAGCGCCAGATTCACCTCCTGCTCAACAACGCCATGGGCGTGTTCCACATGGGCCAGCGCGACCAGATCTGGGTCCGTATCAGCAAGGGCGCCTTCGCCAGCGGCTTCCGCCTGCAGCACTTCGGCAAGATCCTCCATGCGCGCATCCACGCCCTCTACGGGAAGATCATCGATAAGGTCAAGGTCACCATCATCTCCGACCAGAAGGCCTTCACCAAGCACATGGAAGAGGCTCTCAGGGTCGACGCCGAACGCGATGCCCGTGTCGCGGGGATGACCGATGAGAGTGTCGACGACTTCTACTCCTGCACCCTCTGCCAGTCCTTCGCCCCCAACCACCTCTGCGTCATCAGCCCCGAGCGGCTCGGACTGTGCGGGGCCTACAACTGGCTCGACGGCAAAGCGGCGCACCGGCTGAACCCGGCCGGCGGTAACCAGCCCATCAAGAAGGGGCGCGTCCTCGACCCGAAGACCGGCAAGTGGGAAGGCATCAACGCCTTCGTCTACACGCACTCGAACCGCGCCATCGAGGATGTCAGCCTGTACTCGCTGATGGATGCGCCCATGACCTCCTGCGGCTGCTTCGAGTGCATCCTGGCCTTGGTCCCCGAGGCCAATGGCTTCATGATCGTCAACCGCGAGTACTCCGGCATGACCCCCTGCGGCATGTCGTTCTCAACCCTCGCCGGCAGTGTGGGCGGCGGTAACCAGACCCCTGGCTTCCTCGGGGTCGGCCGGCTCTACCTGCTGAGCCGCAAGTTCATCTACGGCGACGGCGGCCTTGGCCGGCTGGTGTGGATGCCCAAGGAACTCAAGGAGTTCTACGGGGAACGGCTGGTGGCGCGGGCGCGGGACGAAGGTCTGCCCAACCTGATCGAGCAGATCGCCGATGAGTCGATGGCGACGTCCGCCGAAGAGCTGGTGGAGCATCTGGCGCGCGTCGGTCACCCGGCGATGGCGATGGCGGCGTTGATCTGAAGCGGTTCAGGACCCCGAATCCAAGGAGATTCCCATGGCGCTCAAAGCCCTCGATGTGTTCAAGCTGCTGCCCAAGACGAACTGCAAGAAGTGCGGTTGCCCGACCTGCCTGGCCTTCGCCATGAAACTGGCCACGCAGAAGGCCACCCTGGACGAGTGTCCGGACGTCTCGGCCGAAGCCCGGGCCCAGCTTGCCGGTGCCGCCGCGCCGCCCATCCGCCTGGTCGGTTTCGGCCCCGAGGGCAAGCGCCTCGAGGTCGGTGCCGAGACCGTCATGTTCCGCCATGACGAGTCCTTCTTCCATGCCCCGGGCATCGGTGTCGTCATCCCCGACACCCTCGACGCGGCGGCCCTGTCGGCTCGCCTCGCCGCCGTGCGCGCTCTCTCGTTCATGCGGGTCGGTATGCGCATCGGCGTCAACGTCGTCGCGGTCGAGAACGTCAGCGGTGCCTCGGCGCCCTTCGTGGCCACGGTGAAAGCCGCCAAGGACCTCGGACTGCCGCTGGTGCTGATCACCACGCAGGCCGCCCATGCGGACGCGGCCGTCGCCGTCTGCGAGGCCGAACGGCCGCTGATTCACGCTGCCTCCGGCAGCACCTGGGAGGCCTTCGCCCAGGTGGCCAAGACCCGCAAGTGCCCGTTGGCCATCGCCGGCCCGGATCTCGACGCGGTCGCAGCCCTGGCCGTACAGGTGCGCAAGGCCGGGGTCGACGACCTCATCCTCGACGTCAGCGCCGGCACGGTCGGCGCCACGGTACAGGCCCTGACCGCGGTCCGCCGGCTGGCCCTGAAGCGCAAGGCTGACGGGGTCGGCTTCCCCTGCCTGACCATCAGTCGCCAAACGGACGCCGGACAGAACTTCGCCGACTGCTGCGCCTTCATCTCCAAGTACGCCGGGGTGGTCCTGACCACGCTCAGCAGTCCGGAGCAGATCGTGCCGCTGCTGACCCTCAGCCAGAACCTCTACACGGATCCCCGCAAGCCGGTGCAGGTCGAGCCGAAGCTCTACACCGTCGGCGCCGTCACCCCGCAGTCGCCGCTGCTGATCACCACCAACTTCTCGCTGACCTACTACACCGTCCAATCGGAAGTCGAATCCAGCCGCGTCCCGGCCTTCATCGGCGTGCTCGAGACCGACGGCACCTCGGTGCTCACGGCCTTCGCCTCCGACAAGTTGTCCTCGGAGAAGGTGGCCGCGTTCCTGCACTCCGACGTGGTTACCAAGGCCGTCGCCCACCGCAAGGTGATCATCCCAGGCTACATCGCGGCCATGAGCGGGGCCCTGGCGGACGACTCGGGATGGGAAATCCTGGTTGGACCGCGCGAGGCCAGTGGTCTGCCCAAGTACCTGAAAACCGTCTGGCAGGGCGCGTGAGAACCTACGCCGTCACCTTCCAGCCTGAGAACTGCACCGTCCGCGCCGCGGCCGGGCGCTCCCTGCTTGATGCCGCCAAGGCTGCCGGCATCGCCATCAACAGCATCTGCAATGGCGATGGCGTCTGCGGTAAATGCCGGGTGCTGGTCAAGTCGGGCAAGGTCACGGCCAAGCCCAACATGTTCCTGGACCGGCTGGATATCCAGCGCGGCGCGGCGCTGGCCTGCCAGACGTACGTCGCCGGGGACGTGGTCGTCGAAGTCCCGCCGGAGTCGCGCACCGGCGGCATCCCCATCCTGGCCGCCGAGGATACAGATCGCTTTGGGAAGATCATGGCGCCGCTGGGGGCCGTCAGCGTCTTCCCGCCGGCGCCGCTGATTCGCAAGGTCTATCTGGAACTGCCGGCACCGACCCTCGATGACAGCCTGGCGGATCAGGAACGTATCTACCGTGCCTTGCGGGAACGCGAAGACATCCCGGTCATGCAGACCGGCCTGTCGGTCCTGCGGCGCTTGCCCGACCTGCTCCGCCAGAACGACTTCAAGATCACCCTCCTGCTCGGCAGCCGGGGTGGCACGGTCGAAGTGGTGGACGTCGAGCCGGGGGACACGGCGGCCGCCAACTACGGGGTGGCGGTCGACATCGGCACCACCACCATCGTGGCGCACCTGGTGGACCTGGCCAGCGGCAAAACCCTGGCCGCCAACGCTCGTTACAATTCGCAGAGTGCCTTCGGTGACGACGTCATCTCACGCATCATCTTCGCCGGCACCCCCGAGGGCCTGCGGAAACTGCAGGAGACCGTGGTCAGCGACATCAATGGCCTGATCTCGGCCCTGGTGGTGGATATCGGCGTGCGCCTCGCCGACGTGACCTGTGTATCCTGCGCCGGCAACACGACCATGACCCATCTCCTCTTCGGCTTGGACCCGAGCAACATCCGGCGCGAGCCCTATATCCCCTGTGCCATGCTGCCACCCGTCGTTCGGGCCTCCGAAGTGGGGGTTACCATCAACGCGCGCGGGCTGCTCACGGCCCTGCCGTGCGTCGCTTCCTATGTCGGCGGCGACGTCCTCGCCGACATCCTCGCGGCCGAAATGACGCGAAGTGAGGACCTCTCGCTGCTGATCGACATGGGCACCAACGGCGAAATCGCGCTCGGCAACTCGGAATGGCTGATGTCCTGTTCCGCCTCGGCGGGCCCGTCCTTCGAGGGCGGCGGCATCTCCTGCGGCATGCGGGCCACGGCAGGTGCGGTGGAGTGGATCAATATCGCCAAAGGCGGACGGGTCGCGGACTGCCGGGTGGTCGGGGGCGGGCGGCCGCTCGGGCTCTGTGGTTCCGGCCTGATCGATGCCGTGGCCGGGCTGCTGGCGGTGGGCTGCATTGACCGCGCCGGCCGTTTCGTGACCGATGCCTGTGGACGCCACCTCCAGGCGACCGAGAGCGGCGAGAAAGCCTTCGTCCTCTTCCCGGGCGAGGACACCGCCCTGGGGCGAGACATCGCGCTGACGGAAGCCGATATCAACAACCTCATTCACAGCAAAGGCTCCATCTACATGGCGGCCGACTGCCTGCTGAATGACCTCGGCTTCAGCTTCCATGATCTGCGCCATATCTACATAGCCGGCGGCTTCGGCAACCACCTGCGGGTCGAGCAAGGCATCCAGATCGGACTGCTCCCTGACGTCGAGCGCAGCGTCTTCCATGTCCTCGGCAACGGCTCGGTGCAGGGAGCCAAGACCGTCCTGCTGTCCGAACATGCGCTGCATTACGTGCAGGAGCGCATCGCCTCCGCCATGACCTATGTCGAACTGAGCACCTCCCATAAGTACATGAACGAATACACGTCCTGCCTGTTCCTTCCCCACACGGACGTGGAGCGCTTCCCGTCGGTAGCCAAACGAAACTGCGGCAACGGGAACTAGGAGCCGATGATGGCGTTGCGGATTGCCATTGCGGGTAAAGGCGGATCGGGCAAAACGACCCTCTCCGCGCTGCTCTGCCGCTGCCTGGTGGAGCGCGGCATCAAACCGCTGCTGGCGGTGGATGCCGATCCCAACAGTTGCCTGCCGGAGCGCCTCGGGATCACGGTCCGTCAGACCATCGGCGAGATGCGTGAGGAACTGCGCCAAGACCCCGAATCCGTCCCCGCCGGCGTCTCGAAACGGGAGTGGATCGAGCAGCTCATCCATGAGGATATCGCGGAGGCACCCGGCGTCGATATGCTGGTCATGGGGCGCCAGGAAGGCCCCGGCTGCTACTGCTACATCAACAGCGTCCTGCGTGAGTACCTCGGCAAGATCGGTGGCCAGTACCGCGGCGTGGTGATCGACAACGAGGCCGGCCTCGAACACCTCAGTCGGCGGACCAACGGGCAGGTGGAGGTCATGCTCGTCGTCTGTCCCCCGAATGTGATCGGGGCCCGTACCGCCGCCCGGATTGTCGATATCAAGAACCAGCTCGGCCTCGAGGTCGGGGCCGTATTCCTGGTGCTGAACCCGTGCGACCAGCCGCTGGGCCCGGACCTGGCAGCGCTCTTCGCCCAAAGCGGGCTGGAGATCATCGCCGCCGTACCTACGGATCCCCACGTCAGTGCGTTCGATGTGGCCGGCCGGCCGCTGTTGGAGCTGCCGGCAGACTCGCAAGCCTTAAGTGCGGTGCGTGGATTGGTGAACGATCTCGCCGAAAGGAGACTCCTATGACACTGCTAGCAGACGCCAGAGAGAAGTGGTCGGGCACGGTGAACACGGTCACCCTCGGGGCCGACCGGGCAGCCGGCGGTACCCGTGCCTCGGTGGTCACCGTCGGGGGTGGCGGCGGCCTGCCCTTCGCCGCCTTCGACGGGCCCATACCCCATCGGTCCGCCGTCGCGCTGGAAGTCTGGGACTGCCCGCCCACGGACTGGCCCGAGTCCCTCGTCTCGGCCTGGGGTGACGTCCTCTCTGACCCGGCCGCCTGGGCCCGTGCCTGCGTCGAGAAGCACGGCGCCGATCTCATCTGCCTGCGTCTGATGAGCACCCACCCGGACCTCGGCAACGCCTCGCCGGAAAAGGCTGCCGAGACGGTGCGGGCGGTGCTGAAGGCCGCCGGCGTGCCCCTCATCATCTGGGGCTGCGACCTGCCGGAGAAGGACAACCTGGTGCTCCCCGTCTGCAGCCAGGCCGCGAAGGGCGAACGCTGCCTCCTGGGAGCAGTGACCGAAGACAACTACAAGACGCTGGTCGCCTCCTGCATTGCCGACGGCCATTGCCTCATCGGCCTGAGCCCCATCGACATCAACATCGCCAAGCAGGTCAACGTGCTGGTCACCGAGATGGGCTTCCCCCTCGACCGGCTGGTGATGTACCAGACCACCGGCGCCCTCGGCTATGGCCTCGAGTACACCTTCTCCATCCAGGAACGCGGCCGCTTGGCGGCCCTCGGTGGCGACCGGCTGATGGCGGTGCCGGTGATCTGCATGGTGGGCCAGGAAGCCTGGCGTACCAAGGAAGCCCGGGCTGCCAAGGAGGAGTTGCCGGACTGGGGTAATGAGCAGCAGCGCGGCGTCTGCTGGGAAGTGGCCACCGCCGCCGCCCTCCTGCAGGCAGGCAGCGACATCCTAGTCATGCGACACCCCGCCGCGGCCGCCACCGTCAAGACCCTGATCAGCCGACTCACGGCGTAAATCCAAGGAGAGTGACCATGTTTGTCATCGGCGAACGCATCAATGGTATGTTCAAAGGCATCGGCGACGCCATCCTGGCCAAGGACAAGAAGCCGGTTCATGAGATGGCCGAGCTGCAGTTGGCGGCGGGGGCGGATGCCCTCGACATCAACGTCGGCACGCGCGTACCCAAAGAGGAGCGCGTGGCCGCCATGGAGTGGCTGGTCGATACCACCCGCGAAGTCACCGACATGCCCCTGTCGATCGACACCGTGAGCCTGATCACCATGCGCGCCGGGCTGGCCCGAGCCTCGCGCAAGGGCAAAGGCATCATCAATTCCACCACCGGCCAAGCCGATAAACTCGAAGCCTTCATGAAGCTGGCTCACGAGTTCAACGCCGGCATCGTCGGCCTCTCCATCGATGAGAACGGCGTCGCCGCCAGTGTCGATGCCAAGCTGGAAATCGGGATGCGCATCATCGCCTCGGCGATGGAGCACGAGGTCCCGGTCGACAGCGTCCTGCTCGACCCCATCATCCTGCCGCTGAACTGCGCCCAGGCCGCCCCCGGCATCGTGCTGCAGACGATCGCGCAGTTCAAGATGCTTTCGGACCCCGCGCCGCGCATCGTCATCGGGCTCAGCAACCTCAGCCAAGGCGCTTCGGAGCGCCCGCTGATCAACCGCACGTTCCTGGTCATGGCCATGGCCGCCGGCCTGGACAGCTCCATCCACGACCCGCTGGACGAGGAACTGACCAACGCCATGGTCACCGCCGAGCTGCTGCTCAACAAGACGATCTACAGCGACTCCTACCTGGCCGCCTACCGCAAGAGCAAACAGGTCCGCTGAGCGCAGCCTGGACTCCCGTTCAGAAAACACCAGACCGCCCCCCGCCGGGGCGGTCTCGTCTTTTCCCCATCCCGAGGCCCGACCCGGCACCATCCCTACTTCAGGGCGGCAATGATGCGGTCGGTATCGACGTGGTCCAAGGCCAGGCGTACGGCCCAGTCGATACGTTCCTTATCGTCAGGCGTGATCTTGTAGATCCGGTTCCGCAGCTCCGTCGCCACCGAGTAGGTGTCGCCGCCCACCAGCATGCAGGGGAGATGGCTGGCGCGGATGTGCTGCAGGGTCTCGGCGTCCGGAACGTGACCGCAGGTCAGCACCAGGCCCGACACCGACAGGCTGTCGATGCCGCCAATCATGTGGGCCCGCAGACAGGCCATGGCCACGTCGCAGCGGTCCCCAGGCGTGATCACCAGGGTACGCAGGCCGATGTAGCGACTCATGTTCTCCGCCTGCATGGCCCCGATGATGGTGCGCGCCACGCGATGCGAGACATGCTCCGCACCACCGAGGAGTTCCCCGCCCAGACCGTCGAAAACCTGGGCGATGGTCGGACTGGCCAGCTCCTCCTGGTAGGGAGTGACGCCGAACAGCGGAATGCCCCGGTCCGTAAGGCTGGCCGTCAGCGCCTTGGTGATCCGCTCGTACTTCGACGGCCAGGCCTTGCTCACCACCACGCCCATGAAGTCAGCCCCCTGCTGCCTCATGAACGTGGAGCACAACAGAATCTCGTCGATCGTCCGCCCCACGCCCGCCTCAACGACCAACAACGCCCGCGCCGAGACGCTGCGGGCAACGTCGGCCGCGGACATCTTCAGACACGCCCCCATGGCCACGTTCCCCATGCCCTCAAGAACAATGGCATCGTGATCACGGGAGAGCCTGCTGACATCCGCCTGAATCCCCTCCAGCAGCTCCTCCTCGCGCTTGGCGACCAGCTCTTCCTGAACCCGTCCGCGCCCGATCGAGACCGCCATCTGCACCGTGTCGGTGGCCGCAGAGTCCAGCAGCGACGACACCACCCGGGCGTCGTTGTGGAAGACCGCGCCGCCCTCGTCAGCGGCAAAATGCTGCCCCAGCGGCTTGAGGTAGGCCGTGCGGTAGCCGCGCTGTCGGAAGCCGTGCAACAGCCCCAGCGCCAGCGTGGTCTTGCCCACGTCCCGTTTGGTGCCGACGATGTAGATGGGTCTCATGTCACCCCCTTCGGGTCACCGCGCCGTCGCCTTGGGGACCGGTTCGATGGCCCCGAGCAGGAGCTGTACCTGGTCCACGATGTCCTCGGCGGCGGCGGCTCGTGGAATATACGTGCCCGGATACTTCATGCCCTGCAGCAAAGGCCCGAAAACGCGGGAGTTGGAGAACTTGCGGAAGATCTTGATGGCGACGTTGCCGGTGTCGAGGGACGGGAAGATCAGCACATTGGCGTTGCCAGCCACGGCACTGGAAGGCGACTTGATGCCGGCTACGGACGGCACCAGGGCCGTATCGATCTGCATCTCACCATCGACCGCCAACCCCGGCGCCCGACTGCGGGTCAGCGCCACGGCATCCCTGACCTTCTGCGCCACGGGGTGCGCCGAACTGCCGGAGGTGGAGAACGAGAGAAAGGCCAGGCGGGCCGTCTCGCCCGTGATCCGCTCGTAGTTGGCGGCAGACTGGATGGCGATGTCCGCCAGTTGCTCCACGCTGGGGTCCGGAACCACGCTGACGTCGGCCATCCCGACCATCTGGCTGCGCACGAATTCGTAACCCTCGAAGCGCACCAGGGCCATGCCGGATACCGTGCTGCAGTCGGGAGCTACTCCCAGCAGCTTGAGGTAGACGCGCATCACATGCCCCGGCGTCGTCGCCGCCCCGGCGATCACCGCGTCGGCCCGGCCCTCGACCAGCAGCCAGGCCCCGGCCACCACCGGGTCGGTCGCGTCCAGAGCACTGCCAACCCCAACACGCTCGAGATGGGCGCTGATGCTCTGCCGCACCTGCGCGTCTTCGTTGTCGACGACGTCCATCCCATCCAGGGTCAGACGCAGGCCAACGGCCAGCGCGTCCAGTTCCGCATAGTCGCCCAACAGCACCACCCGCGCCAGCTTGTGCTGGGTCAACGTGTAGGCCGCCCGCAGGACCCGCTGGTCATAGGATTCGCACAACACCACTCGCGGCAACGGCCCGCCCCGCCTGGAGAAGTTCGGTGTGACCGGCATCTGAGGTCCCCTTAGGCTCCGGTGTCCATGTATTGCTTCTTCAGTCGCTCGATCACGGCCGGTTCCGCCAGCGTCGTGACATCGCCCAGAACTTTGCCTTCGGCGATGTCCCGGAGCAGCCGCCGCATGATCTTGCCGCTGCGGGTCTTGGGCAGATCCGCGGTGAAGATGATGTTCTCGGGCCGGGCGATGGCACCGATCTTCCGGACCACGTGGTCCTTGAGCTGCTGAGCCAGGTCAACGCCCGCATGGGCGCTCGATTCCTTGACCGTCACAAACGCCGTGATCGCTTCGCCCTTGATCTCGTGCTTCGTGCCGACCACCGCGGCTTCCGCCACCGCGGGGTGGTCGACCAGCGCCGACTCCACCTCCATAGTGCCGATCCGGTGCCCGGCAATCTTGATCACGTCATCGACGCGGCCTACCACGGTAAAGTACCCGTTCTCATCGCGTTTGGCGCCGTCTCCCGCGAAGTAGATGCCGGGCCACTTCGACCAGTACGTCTTCACCAGACGCTCGGCGTCACCGTAGATCCCGCGGATCATCCCCGGCCACGGCTGCGTCAGGGCCAACAGACCGCCCCCTACCGGAATCTCGTTGCCGGCCTCGTCCAGGATGGCGGCCGAAATGCCCGGCAGCGCCCGCCCTGCCGACCCCGGCTTCATGGCGTCGATACCCGGCAGCGTCGTGATCATGATGTGACCGGTCTCGGTCTGCCAGTAGGTGTCGACCACCGGGCAGTTCCCCTTGCCGATGACGTTGTAGTACCAGATCCACGCTTCTGGGTTGATCGGTTCACCTACCGATCCCAGCAGACGCAGACTGGATAGGTCGTGCCGATCCACCGGCTCCGTCCCCCACTTCATGAAGGTGCGGATGGCGGTTGGGGCCGTGTACAGAATGGTGACCCCGTACTCCTCGACGATGGCCCAGAAGCGGTCGCGGTCCGGCCAGTCCGGCGCCCCCTCGTACATCACCAGGGTCGCGCCATTGCTCAGCGGACCGTAGACGACGTAGCTGTGCCCCGTCACCCAGCCAATGTCCGCCGTACACCAGTAGACATCATCCTGCTTCAGATCGAAGACCATCTTGCTGGTGGCATAGCACCCCACCAGGTAGCCCCCCGTGGTGTGGACAATGCCCTTCGGCTTCCCCGTCGTCCCGGAGGTATAGAGGATGTAGCTCATGTGCTCGGAATCGAGGGGCTCGGCAGGGCAGTCCGCCGACGCCGACTGCATCAGCTCATCCCACCAAAGATCGCGCTTGGGCGTCAGCCGTACCGGGAAATTGCCGCGCCGCACGATGACCACGTGCTCGACCCCCGGGGATTGCCGCAAGGCATAGTCGGCATCATGCTTCAGTGGGATCAGCCCGCCCCGGCGGAACCCGCCATCCGCCGTGATCAGGACCTTCGCCTGGGCGTCGTTGATGCGGTCGGACAGCGACTCGGCCGAAAACCCGCCAAAGATCACCGAATGCACCGCCCCAATGCGGACACAGGCCAGCATGGCGATCGCCAGCTCGGGAACCATCGGCATGTAGATCGCCACCCGATCGCCCTTCGCAACCCCCAGGCCACGCAGGACGTTGGCGAACTTGCAGACCTGCCGGTGCAGGTCCCAGTAGGTCAGCGTCCGCTTCTCCCCTTGCTCCCCCTCCCAAATGATCGCAGCCTTGTTCCGCAGGCCTCGTTCCAGATTCAGATCCAGACAGTTGTAGCTGATGTTCGTCTGCCCACCGACGAACCACTTCGCGTAGGGCGGCTCCCACTGCAGAACCGCATCCCACTTCCGGAACCAGTGCAACTCGGCGGCGAACGACTCCCAGAACTGCGGACCCGCCGCCCGCGCCTGCTCGTAGATGCCGGCATCCGCGTAGTTGGCCTGCGCGACAAAGGCTGCCGACGGCGCAAAGGTCCGCTCCTCCCGCAACAGGTCGCTGAGGGTCCCGGAGCCCGCCACCACCGCCGCCGCCGCCGGCACCGCCTTCGCGGCCGGACTCGGCGCTCGACTCGCCGCCCCCTCCCCTTGCGGACCCCGCAACCACGCCTCCAGATCCTCGCGGGCAAAACGCCAGCGACGCCCCAGCTTGCGCGCCGGTATGCGGCCCGACTGCAACAGCTTGTAGAGCGTGCTGGTCGAGACCTTCAGATAGGCAGCCGCTTCGTCCAGTGTCAGCACGTCCGCAGCCATGGCGTCACTCCCTGATCATACCGCTTTGCATTTGCCAGTATTAGCCACTGGTGTCCAACATTAGCGATACCGTCCTCAAATGTCAATAGCTTCTGCCCTCTCGCCGCGGAAAAAGTACACACCTGCTGAGGCGCACTGGGATGCGCCCTGGAGAGGCGCTGGGCCGCCAGCGCTGGGACACGTGCTGGAGAGGCGCTGGGCCGCCAGCGCTGCGCCCGCGGCCGGGCGCCTCGCCACACGGTGTAGGCGACGGGGCTCGACGCTGCCGGACTCAGTCCGCCGCTGGCGGCGCGGGCCAGTTGAGGTGGCGCTGGAGGAAGTCGAAGGTGCCCTGGCCGTGGATGGCGTGGGGGCCGTCGAAGACCTCCATCTCGATGCGTCCGCGCTGGCCCATGAGATCGTAGAAGCGGAAGGCCTTGGCGAATTCGTAGGCGACCCACTCGTCCGGCGCCACGCCGTCATGGTGCCCGCGTTCGACCATGAACGGCCGTGGGTAGAGCAGGCGGGCCATTTCGGCGTAGTTGAAGGTATTGCCGAGGTTGTACTCGAAGATCTCGTACTCGCCCGTGAACAGGTAGCTGTAGGGGTGGTGAGCCGAGGCGTTCTTCCAGATCCACTCGTTGTAGTCGGCCGAACAGATGCTCAGACAGTAGCCATCCAGCAGGGCCGGGACACGCATCGCCGTCTTGCCGCCGTAGCTGATCCCGTAGAAGGCGATGCGGGCCGGGTCGACAGCGGGCAGCGTGGCCAGCCAGTCGAGCGTCACCTCATGCTGTCGTACGATCACCGAGAACAGGGTCAGGCCGAGCGGATTGAGCCGGCGCTGCAGCGTGCGGAAGTGGTCGAGGCCTTTGTACGGATTCTGGGGTGCGTAGACCACGAAGCCGCGGTCCGCCAGCCGGGCGGCGTAGCGCCGATAGGCGTGCTCGCTCTCGGTGGCCTCGATGACGTCGCGCGGCGTGCCCTCCAGGCCATGCTGACAGACCACCACCGGTCGCCGTTCACCGGGCTGCAGGTCCAGGGGTAGCAGCAGGATGCCGTAGGCGAAAACGTCCTGCCAGACATCGAGGTAGACCTCGTAGGCCGCCCAACGCTCAGTCTGATAGAGCAGCCGGGTGCGGGGACTGGGCGAACGGTCGGCCGCGGGCAGCTTGCCGATGACCTCTTCCCAGAATTGCCGCCGGTACTCGCCGCGGAGGCGGTTCCAGGTCGCCTCCGTGGGGGGTTCAGAGGGGGCCCAGAGGGTGGCCCGGCGGAACTCGGCCTCGCGCAACCAGCGCTGCGTAACCTCAAGCATACTGCGAAAGAGCCGCTCCTGGCGGCGCGCGGCGTCCACCGCCGTGCCGGGGCGCAGCGCCGCCCGGCTGACGCTCAGGCGGCCGAGGCCAAGCGCCCCGGCCAGCGCTTGCAGGCAGGCGCGCGACCACGGTTCGCAGGCGCCATCGCCGACCAGCAACGGCGGCAACTCCTGCGGCCAGGCCAGGCTCCAGAGCTGGCAGGCGGCCCCCCACTCGCGGTGGACGGCGGCGAAGGCCGGCGTGGCAATCCGCCCCGGCGCCGCGCCGGAACGGCCCGCGCGCGGTGGCGGCGGGCCCGACACCTCCGGATGCCGACTGGCCTCAATGATCAGCGCGCGCGGAGCGATCAGAGTCGCGATCTCGGCCGCGCCGAAGTCGCGCAGCAGACTGAAGACATTGCGGTAAATGGGCTCCTGCCAGAGTTCCTCGCACGGCCCGAAACTGCCGCTGACGACGCCGGTGGCAACGCGCTCGTCGACGGCGGCGGCGCAGAGGGCCACCAGACCGCCTTCGCCGTAGCCCATGACCGCCAGGGGTGCCCCACCGGCAAGGCTCAGCCAGTCCAGGGCGGCGCTGACGACCTGCACCTCCATGCCGATCACATGACGGCCCAGCTCAAAGGCGGCGCGATAGATGAACTCACGGTGCGGCTGATTGGTCAGGCGCACGCCGGCCAGCCCCGAATGCGTGTCCTCCCGCCCCAGCAGCGCCGGCACGACGACGCGACAACCGGCGCGCGCCAGAGCCAGGGCCACGGGTACGGCAGCGGAATCCGGGCACAGGCCGCAGAGCTCCTCGGGCTGCTGGTCGCAATCGGGCAGCAGCACCACCCCGGCCCGCGGCGTGCCGACCGGCTCGAGCAACAGCGCCCTTCTGCCTCCAGCCCGGCCAGGACGCTCCAGCGCACGGCGCGGATCGTCACCCCGCCGGCCCGTGCCACCAGGTCGCCGGCCGCGGCATCGGCAACCACGCTGAGCAGCGGGGTGCAGCGCGGGTCCGCCGCCCCGATGATCTCGCGCAGGCGCTGCCGCCGCGCTGCCATGCCCCCCCCCGCGTCGGCCGGCTGGAGGCGCTGCTCCCAGTCCAGCCGCCGCACCGCCGCCAGGTGGGCCGTGAGATTGTCCGCATAGCGGTGCAGACCGTCCAGCATGGTGGCGTAGGGGGTATCCAGCACCGGCGCCGGACCGGTGCCCGGCAGTTGTGCAGCGACCGTCGTCTCCATCCCGTACCTCCTCTTCCCCCTCCCGTTCCCGTACCCGGCCCCGGCCCCGTTCCCGCCCTGGTGAAGGGAGTGCGGCGGCTGGCCGCTCACCCATACCATGCCCCAGCCTGCCCACCGCCGCCAGCCGAGCTGCACTACCCAAGCAATGCCAGTGAAGTCCGCCGGCGCCGGCTTTGCGGGCACGCTTTGGCGAATCCTGCTGGCCAGCAGGACCTGCCTGCAGGCGGTGAGCCGTCCCCCGTCTCCGGCCTTTGGCCGGTGGCTCAGCGGCGCGTTCGTCCTGCTGGACAGCAGGACCCTCCAAGGGTTCGAGCAGACTTCACTGAGGCGTCACCTCCGTAGGGCAGTGCCCACGGCAAGGTGGCAGTGCGCGGCGGTGTGGTATAGTGCCTGATCGCCGTGGAGTCACCCGCGCGCCGGCGCGGCGCACGGCACGGCATGAGTGAGATGGGAAGCAGCGATGGACTATGACGTCCTGATCATCGGCGCGGGGCTCTCGGGCATGGCAGCCGGGATCCGGCTGGCCCATTTCGGCAAGCGCGTCTGCATCGTCGAACGGCAGCGGCTGCCGGGCGGGCTGAACTCCTATTTCCGCAGCCAGGGGCGGCTGGTCGACGTCGGCCTGCACGCGGTCACCAACCTGGCCCATCCGGCCGACAAACACGCACCGCTGAACCGGCTGCTGCGGCAGTTGCGGCTGAAGCGGGAGGATTTCGACCTCTGCCCACAGACGCACTCGGCCAGCGAACTGGCGTCGGTACGGCTGCCCTTCACCAACGACATCGCCGACCTGGTGCAGGCCATCGCGACCGCCTTCCCCGCTGAGGTAGACGGCTTCCGGCGCCTGATCGAGACCGTCCGCAACCGCGACAGCTTTGCGCTGGAGGCCCAGCCTGAGTCCACCCGACGCGTGCTGCCTGAGTTCATCCGTGATCCGGCCCTGCAGGACCTGCTCTACCTGCCGCTGATGTACTACGGGAACCCCAACGAACGCGACATGGAGTTCAACCAGTTCTGCATCCTCTTCCAGAGCATCTTTCTGGAGGGCTTCTGCCGACCGCGCGCCGGGATGAAGCACGTCATCGATGTCCTGCTGCAGCGCTACCGCGAGTGCGACGGCGAACTGCGCCTGGCCTGTGGCGTCCGTGGGATCGCGCACGACGGCGAACGCCTGACCGCGGTCGACCTCGACGACGGCAGCCGGGTCACCGCCAGCGCCGTCCTCTCCTGCGCGGGACACCCGGAGACCCTGGCGCTCTGCCAGCCGAGCTTGCCCGCCACCGACCCCATCGCGCTGGGCCAACTGGCCTACGTCGAGACGATGCTCTTCCTGGACCGCCCGCCCCGCGATCTCGGACTGCGGGACTGCGTGCTGTTTGCCTGCGAGAGCCCGGTCTTCCACTACGAACGGCCCGCGGTGCCGGTGGACTTCCGGAGCGCCGTGATCTGCTGTCCGGGCAACTACATCGGCTGCGAGGGCGGCTACGCCGACCGCCAGGTGCGGCTCACGCACCTGGCCGATTACG
This sequence comes from uncultured Victivallales bacterium, assembly GCA_903837355.1. Taxonomy (GTDB): domain Bacteria; phylum Verrucomicrobiota; class Lentisphaeria; order Oligosphaerales; family JAFGRS01; genus CAILUI01. The sequence continues at coordinate 48,836 of CAILUI010000113.1, forward strand.
GCGCCTGGCTGGACCTGCCGCCCGCGGACTACGCCGCCGCCAAGGCGGCCGTGGTCGAACGCCAACTCGCTCTGCTGGAGCGCCGCGCCCCCGGCCTGACGGCTGCCGTGCAGGATTGGGACCTGTTCACGCCGCGCACCATCCGGCGCTTTACGGGCCACTTCAACGGCGCCATCTACGGCTCACCCGAGAAGCGCCGCGACGGCACCACGCCGTTGCGCAACCTCTTCCTCTGCGGCACCGATCAGGGCTTCCTCGGGATCATCGGCGCGATGCTCAGCGGCATCTCCATGGCGAACACCCACCTACTGCCTTGACCTGCGGAACACGGGCCGCTACGTTCACGGCACCCGGCGCGGGCCCCTGATCTCCAGATGGGTGACGTCGGGCCGTGAGTCCGCCACCCTAGAGCCAGTGAGGGCGTCATGCGTTTGCGACTGACTGCGACCGCGCTTCTTCTCGCCGCGTTGTCCGCCGCGGCGGCGGACCGGGTGACGGTCACGACGCCAACCTTCGCGGCCGCTTTCGTGGGCGGCAACCTGGCGGAACTGCGCGTGGACGGCGCCACGGTGGTGGCGCCGGGTGACGTGAACCTGACCGGCATCCTGCGGGTGGACCGCGACCACCTGGTCGCCGCAACCCCGGCCGACGCCGCGACCCTGACGCCCGCGACGCCACTCCGCCGCACCTACAGCGACCTGGCGGACCTGCCGGGCGCCGTGCTGACCCACGAGTACGCGCTCGCGGGCGAGGACGTGGTGCTCACCCAGCAGGCAACCTCGCCGCAAGCGGGGGTGCATGGGGTGCAGTGGGGCCTGGGCCTGGTACCATTGACGTACAACATCGTCGTCCCCGGCAACGGCGGCGTGCGCCTGACCCGCGACTCGACAGAGTCCTCGTTCCAGTTTGACTACCCCATCTCCTGGGAGGCGCAGTTCGTCGTGATCGAGGGGGTCGGCCACGGCGTCTGCGTCTGGGCGAACGATCCGATTGGACGCTATAAACGTCTTATTATAAAAAAGTTACAGAATGGCTGGCAGCTTGGTTTCACCACCCACAACAACGCGCCCTTTGCGGCGCTGACGGAGTGCACCTCGGTGGCCTGGCAGATATCGCCCTACAGCGGCGACTGGCGCGTGCCGGCCAAGCGTTACCGCGACTGGGCCGCCGCAACCTGGGCGCTGACCCCGCGCGCCGCGCAGGCCCCGGTGTGGGCCAAAGACATCCGCTTCCTGGCCATCACCGGCCAGGACCTGCCGGTGCTCGAGAGCCTGGCCCGGCGCGTCGACCCCCGGCAAACGCTGCTGTACATCCCCAACTGGCGCAAGTTCGACTACGACCGCATGTACCCGGACTACACGGCCAACGACACCTTCCCGGCGTTTGTCGAGAAGGCGCACGCGCTCGGTTTCCGCATCATGGCGCACGTCAACTACTTCGGCTGTGACCCGAAGAGCCCCGAGTATGCGACCTTCGAGAAGTACCAGGTGCGCAGTCCGTGGAGCCACGAGCGCGAGTGGTGGCTGTGGGAGCGGGCTGACCCGATCATCAAGTTCGCCTACATCAACCCGGCCTGCAAGGCCTGGCGCGACCTGCAGATTGCGCGCTGGAAGGAGCTGGTCGAGCGCTACAAGGTGGATGCGCTGCACCTCGACCAGACACTCTGCATCTACAACGACGATAATGGCCTCATCGAGGGCATGACCATGGTCGAAGGCAACCTCGCCCTGCACCGCGAACTGCGCCAGGCGCTGCCTGAGGTGGCCATCTCCGGCGAAGGACTCGACGAGGTCACCATGCGCTACGAGGCCTTCGCCCAGCGCCACTCGTACGGACTGGACTTCGTCGAAGGCACCTGGGATCGCAGCAAACTGGTCATGGCCCACCCCGTCAGTGCGTACGTGTTCAACGGTTTCACGCAACCCTACGGCTACCTGGGGATGTGCTCACCGACGACCGGCCAGCTCTATGCGGCGTGGCGGGAGAACTACAAGCACTGGGGCGTGATCCCGACCTTCGCCTGGCCCAATCCAGGCAGCCTGGACACTCCGTCCGGCTTCGCCCTGCAGTGCCTGCAGGAGGCAGCCAGTTTCACGAGCCTCCGCCTCGATCCCGATCTGGATGGGGACTGGCCGCTCACGGTCTGCTTCCCCTACCAGGGCCGTGACGGCGTGCGCGCCGCCTACCGGGAGGAGAACGATGGGACCAGTTTCGTGACCATGCAGGGCCTGACCCAGGCGGAGGTCTCGCGCGTCCTGACCGGAACGGCGGAGAGCGCGCGGCCGGGCTCGATTTCGGGATGGCAATGCTACGACGAACAGCGCCTCTTTGGCCTGGATCCGGACACCTGGTATGCGTACAGCGGCGAGCCGCGTGACCAGAAGGCCTTCCACGTCAACCAGGTTCCGGCCGGCTTCACGGCGGCGCGCGTGACCCAGGGCGAGCAGATGGCGGTGGTGGAGATCAAAGACGTGGGCAGTGTCACGCGCCTGGCGCGTTTGTTTGGTCAAGCCACCTGCGGCTCGCGGCCATTCGCGGGCGAAGCCCGCGAGGCGAGCGGACCGCTGACCGATGCCGTCGACGGCGCGCTGTTCATGCCGCAAGGCGCCGACATCTTCGCACACCCGCCCTGGAAGGCCCAACGCCGCAACCCGCAGACCGGGGTTCTCGAGGCGGGTGGGACCGGCGTGGCGTTCGCCAGCTTCCCGTTGGCCTTGCCCGATGTCCCGGGCACGATCTGGTTCCGTTGCCAGGTCGCCATGGACAAGGGCGCCGTCGGTGAAGGCAAGACCGACGGCGTTCTGTACCGGGTGGTCGCCCGCGCCGCAGGAGTGCCCGAAGCCACGGCCGAAGTCCTCCACGCCACCGCCACCAGTGCCGCCCTGGAGCTGGATCTCAGTGCCTTCCGCGGCAAAGAGGTCCGCCTGGAACTGCAGACCGATCCGGGGCCACAGCACACGGCGACCTTCGACTGGGCGCGCTGGTACCAGCCCCGCGTCGAGGTCGAGCGGCACCAGGTGGGCAGCATCGGCATCACCGCGGCGCCGTTCGCCTATGCGCTATCCTCCGCCGGCGAGGCGGGAACCACGCTCACGAGGACCGGCGATACCCTGACGGTGACCATGCGACTCCCCGGGTCGCTGATTCTGCTGAAGACGCCACCCACGCTGGTCACCTTGCCCCTCGACCTCGCGGCCACGCCCTTCATCCTCAGCTTCACCTCGGCCACCGGGCAGCTCCTGGAAGGGCCGCAGCATGCCTCAGCCGGGCCCGGCGAGGCCAGCGTCGGCGGGGTGCGTCGCCGTGGGCTCAGCACGCATCCGCCGGACCACGGGATGACCAGCGTCGACTACCCGCTGGTGCTGCCGGCAGGGCCGGCGATCCGCCTCCGCGCTTTCGTCGGCCTGCGCGACGGCTCGATGTCCGATGGCTGCGTCTTCGTCGTCAAGGCCAACGGGGTGCAGGTGGCGCGCCTGCGCAAGCTCCCCGGTGAGTGGTCCGAGGTGACGGCCGACCTGTCGCCCTGGGCCGGTAAACCCCTCGTCCTCTCGCTGGTGACCGACAGCGACGGCGGCTTCAACTTCGATTGGGCCAACTGGGGCGAGGTGCGGGTGGTGACGGAGTAACGGACGAAACGGATGAGACGGTGACCCGACACACACCCACGCTCTGTCCCCGCCATGGCGCGCACGGCCGACTCAGGCTCCTTCGGATATGGAACGTGACGCTGAGGCTCTCGCCCGAACAGGAGCGCGGCGTGAAGATGCACCGCCAGTGGCCGATGCTCCGCCTCTTCAGCAGGAGCGATCCACGCTACGGGTTGCCATAGGCCACCGCCGGGAAGCCGTACGAGTGGCCTGCCCCAAGGCAGCTGTTCGTCCCCCGCAATGGCCGCGCGAAGCGCCCGAGCGCCCGAGGGCGCATGTCAGTATCCGTATGGGTTTGCCTGGATGAGGCTCGCGAGTCTCACGTCGGGATGGCCGGCCTGCCCCTGGAAGCCGGGATCTCCGCATCCCGGCCGCGGCATACGGAGATGCCGCGTTCCACCCCGGCAGCCGGGGGCCCTACTGAA
>CAILUI010000114.1 GCA_903837355.1 uncultured Victivallales bacterium
CGCGGCCCTCCAGAAGGACGGCATGCTGGTGCTGGCCGGACAGACCGTGAGCACTGGCCGGCAGGTCGTGGCCGTGGTTCGCCTCGACCCTACCGGCACCCTCGACCCGGACTTCGCCGGCGGGGCCGGCGCCCTGACGCTGGCGGCGGGCACCGGCGACGCCGGCGCGGCGGCGGTGGCGGTGCAGCCCGATGGCCGCCTTTTGGTGGCCGGGAGCGCCTTCAGCACCGCCACGGGCTGGGACCTGCTGGCGGCGCGCTGGCTCAGTGCCGGTAGCGCGGACGCCTCCTTCGGCGGCGGCAGCGGACTGGTGCTGCTGGACGTCGACGGCGCCCAGGCCGACGACTACGCCTTCGGCCTGGCCCTGCAGCCCGACGGCCGCATCGTGCTGGCGGGTTCGACCACCGTCGCCACGCCGAGCCCGCACACCGTGATGCTGCTCACCGGCCTGCTCGCCGACGGCAGCCTCGACCTCAACTTCGGCCAGGTGCAGGTGGCGCCCGGCGCCGCTGGCGGCAATGCCGCGGCCTATGCCGTGGTCCTCGCTCCCGGTGGTAAGGTGGTGGCGGCCGGTACGGCCTCCAACGGAACCGACACCGACACCGCCGTAGCCCAGTTGCAGGGCGCCGCCTGGGAGGTGCGCGCGACGCACGGCACCGGGGTCGGCGCGGTCTGGACCGCGGTTCCCGATGGCTACATCGAGAGCCGCACAGCCGGCCTGACCTGCGTCGCCGTGCGCCTCGACGTCGCCGTCGATCCCGCCTCGGTCAGCACGGGATCGCTGTCAATCACCGACCACCTCAGCAACAGCTTCACGGCCAGCGCAGTCACTGTGGCCGCCGACCAGCGCACCCTGATCTTCACCTTCGCGGCGCTGCCCAATGCCCGGCGTTACACCTTCACCCTGGCGCAGACGGTGACCGCCTCGACCGGCCTGCCACTCGCCGCGGTGCAGAGCCTGAGCCTCGGCGTCCTGGCCGGCGATGCCGACAGCGATGGCAACGTCGACGCGGACGACCTGACCGCAATCCGCGCCTGCTCGAGCCTGGTCATGCCGGCGGCCCTGGCGCGCTACGACCTCAACAGCGACGGCCGCATCAACGTCGGCGACCTGCTCGCAACCCGCATCAGAATCGGCGTGGAGACACTGCCATGAGGACGATAACCGCAACGCCAGGGGAACGGCTCAGCACCGGCACGCAGGTCCTGGTGGACGGCAGGATGCGCCCTCCAGTGCGTCCAGATCGTCCACTTCGTCCAGGGCGTCACGCGGCTCAGCGCCTGCAAGCAGGCCGGGGAGCTTCGCCCTCCAGTCGAACGCCAGTCCGGGGTCTCGGCGGCCTCGCCGTGACCCTGGCCGCCGTGCTGCTGAGCGCCGCGACGCTGCGCGCCGGGAGCATCGACGTGTTTCTCTACACGACCGGCGACCTCGCCGCCGCCACGGTCACGGCAGGCAGCACGCTGCCGCTGTACACCTGGTTGAGCACCACGGACAGCCCCGGCGTCGGCGGGCTGTTCTACACCGTCGAGTGCCCGGATACGTCCTGGTCTCTGGCGACGCGCGACTACGTCACCTACGGCTGGCAAGACGGCACCCTCTACGATCGCTGCACTCCGAGCGACAGCACCATTTTCCCGGTGGCCATCACCAACGCCTTGTTCAACCTGACCCCGAGCACGGCGGACTTCACCTTTGAGAACAGCCTCGCTGACTTCGGTTCGACCATCACCGGCGGCACCATCGAGACCTTCGCGCTGGTCGTGCCCAACACCCCCGGCGTCTACACCCTGCACTTCGGGGCCCTCGACGCCCTCGACGCCGCCGGCGCGGCCCTGACCGGCGACGTCGGGCACGACTTCATGCTCACCGTCGCGGGGCCGGTGCCCGAACCCTCGGCCGTCCTGCTGCTGGGGCTGGCCGGCGTTGCCCTCGTCGGGCAACACCGGCGACGGCGCGGTCATGCTGCTGTCCACCGCGCCCGGCCACGCCGACAGGACCCTCATTGAGTGGCGCTTCGACAAGCCCGCCGATCTCCTCGGCTGGGCGCCCAACGCGATGCTCAGCGACGTGGCCCTGCGCGACGGTGCGCTGCACCTGCAGGCGACGAATCGGGACCCACAGCTCCTCAGCCCGCGTTTCGCCATCCCCGCCAGTCCGTGGCCGTACGTCGAGGTCGACCTGCGCGGCCACCGCAGTGTCTACTGCATCGCGGCACCGTGAGTGCCCCGGCGCGACCCGCCGCCGATGCCAAGGTCGGGGATCCGAGGGATGGTGGCCATCGCGCCCATGATGGACGGGCTGGCGTGTGGATTCCACGAGCAGCGCAAACCGCAGACCCTCGCGGAGTTCCGTGCCGTGTTCCCGGGGCCGCTGATGGGGAACTGCGGCACATACAGGAAACGACGGAGGAGGCGATTGCCTCCGGCAAGGCTGATCTCATCGCATTCGGACGGCCCTTCCTGAGCATTGATGAGCCGTTGGACCAGGATGGCGCGCCGCCGGCCCAGCGTTGCTCCTGCTCGAGGAACGGGGCCTGCAGGTGCGGCCGGAAGCGTGTATGTTGGCGGTGTAGCACCACGGGCGGCAGCCGTCCCGCCGTTCGTGGCCAGCGCCGAGGTCACGATGCGATGTGCAGGTGCGTGATGGCATTACTGGCAGCCGTCCTCGGCGGCAGCGCCACCTCCGCCGCGGCGGCGGAGGGGCGGGGCCCCGAGGTGCAGGTCCGTCCCGTCCACGGGGTGCCCACGTTCACGGTGGACGGCCAGCCTTTCCTGGTCCCCTGCTTCGAAACCTACGTCCCGGAGGAACGCTACTTCCGCCAGTTCGCCCAGGCCGGCGTCCGCCTGTTC
>CAILUI010000115.1 GCA_903837355.1 uncultured Victivallales bacterium
CGCGCCGCTGAGCCGCCGGCTGCGGACTGCACTGAGGCATTACGGGGCCGGCGGCCAGCGACGCGCGCTTTCCGGTTGTCGGAGTAGATTAGGGCCGTTTCGGCAACTCACGGCGATGGAGGTCAGCAGAGATGGACAAGGTACGGGTCGGTTTCATCGGCTGCGGCGGCATTGCGCAGTACCACTTCGGGCACATGGAGCGGACAGCGAAGGCGCAGGTGGTGGCGGTTTGCGACAAGCTTGCCGACCGTGCCCAGACGGCGGCAGCGCGCTTCAAGGCCAAGCCCTACACCGTCTACGCCGAGATGCTCGACAAAGAGAAGCTTGATGCCGTCTTCGTCTGTGTCGAGCCCAGCGCCCATGATGGCATGGAGTTCATGGCCATCGAGAAGGGCTGTCACCTGTTCGTCCAGAAGCCGATGACGTTGGACATGACCTACGCACGCAAGGTGCGCACCGCCCTGGCCAAGAAGGGCCTGGTCAGCGCGGTCGGTTTCCAGTGTCGGTACGTCGACACGCTGCCGCGGGTCAAGGCCTGGCTGGACGGCGAGAAGCTTGGCATGGTATCCTGCTTCCGTCTGGGCGGTCTGCCCATGGTCTGGTGGTGGCGTCAGCGCCAGCACTCCGGCGGCCAGGTGATCGAGCAGACGGTCCACAACTACGACATCCTGCGCTACCTGCTGGGCGAGGTGACCGCGGTCACCGGCATGGCCCGCGAGGGCATCGTCACCGGCATCGAGAACTACGACACCGAAGACGCCTCGTCGGTGACCATGCAGTTCAAGAGCGGCGTGGTGGCGACCATGATGACCGGCTGCTTCTCCCCGGACGCGTTCGGCGCCGGCGATTTCCTGTTCTACTCGCTCGAGGGTCAACTGACCTACGGTTTGGGCGGCGACTTCAAGATCCAGAAGCAGAACCTCACCCTGACTGGGAAGCCGGCCAACGACTACGGGCAGGAGTGCGACGAGACCTTCCTCGACGCCATCATCGAGAACGACCCGAGCCTGGTGCTGTCGCCGTACGCCGATGCCTGCAAGTCGCTCGAGCTGGTCATCGGGGCCACCGAGTCGATGCGCCAGGGCGGCAAGCTGATCCAGCTTAGCGGCAAGTGAGGGGTGGGGCATGCCGCGCCCCAATCTGCTCCTCTTCATGACCGACCAGCAGCGCGGGGCCACGGTGCTGCCGGGGTCGCCGGTGAAGGCGCTGACGCCGAACCTGGATCGTTTCCGGGCCGCGGGGGTCACCTTCACCAGCGCCTTCTGCCCAGCGCCGCACTGCTGTCCGTCACGCGCGACGTTCTTTTCGGGCCTGTACCCCTCGGAGCACGGCGTCTGGAACAACGTTGACGTCGGCAACACCCTATCGCGGGGCCTGAATGACGGCGTGCGCTTGTGGTCGGAAGACCTGGCCGGCGCCGGCTACCGTCTGGACTTCTCGGGCAAGTGGCATGTCAGCGCCGAGGAGGGTCCGGCGGCGCGGGGTTGGCAGACCACGGTGCCCATGCCCCCCCGGCACCCGGTTCCGGCCGGCGCCCGGCGTCCCGCGGCGGATCCCTACGAATGGGAGCCCTATGAGCGCGGCGACCGCGGCCATCCATCGGCGGTCAGGGGTGAAGCCGAGATCCTGCGTGCGGGCTACGGGACCTACACGCACTACGGCACGCACGACGCTCCATTCGGCGATCGGCGGGTGGTGGATCAGGCGATCGCGGTCCTGCGCAGTCGGCCGCGCTCGCGCCAGCCCTGGTGCCAGTATGTCGGCGTGCTGGGGCCGCACGACCCGTACTTCGTTCCGCAACGCTTCCTCGATCTGTACGACCTCGAGTCCATCTGCCTGCCGGCGAACTTTGCCGACCGGATGCTGGACAAGCCCGGGCTCTATCGGCGTACCCGCGGGCGCTTCGACCAGCTCAGCGAACGCGAGCACCGCGAGTCGATCCGGCACTACCTCGCCTTCTGCAGCTACGAAGACGCGCTCTTCGGCGAGCTGCTCGCGGCGCTGGAGCAGAGCGGGGAGGCCGAGAACACGGTCGTGCTCTACGGCTCCGACCATGGCGACTACCTGGCCGAGCATGGCCTCTGGTGCAAGGGGCTGCCCTGCTTCCAGCCGGCCTACCACGTGCCCTTCATCGTGCGCTGGCCGGCCGGCGTGGCCGGCCCTGGCCGCAGCGTCGACGCCTTCGTGGGACTGGAGGATGTCGCGCCGACCGTGCTCGAGTTGGCCGGCATCACGACGGAGCGGGCCTTTGCCGGCCGCAGCCTGCTGCCTTTCCTGCGCGGCGCGGCGCCGAGCGACTGGCGCACGGCGGTGTTCACCCAGTCCAACGGCAACGAACTCTACGGCATCCAGCGCTCGATCATGAACCGCGACTGGAAGTACGTCTACAACGGCTTCGACAACGATGAGCTGTATGATCTCAGGCAGGACCCCGGCGAGACCGTGAACCGGATCGCCGACGCGGCCCTGCAACCGGTGCTGCGGGATCTGGCGCGACAGCTTTGGCAGTTCGCCCAGCAGCGCCGCGATACCTGCATCAACAACTACATCATGGTCGGTCTGGCTCCCTACGGCCCCGGCATCGCCTGCGCGCCCTGAGACTCGGCAGCCACGAAGGCGCCATGCGCCCGTCCGCCGGTGTATCGGATGGCAGGCGGCGCCGGTCCGCTCGTGCCATTGCCCCAATACCATGCGGCCCTTGCATGTGCGCCACCACCATGCTAGTTTCACTATGGATTTACGGGAAATGCGACAGATGGTGCCGAGGGGTGGGAGGTCGTGTGTATGGGTGTCCAGCCTGACCCGGACAGTGCCTGCACCGTCTCGATCCCGGCGCGGCGCGGCCTGAGGCTTCTGGCGCTGTGCTCTGTCCTCGCCGGCAGCCTGTCAGCGCAGCCCTTGCTGGACCTGGGATCCTCGCCGAACTTCGTCGGCTCGGGGGCGCGGGCACTGGGCCAGGGCAATGCCTTCATCGCGGTGGCTGACGATGCCACCGCCGCCTCCTGGAACCCGGGCGGCCTTTCACAGCTCGAGCGCCCGGAGATCTCGCTGGCCATCGAGGGCTTTCGCCGGCGTAGCGATATGACCTCCACCACCCACCCGGAGATGGCGAGCACGGACACGGTGTCGCTGGCCGACCTGAATTACCTGAGCGTGGTGTACCCCTTCCGCCTGGGGACGCGGAACACCGTCCTCAGCCTCAACTACCTCAAGCAGTACCGTTTCGACGCCGAGGGCGAGTTCGACTTCAGCCTACGCGACGCGCTCGGTACGAAGTCGCCCTGGCTGTTCTTCTCGGATGGGCGGCATCGCTTTGAGCAGGAGGGCTGCTTCTCGTCCCTGTCCCCGGCCATCGGCATCGATGTCACCGACCGGCTTGCCGTGGGCCTCGCCGTGAATATCTGGAACGACGACGTGACCGGCGATAGTTCGTTCCGGCGCTCGAACCGGGAACTGGGCGAGTACGGGGTCTCCTACGACGGCACGGTACTGGGCCGCAGCGCCTACAATGTATCCACGGTCGACACCTACACCGTCGACGCGGGCACCTCACTGACCCTCGGCACGCTCTACCGCATCTCCAAGCGCTGGAGCCTCGGTGCTGTGGCCAAGCCGCCTTTCGCCCTCCACCTGGCGCACGAGCACGAGTACACGGATGCTATCAGCAGTAACGCCTCTGACCGCAGCGAAGCGGATGCCGATCTCGAGTTCCCCTGGGTCCTCGGCGCCGGCATCGCCTTCCGGCCCACCGACCCGCTCACCCTCTCCGCTGACGTGACCTGGTCGCAATGGTCGCAGTACGTACTCGGCGAGAACGGCGAGGACCTCAACCCGCTCAGCAACCAGTCCGTCCAGACCGACCAGTGCAACGACACGGTGTCCGTGCGGCTGGGGGCGGAGTACCTCGTGGTCCGTACGGGCTATGTGGTGCCCCTACGTTGCGGCCTCGGCTATGACCCCGGGCCGGCGGTGGACGATACCGACCGCTACTACACCGGCACGCTCGGGGTCGGTTTCCAGAAGGGACGCTACATGGTCGATCTGGCCTATGAGATGCGCGTCGGCCAAGCCGTCAATGGCAGCAGTCTGGTGAATCTCAGTGCGGCGCAGGACGTGGTCCAGCACCGGTTGCTGGCCTCGGTGATCGTGTACTTCTGAACGTAGCGAAAGGAGTTCCGCCAATGGATCCCCATGAGTCCGAACGCCTGTCCTTCGTCACAGGCCTCGTGATCACGTGTGCGGCAGCGCCCCTCAGTGTCAAGATCTACAAGAAGGGCTCGGCCACAGGCACTCCCGCAGGAGTGCTTACCGGCGTGGTGGTGGCTGGTAAGAAGGAGTGGGCCTACTCAGGGGGTGTGCACCCGCAGCATTCCTACCACGCAATGGCAACCTGTGCCACCTGCGGCTACTCGGTGACGACACCTGACGTACTGGTTCCCCTCAATGCGAGCGTGACCCTCCCGAAGATCACCTTCGAGTCGCTCTGCCCGAAGCTTCCGCCTCCCCCGCTCGTCCCGGCGCCTCTCGACTCCCCTGCCCGCCGCGCCACCAAGAAATGACGGCGGGCGCGGCTCCCGCGCCAACGCCAACCGCGCCCGCGTCTCGCGTTCCTGCTGAAGGCGTCCTGCGGCCTGAGGCCGGAGCGCGAGACGCTCGCGTCCCCCCGCGGCCCCCCCCGCGCTCTGCCGCTCCCGCCTGACCTCGCACTCCGTTCCGCATCGCCTGTAGAGATTTTTTTCTCGATTGCGGCTTGCCGCCCGCGTCCGCCGCGTCTAGATTATCGAGAAATAAAGCGCGATAGGTGCGGTGAGTGGGGGTGTGGCCGGCGTACGGGAGCCAGGAGAGCTGCGTCATGAGTGCAGAGCGACCCTTGAGATCAGCGCCGCGGCCGTCGTTGCGGCGGATGCCGATGTACCTGCGTTGCCTGCGGGCCTTGCAGAAGACGAGTGTCGAGTGGGTGTCCTGCACCTACCTGGCCGAGGTTCTGCAGATGGATCCGACGTTGGTGCGCAAGGATCTGGCCTTGACCGGGGTGGTGGGCAAGCCGAAGGTCGGCTTCCAGCTCAGCGGGCTGATTGCAGCGATGGAGCACTTCATCGGCTGGGACAACCTGGAGGACGCCTTCCTGGTTGGGGTCGGGAACCTGGGGTCGGCGTTGCTGGGCTACGAGGGTTTCGGTCAGCACGGTCTGAACATCGTCGCCGGCTTCGACGTCGATGCGGCCAAGGTTGGCAGCGAGATTCAGGGCCGGCAGATCCTGCACGTTGACAAGCTTCCCGGCCTGGCGCAGCGCATGCACATCGGCATTGGGATCATCACCGTGGGGGTGCGTGCGGCGCAGGGGGTGGCGGACCTGATGGTCAGCGGCGGCATTCGGGCGATCTGGAACTTCGCCCCGATGCGGCTTGAGGTGCCGGCGGGGATGATTGTGGAGAATGAGGACCTGGCGGGGACCCTGGCCGTGCTCTCACGGCGGCTAGCGGGCCTGAGCGTGGACCTCCCGGTGGTGGAACCGAAGGCAGAGTGAGGCAGCAGGAAAGGTGGACGACGGAGATGGAGACGACCATGCCAGCGGCAGCGCAGTTTGGCAAGGTCTGCGAGATTCTGGATCGCTACGGGCGTGACCCGGCGAAGCTGATCCCGATCTTGCAGGCCGTGCAGAGTGAGTACCGCTATCTGCCGGAAGCGATCCTGACGCTGGTCGCCACGTCCCTGGGCCTGCCGCCGGCACGCGTCTACGGCGTGGCCACCTTCTATGCGCACTTCACGCTGATCCCCAAAGGCAAGCACGTGGTGCGGCTCTGCGACGGCACGGCCTGCCACGTCAAGGGTTCCAGCGCCATCCTGGAGGCGCTGCGGCAACGGCTTGGACTGCGCCCCGGTCAGGTGACCACCGCGGACCTGCTGGTGACGGTGGAGACCGTGTCGTGCCTGGGGGCCTGCGGTCTGGCACCGGTGGTGGTGGTGGATGAGCGGGTATACGGCCAGATGACCCCGGCCAAGGGCGTAGCCCTGCTTGACGGCATTCTGGCACAGGAGGTCCGGCCATGACGACAGCAACAACAGCCCGCCCGCCGCGGCGGGTAATCATCTGTGCCGGCACCGGCTGCGTGGCCACCGGGTCGGTGGCGGTGCATGAGGCCTTGGTCCGCGCGGCGGTCCAGGCCGGACTACGCGTCGTCGACCAGCGCGATCCCGGCGTCGCCCTGGCCCCGGACGACGTCGGCATCCACTTCACCCTCAGCGGTTGCCAGGGCTTCTGCCAGATGGGGCCGCTGGTGACGGTGCTGCCTGAGAACACCCTCTACTGCAAGGTCACGGCAGCGGATGCCGCCGAGATCGTCGCCACGAGCCTGGTCGAGGGCGGCGTGGTGGAGCGCCTGCTGTATTGCGATCCGCGCAACGGCCGGCGCTGCCGGGGTACCGACGAGATCCCCTTCTATGTCCGGCAACAGCGCCGAGTTCTGGACCAGTGCGGGCGCATCGATCCTGAGAACCTGGCCGAGTATGTGGCTGAGGGCGGCTACGCGGCGGCGCGCCAGGCCTACACTGAGATGACCCCTGAGCAGGTCTGCCAGACGCTGATCGACAGCGGCCTGCGTGGGCGTGGCGGCGGCGGCTTCCCCACCGGCCGTAAGTGGGAGCTGACCCGTATCCAGCCCGGCCCCAAGAAGTACGTCATCTGCAATGGCGACGAAGGGGATCCTGGGGCCTTCATGGATCGCAGCGTGATGGAAGGCAATCCGCACCGGGTGCTCGAAGGCGTGCTGATCGCAGCGCGGGCAGTGGGCGCCGACGAAGCCTATCTTTACGTCCGCACCGAGTACCCCCTGGCGGTGCGGCGTCTGCGCGGTGCGGTGGAGGCGGCCACGGCCAGCGGCATGCTGGGCGAGGACCTCTTTGGCAGCGGCGCCCGGCTGACCTGCCACGTGATGGAGGGCGCCGGCGCCTTCGTCTGCGGCGAGGAGACGGCCCTGATGGCCTCCATCGAGGGCCGGCGCGGCATGCCCTCGCCCAAGCCGCCCTTCCCGGCGCAGTCGGGCCTGTGGGGCAAGCCGACGGTAATCAACAACGTGGAGACCCTGGCCTCAGTCCCCCTGATCATCCGCGGCGGCCCGGCGGCCTTCCGAGCCTGTGGCACCGCCGCCAGCCCGGGCACCAAGACCTTCGCCCTCACTGGCCATGTCGCCAATACCGGCCTCATCGAGGTGCCCATGGGTGCCACCCTGCGCGAGATCGTCTACGAGATCGGCGGTGGGGTCACGGACGACCGCGGTAACCTGACCGGCCAGGACTTCAAGGCGGTGCAGATCGGCGGGCCCTCGGGCGGCTGCCTCACCCGCGACCACCTCGACCTGCCCCTGGACTACGACAGCCTGCGCAGCGTCGGGGCGATGGTGGGCTCGGGGGGGCTGGTGGTCATGAACAACGATACCTGCATGGTGCAGATTGCGCGCTTCTTCATGCAGTTCACCCAGAATGAGTCCTGCGGCAAGTGCGTCCTCTGCCGCGAGGGCACCAAGCAGATGCTGGCCCTGCTGGATGACATCATCGAAGGCCGCGCCGATGCCGGCACCCTCGACCTGCTGCAAAGCCTGGGCGCGGCAGTCAGCAAGGGGTCGCTCTGCGGCCTGGGCAAGACCGCCCCCAGCCCGGTGCTTTCCACCCTGCGCTACTTCCGCGAGGAGGTTGAGGCGCACGTCTTGCACAAGACCTGCCCGACCCGGCGCTGCAAGGCCCTCCTGGCCCCGGAGATCAACCCGGCCCTGTGCAAGGGCTGTACCGTCTGTGCCCGCAAATGCCCGGTGAGCGCCATCAGCGGCGAACGCAAACAGCCCCACCGGATCGACGCCGCCCGCTGCATCCGCTGCGGCGCCTGTGCCGAAGCCTGTAAGTTCGATGCCATCACGGGAGTTTGAGTGCGCCATGGATATCGCGAAAACACTGACCATTGACGGCAAGACGGTGGCGCTCAACGGCGAGCGCAATGTGCTCGACGTCGTCCGCCGGGCCGGCATCGAGATTCCGACTTTCTGCTACCATTCCGAACTGAGCGTCTACGGCGCCTGTCGACTGTGCCTGGTCGACGTCGCCGGTCGCGGCATCGTCGCCAGTTGCTCGACGCCGCCGGAACCTGGGATGGTGGTGCGCACGCAGACCGCCGAGATCCGCGAGATGCGCCGGATCACCATCGAACTACTGCTGGCCAACCACCACCAGGGCTGCACCACCTGCAGCAAGAGCGCCACCTGCAAGCTGCTTGACCTGGCGCGCCGTCTGGGAGTGGACAAGGTCCGCTTCAAGAGCGTGGCGCGGGCAGAGCGTGTGGACGACAGCAATCCCAGCCTGATTCGCGACCCCAACAAGTGCGTGCTCTGCGGCGATTGCGTCCGCGTCTGCAGCGAGGTGCAGGGCATCGGCGCCATCGACTTCGCCCACCGTGGTGCCACCTCCTGCGTCTCGCCCGCTTTCGGCCACGACCTGGGGCAGGTCGAGTGCGTCTTCTGCGGCCAGTGCGCCCGCGTCTGTCCGACTGGCGCCATCGTCCCCAAGCCGGAGATCGAGGCAGTGTGGGCCGATCTGGCGAATCCCCGCAAGCGGGTGATCGCGCAGATCGCCCCGGCGGTCCGGGTCGCGGTCGGCGAAGCCTTCGGACTGGGGGCGGGCAGCGATGAGACCGGCCGCATCGTCGCCGCGCTGCGTCTGCTGGGCTTCGCGGCGGTGTTCGACACCTCCTTCGCCGCCGACCTCACCGTCATCGAGGAAGCCACGGAGTTCCTGCAGCGCGCCGCCGCCGGCAAGCGTCTGCCGCAGTTCACCAGTTGCTGCCCGGCCTGGGTGCGCTTCGCCGAGCAGTACTACCCCGAGCTGCTACCGCACCTCTCCAGTTGCCGCTCGCCGCAGCAGATGTTCGCCGCCCTGGCCCGCGAGGTGCTGCCCAAGGACCTCGGCGTCGCGGCGACGGATCTGGTCATCGTCTCGATCATGCCTTGCACCGCCAAGAAGGCCGAGAAACTGCGGCCTGAGTTCGCCCGCGACGGGCGCCCGGACCTGGAGCATGTACTGACCACCCAGGAACTGATCCGGATGATCGAGGGCGCCGGCATCGACTTCGCGGCGCTGACACCGGCCTCGCTCGACCTGCCCCTCGGCTTCAAGACCGGCGCCGGGGTCATCTTCGGCAACTCCGGTGGGGTCAGCGAGGCGGTGGTGCGCTACGCCTACGAGAAGGTCACCGGCAAGCCCCTGGCCCAGGTCGAGTTCACTGCCCTGCGCGGTGAATCCGGCTGCCGCGAGGCCGTGGTCGCGCTAGGCGACACCAGCGTGCGGCTGCAGGCGGTCTACGGCCTGCGTCAGGCCCGGGTCGTGGCCGATCAGGTCAAGGCCGGTACGAGCCACGCCGATCTGATCGAGGTCATGGCCTGCCCCGGCGGCTGCATCGGTGGTGCGGGCCAGCCGGTCGGCGCCGAGCCCACGGCGCGCCGACAGCGGACCGAGGGCCTCTACAACGTCGACCGCCGCCTGGATCTGCACAAGAGCCAGGACAACCCCTTCGTGCAGCACTGCTACGCGACCTGCATCGGCGCCGTCGGCGGACCGAAAGCCCACGAGTTGCTGCACACGCATTACCACAGCCGGCGGCGGATCCAGGACGAGGATGTGATGCTGAACGCCGCCAGCGCCGCGCAGAAGGTGCCGGTGACCGTCTGCGTCGGCACCAGTTGCTTCCTGCGCGGTTCGCAGGATCTGCTCCGCGATCTGCTGCAGCAGGTCAAGGACGGCGGCGTGCAGGACCGCGTCGACTTGCGGGCCACCTTCTGCCATGAGCGCTGCGACCGCGGCCCGACGGTCACCATCGCCGGGCAGTTTATCGAGCACTGCACCCCGGCCATGGCGCGTGCCGCGCTGGCGGCCGCCTTGGCCGGCAGCGTCCCGACCGGCGCCGGGGCGAGTCCCTGTAGCGGCTGTCGGGCCTCAGCGTGAACGGCCCAACCCCTGGAGAGCCACACGTGGCCACTGATATCCAGATCTGCATGGGCAGCTCCTGCTTCTCACGCGGCAATCAGCACAACCTGGCCGTGATCCGCGAGTTCCTGCGCGAGCGGGGCATCGCGGCCAACGTCGTGTTGCGCGGCGGGCTCTGCTTCGGCCGTTGCAGCCGCGGGCCGCATCTGGTGATCGACGGCACGCACTACGAACAGGTCGACCCCAACCTCTGCCTGGACCTGTTGCGGCGCCACTTCCAGCAGGAGACCCCGGGATGAACCACCAGCACCCGATCTTCACGGCCCGCAGCGAGTGCCAGGACTGCTGCGCCTGCGTGCGCCACTGTCCGGTCAAAGCGATCCGGGTCGAGAATGGCAGTGCCACCGTGATGGCGGAGCGCTGCATCGCCTGCGGACACTGCGTGAAAGTCTGCCCGGTGCATGCGAAGCGGGTCCGCGACGACTTGGGGCGGCTGCGGCAGTTGCTGCGCTCCGGGCGGACCGTGGTCGCCAGCCTGGCGCCATCCTACGTCAGCGAGTTCGAGGGCTGCACGCCGGCGCAGCTTGTGCAGGCGCTCAAGCGCCTTGGCTTCACCGCGGTCAGCGAGACCGCACTGGGCGCCCAGGAGGTGTCGGCCGCGGTCGCCGACGAACTGCGCGACCCGACCCCGCGCATCCTGCTCTCGTCGGCCTGCCCGGTGGTCGTCGATCTGGTCTACAAGTACCTGCCCGCCTACGGCCAAATGGTCACCAACCTAGCCTCGCCCCTGCTGGTGCATTGCCGGCTGCTGCGCCGCGAGTTCGGACCCGACGTCGCCATCGTCTTCATCGGCCCCTGCATTGCCAAGAAGCTCGAGGCGGACCGCTATCCGGACCTGCTGGAGCTGGCCGTCACCTTCACCGACCTACGCCTCTGGCTGCATGAGGAGCACCTCAATCCGCGCACCCTGCCCACGGACGCGAGCGATCACTTCGTGCCGCAGGCCGCCGCTGAGGGTGCACTCTATCCGGTCGACGGCGGCATGATCGCCGGCATCAAGGCCCAGTGCAGCGTCGCCGACGCCGGCTTCATGGCCCTCAGCGGCGTCGAGACCGTACTGCAGGGGCTGCAGGACCTCGAGAGTCTGCGCCTGCAACGGCCGCTGTTCCTCGAGCTGCTCGGCTGCGCCGGCGGCTGCATCAATGGCCCGCAGGCCGAAGCATCGTCGGCGACGGTGCTGAAACGCGTGCGGGTGATCAGCCGGGCCGCCAGCCCGGCCGTCGGCAGCCCCCGGCCGCCCACGGTCGACGCTCGCCTGGACCGTCGTCTGGAGCCCATCGCCGAACACGCCTATAGCGAGCGCCAGATGCGCGAGGCGCTGGCACGGGTGGGCAAGCATACCGGCGAGGATGAACTGAACTGCAGCGGCTGCGGTTATGCCAGTTGCCGCGACTTCGCCCAAGCCCTGCTCGCCGGCATGACCGAACCGACCTCCTGCCTCTCCTACATGCGCAAGCTCGCTCAGAAGAAGGCGAATGCGCTGATCCAGACCATGCCCTCCGGCGTCGTCATCGTCGACGCGGCCCTCAACGTCGTCGAATGCAATCGCCGCTTTGCCGAGGTGGTGGGCGGCGACGCCGGCAGCATCTACGATGCCCGCCCTGGCCTGGAAGGCGCCTCCCTGGAGCGCCTGGCGCCCTTCCTGGCCAAGCTCTTTCACCAGGTGCTGGAGAACGGCGAGGACATCCCCGACCGCGATCTCAAACACGGCGGTCGCGTCTTCACCGCCTCGGTGTTCTCCATCGAACGGAGCCGCATCGTCGGCGGCATCCTGCGCGACATCACCGAACCCGCCGTACAGCGCGACCAGGTCATCGGCCAGGCCCAGAAGGTCATCCGCCGGCAGATGGAAACGGTGCAGAAGATCGCCTACCTGCTGGGCGAGAACGCGGCGGAGAGCCAGGTCAGCCTGAATGCCATCATCGAGTCCTTTGCCGGACCCGAGGCGGAGGAGAAGGATGGCGGCGATGGCGGATGATGTCTTCATCGAGGTCGACTTCTGCCAGGCCGCCAAACGCGGGCAGCCGGTATCGGGCGACGTCTTCGTCTCGCGCAAGGTCAAGCAGGAGGGCCGCATCGTCTCGGTGCTCTCCGACGGGCTGGGCAGCGGCGTCAAGGCCAACGTCCTGGCCACGCTCACCAGCAGCATGGCCCTCGATTTCGTCGTCCACCACACCGATATCGAGCAGACTGCCCGCACCATCATGGACACGCTGCCCCTCTGCAGCGAGCGCCAGATCGCCTACTCGACCTTCACCATCGTCGACCTCGAGAGCACCCGCGAGGTGCGCATCATCGAACATGAGAATCCGCCCTGTCTGATCCTGCGGGACGGGCGCGAGCTGCGCTGCCCGAAGCGCCGGATGATCGTCCCCGCCGGAGTGGGGAACCTGCAGCGCGAGCGCGTCCTGGAGTCAACCGCCTTTACGGCCGCCGTCGATGACCGTATCGTCTTCTTCTCCGACGGGGTGAACCAGTCCGGCATGGGGCGTGAGACCATGCCGCTGGGCTGGGGGCGCGAGGCCGTGGCCGCGTTCACGCTGAACCTGATCCGTGATCAACCACGGATCTCGGCGCGGGACCTCGCCCGCCGCATCGTCAATCTGGCCACGGTCAACGATGCGGGACAGCCGCAGGACGACATCACCTGCGCCGTGGTCTACTTCCGGCGCCCGCGCCGGCTGCTGGTGGCCACCGGTCCGCCGTTCGACCGACAGCACGACCGACTGCTCGCCGAAACCGTCGCCACCTTCCCCGGCCGTGTCATCCTCTGCGGCGGCACGACGGCGCAGATCGTGTCCCGTGAACTGAAGCGGCCGGTCGACGTGGGTCTGGAGGACCTCGATGACGAGATCCCGCCGACCTCCCGCATGCAGGGGGTCGAGCTCATCACCGAAGGCACCATCACCCTGGCCCGCGTCGGCGACATGCTGGAGGCCGATGTCAGTCCCGGGCCGGGCGTGCGCCATGGCGCCGCCCAGATCATCGAGCACCTGCTCAACAGCGACGTGATCGAGTTCCTCATCGGTACCCGCATCAACGAGGCGCACCAGGACCCCAGCGTGCCCGTGGAACTCGATCTGCGCCGTAACCTGATGCGGCGCATCGCCCGCACCCTCGAGGACCGGCACCTCAAAGAGACCCATACGCGCTACGCCTGAGCACCGCCTACGGTTCCAAGCTCATGGCCCAGGCGCGGACGTCCTCAACCGTGGCCTGCCCGTCCTGCACCACGAAGCCGATCCGGCCGCTGGGGATGCCGGCCACCGTGGCGCAGCCAAAGCCGATACGCTCCTGTGAAACAAGAGCTCGCGGGGTGCAGGGCACCCGTGGACGCTCGCGCGCCAGGAGCAATCCGATGTTCTGCTCTGACATGATCGGGCGGACACTGCGCCCCGCGGGGGCTGAAGGCGGGACTACAAACCCAGAGGCGCCTGACGGGGGGGGGGGCGGTTCGTAGTCCCGCGTTCACGCGGTCCTATGCGCCTCTTCGTCCTAAGCGAGCCCCTCGTGGAGTTCTGCAAGGCCCTCAAGGGGACAGGCCATACAGCGCCCAACCCGCGTCCGCAAGCCTGCGCCGCCCCGCCCGATTGCCCCCCCAAACTGCGGGAGTACAGTAGGCCAACTGGGGGCTCCGTCGTGGGTGCAGTCAACGAACTGAGTGATGGCGTCGTCACCCTCCGGGCGCTGACGCCGACAGACGCCGAGGTGCATCTGGCGGGTGAAGACGAACCGACGGTTCGCTTCCTGTCCGGCGGCCGCAGCACGATGGCGACCGTCCTCGCCTGGATTGAGCGCAATCGGCTGTCTCGCGAGGCATCCGGACCGGTGCGGTCCTTCGGCATCTGCCTGGCGGCGACGGGGACTCTCGTCGGCGTGGTGGAGGCCAACCTGGCGACACCGGGGTTCCGTCCTGGCGTGGCCAATATCTCCTATGGTCTCTACCCGGGCGCCCGCGGGCACGGCTACGCGACTCGCGCCGTTGAGCTCATGACCCGCCATCTTGTGGATTGCACGGCCGCGGCGATAGCGGCGATTCAGGTGCACCCCGAGAATCCCGCCTCGGCTCGTCTGCCCGGCCGGCTCAGCTTTCGCTTTCTGGGGGAGCGGGTGACCGCCGAGGGCGAGCGGATGCTGACCTACGCCAAGGCGCTGCGGCAACCTGCTGAACTGCGGCTGGCCGATGTCTGCCAGCCATGACGGCCCGCGGCAGCCTGTCCCCCAGACCGCCTTGAAGGCTGAACGCAGAGCCCCGGTCGTTCCGCGGGGCGGTGGGTACGACTCACTGCGGCCCTGTGGCACCCGTGCCGTCGTAGTCCATGTAGCGCACGAACTCCGGGGCGGTACCGACGTAGAAGAGGCGGGTGGTCTCGGCAGCTTCGTGGAAGGTGAACTGCTGCACGTTCTGTGCGATAACGGTGCCGGTGTAGACGTCGACGACGTCGCCGGGGCGCGGCAGGGCGACGGTCTTGTCGCCGGCTGTGGCCGTGTGCAGCAGGACGAAGGCATCGTTGGCGTCAAGGACGTCGTCGCGGGTGGCGTAGAGGTGCACGCCGGCCTGGCGCGCCAGGCCGCGCAGAAGTCCCGGAGGCAGGACCGTGGCGCCGCAGTAAACGCTGCGGCAGCGATCCACGGCTTTGCTCGCAAGGCCCACCCCGCCGCCATCGCGGTAGACGCCCAGGGTCTCGGCCTGCGGGTCGTCCACGGCGAAACGGGGATCCATGGCGTAGGGGGCGCCGAAGGAGAGCGCGGTCAGGTCGGCGAGCAGGGGCTGGGCCGGGGCGGTCAGATTGATGACCGCCGGAGCCGCCGCAACGCGTTGCAGACGGAAACCGGTCAGGGCCGCCATGTGCCCGACCTCAGCGGTGCCGTTGCGGATGAAGCCGGGCGCGTAGCACCAGAGCACGGTCACCTCGCGGCCCTGGATCTGCCGCTGCACCGCCTGCAGCAGCGCGTCGTCGAACTGCACCGTGCTCAGCATGATGTAGAGCTTGTACTCGAGCGGCTGGCGGACGAGGTCGCTGGCCAGGATCCAGTCCACCGGCGCGCCGATCGTGGCGATGCGCTCGCGCTGGGTGCTGAGCAGATCGGCGGCCAGGTTGTTGACCTGGCGGTCGTAGAAGAAGCGCTCGCCGTTCCACGGCAGGACGGGCTCAAGGCGGCCGCCGGACAGGCGCCCTTGGCCATAGGCGAAGGCGGGGATGCTGTCCTCATCGATGACCACCGCGATCTCGGCCCGGCGCCGGACCCGCTTCTCCAGGGCGAATTCCCCGGCGCGGCGGGTCAGGCGGGCATCGCGGGCGATGGCCGCCGAGCCCAGTTCGTGGCCGGACTCGATCTGCAGGAAGCCGACCGGGTTGAGGTGGCAGAGCTGTTTGCCGAAGTTGCGGCGCAGGGTTTCGCGGGTCTGAGCGGGGTTGATGGCCGGGGTGTAGTCGCAGGGCCCGGAGAGGTAGGTACGGCTGTCGTCATCGGGCCAGAAGAGCTTGCCGGCCAGGTTCAGGGAGTGTGCCGCCCACATCCAGCCCATGTCGCCGCCGAGGCGCCGCACGGCATAGCTGTGGGGCGCGGAGAAGAAGTCGATGTCGGGCGAGTCCAGCGCCTGGCGCACGGCGTTGTGGCCGCTCATCTGCAGGCACCAGTCCATGTTGGCGTACTCCAGCGAGTAGCCGTAGTAGGTGCCGACGATCTTGCGTCCACCGACGGCACGCTTGGCGGCGCCGACACAGGTCAGCATGCAGGTGGTGACGCTTTCCGAGTAGAAGCGGGCGTAGGCGATGGCGGCGGCGGCGAACGCCGGATCGCGGAAGACGCCCAACTCACGGCCCAGGCGTTCGTCGAGAGACGGGACCCCGGCCGTAGCGAGGTCGGCACGCGCCGGGTAGTGCTCGGTCAGGTAGGCGCGGAAGGCCTCCTGCTCCGGCGCCGAGTAGTCCATCGCGCGCCGGTCGGCGGCGCTGTTGTGACAGCCCCAGCCCTGCCACTCCGCGGAGACGCCGCCAATGACCCAGTAGCCGAGCACGCGTCCGGCCAGGGGGCTGCCCTCCAGATGGTGCACGAAGGCGGTCATGGCCAGCGTGGCGTCAGCGCGCCACTGGCGGGAGCTGAAGGAGGCGGTGGAGCGGTAGTACGGCCAGGGCTTACCATCGCTGAAGCGGGCGATCTCCGCCGGGTAGAGCGCGGCCCACCAGGGCGGCGGCGCGGCCCAGACGATGGGCAGCAGCAGCGCCTCCGGGAAACGGTCCAGCGTCTCCACCAGCACCTCGTCCACGCTGGCGAAGTCGTACTGCTCCGGGCCGGTCCACCACTGCCGGATGCCCATGGGGTCGACCCAGACGGCGGCGACGTTGAAGCCGCCGGCGCGGAAGGCCTCCAGGGTGCCGGCGCGCTCGCGGCCCTCGCCATTGCCGACCATGATGAAGGTCGGTTGGCCGTTGACCAGGAGCCGCGGGGTACCGTCGAGGGTCTGCACCGCACTGGTCAGGTTGGGGGTCGGCGCGGCGCCCCGCAACACGACGTCGGCGCTGGCGCCGCCCGCATCCGGCAGGGCCCGGCCGTAGAGCCCCACCGTCAGTCGGGCCTGCAGGGCGGGCCACCAGCGCGACAGCGGCAACTCCAGGCCCTGCACCTGCACGGTGTCGGCAGACACCGCGCTGAGGTTGGCTGCCACCAGGGGAAACTCGCGCTGCAGCACGACCCGCCCTGAACTGGCCTCGCTGAGGGTGGCCAGCAGCACCTCGCCGACGGCGACGGGGACCGCCGACTGCAGGCGGCAGGCGATGGGCAACACCTCACCCGCCGTCACTGTCGCCGGGACCTGTAACTCCAGGCAGCGCGTCGGCGGTTCCCAAGTCTTGTTGACGTAAGGGATCTCCACTACCCACGGCGCACGGGGAGGACCGGGCAGCAGGCTTGGCGCGACCCAGGCCGCATCGTCAAAGCCCGGCCACGTCCAGCCCTCAGGCAGGCCCGCGCTCGAGCGCCACTCGGCGTCGGAGACGAGGCGCACACAGGAGTGGTCGGGACGGTTCATGACCAGGTCCACCAGGGCGCCCGTCGCGCCGCTGCGGTTGTGCGCCTCGACCGCTAGGACGTGCTCCCCGCCACGCTTGAGCCGGGTCGTGAGCTCGATGACGGTCGGCGTCATCCAGGAATCGGCGGCGAAGTTCTCGGCGATCAGTTCGCCGTCGAGATACAGGCGGAAGAAGTCGTCGACGCTGATCTGCAGCCAGGCGTCGGTGAGGTCGGCGGGGACGCTGAAGACGCGGCGGAAGCCGGAACGGCTGAAGCCGGTAACGGGGTCCTTGCTGCCGCCCTGCGGGCAGACCATCATCTCGCCCTGCCAGTAGGGCTTGAGCAGTGCCTTGCGGGCCACGGGCAACGGGCGGATGGTGCTGCTGGCGGGCTGCAGGACCGCGACCGGGGCATCGCGCGGCGCCGTGCCGCCCTCGCCGACGAGGACCGCATCAGCCAGCGCCCCCACCGCCGGCGGGACGGTCAGCCGGCCGCCCGTGCTGCGCGCGGCCACCTGCCAGGCCTGTTCGCCACTGCCGGCCAGGCAGCGCTGCCAGACGCCGTAGTCGCCCGCCGGCAAAGTCAGCGTGCAGGGCTGAGGCTTGCCACCGGGCCCCATGAAGGCGCTGGCGGGCAGGAGCCACTGGCGGCCCGGGGGGAGGGCCAACTCGTCCGTGGACGTCACCCGCAGGCGCGGCGTCACGAAGACATGAGCCAGCTCGATCTGCCCGGGGGCCTGGTCGACCAGGTCCAGCCGCAGTTCGGTCACCGGCCCGCCATTGAGCCAGTCCGCACCGCCGCGGCCAAGCACCTCCCAGGTGTCGACCACGAGGTCATGCCAGGCGCCGTCGCGGGTCAGGGAGGGGAGCGGGATCTGGTAAGCCGCGTCGATGCCGTGCCGGCGGTTGGCGTAGAAGATCTGGCCGGTGGTTGCTCCGTCGCCGCAGCCTGTGCCGCGGTAGCGGAGCGCCAGGTAACGGCAGGCCTGCGGATCCAGGGGGACCTCGGCACTGAAAATGCGGCAGTCCTTGTCGCGCACGTCGAGGACGAGCACGCCGTCGCGCTCGGTCAGGGCCAGGTTGTGGGGCTCCTTCCAGCGCCTCAGGAGACGCCCCCCTGCCGACAGAACCTCCGGCGCGCGCTGGGCGGTCAGGCGGATGGCGCTGACCGTGATCGCCCCCGGCGCCTCGTTCACCAGATCCAAGCGCAGCGCCGTGATCGTGCCGGCCTGCCACCAACTGTCGGCGCCACGGCGGCAGGCGCCGGGCAGGTTGACCCACAGCTCGTGCCACTCGCCGTCGGTCTGCAACGCCGGCAGATGGGCGTACTGGAGTTCGGCGAAACCGGCGCCGGCGCTGGCAAAGAAGAGCTCGCCGCTGGTCCGTTCAGCCGTAAAGCCGCTGGCCCGGTAGCGCAGGTTGAGCCACTCGCCCATCCCCGGGTCCACCTGCAGATCCGTGCGGGTGATCGAGGCATCGGGCCCCGTGATCGTGAGTTGCAGCGCGCCCGCCACCGCGGCCAGATCCGCCTGCCGCGGCGACCCCCAGCCCTGCAGCCCGGCGACTGCCGGATCGAAGAGCGCGACGTCGTTCAGATCAGAACCCCAGACCGCCCCGGCCACCCCCAAAGCGAGAACCAGCACGCCGACCGAGCCCACGCGCCCGAAGGTATTCATGCGAGGCCATCCTGGTGTCAACGGCCCCGCCGCACGACACGAGGGGATTCTGCAGCAAGGCCCATGGTCTTTATGTACAGCCCCCGCCCTGCCCTGCAAGTAGGCTGGAGACGGCCGCAAGGCAGTTTCGTCCTGGAGGACTCGCGCCGAGGCTTGACGGGCAGGGTCGGTAGACTAAATTTGCCCGCGTGTCCCCTGAGACCCACTGGCGTTGCTCATGAGGAAACCGTACCCATGCGCTCCAACCCGTGCCATCTGACCGGACTTGGGCTGTTGTGGATCCTGTGCCTGGCACTCCCGACCCGCGTGACGGCCGACCTGCTGGTTGTCTCCAACGCCACGCCCGGCAGTAACGTCTTCACCGATTCGTCAGGGGCGAACCACCCGGTCACGGCGGTCGGCATGGTGGACCACACGACCGGGGTCGACTTCCCGACCGGGTCAGGCTCGAGTTCCATCGGCTTCTACAACAGCGGTAGTGACTACCTCACGGTCCCGGACAGTAACGACTGGTCCTTCGGCACCAGCAACTTCACCATCGACCTCTGGATGCGCTTGCCGAACGCGACGGCCCACACGCTGCAGATGGCGCAGGGCACCGACCTGAACAATCGCTGGTACGTGAACGTCTACGGCCAGAGCCCGATGTTCATGATGTTCTCGGGTGGAACCAACCCGGTGCAGCTCAGCACCACCACCGACCTGCTCAGCAACACGTGGTACCACTATGCGGTGGTGCGTTCGGGCGACACCTTCACCCATTACCTGAACGGGACCAGCCAGGGCAGCGTCACCTGGGCTGGGAGTATGCCCGACTTCGGCGGCCCGCTCTCGATTGGCACCGATACGCTCCTCGGGGGCAGCACCCACTTCGTCGGCAACCTGGACCAGATCCGCATCACCGGGGGCACGGCGCTCTGGACCGCGGATTTCGTCCCGCCCGTGGGGCTGGTGCCGGAGCCCACCTCTCTGGCGTTGCTCGCCGGCGCCCTGGCGGTTCTCGCGGACCGGCGGCGCTGCCGCGGGCGGCGGTAGAGCGGCCCCAGCGCTCGCACGCCCTCCAGGCCCGGACCGTTCCAGCGCGGTTCACGCGGACCGGCCCGATGCCAGGAGACTCACGGGCAGCGCTGCCGTTCCCACGGTCGTTAGCGACTGACCGGTTGTTATCTCCACTTCCCTGGCAGTCCCTGTGCCTTGCAGGAGCGTTCGCTCAGTTGCCGCCGAACAGCCCCGGCAGCCAGGTGGTGATGGCCGGCACATAGGTGATCAGCAGCACGCCGAGAAGCCGCACCGCCATCATCGGCATGGCGGCACGAGCGACGTACATGACCGGCTTGCCGAAGCGGTACGAAGAGAGGAAGAGATTCAGCCCGACCGGCGGGGTGAGGTAACCCAACTCGAGATTCGCCAGGAAGATGATCCCCAAATGCACGGGGTGGATGCCGAACACCGCCGCCATCGGCACGATCAGCGGCACGATCACCACCGTCGCCGAGAAGATGTCCATCAGGCAGCCGACGATGATCAGGAGGAGATTGAGGGCGAGCAGGAAAAGGAGCTTGGAGGAGATCGCGGTGCTGATCCAGGTGGCGGCATGGTCGGGGATGTGCTGGGTGATCAGGTAGTTGGTGAAGCCCATGGCCGTGCCGAGAATCAACAGCACGCCGCCGACCAGGAGGCCGCACTCGACGACGACTTTGGGCAGGCTGGAGGTCAGCTTCAGTTCGCGGTGGATCAGGGCCTGGGTGATGAACGCGTAGCAGGCCGTGGCGGCGGCTGCCGGTACCGGTAGCGCGATGCCGCCGAAGATCAGCACCAGCGGGATCACCGGCAGGACGATCTCCCACTTGGCCGCCCAGGTGGCCCGCCAGGCCTCGCCCAGGTTGAAGCGGCGCTCCTCCGCCGAGAGCTTGGGGCCCTTCCAGACGCCATAGGCGATGGTCAGGCCGACCATCAGCACACCGGGCAGCAGGCCGCCCAGGAACATCTCGTTCATGCTCACCTGGCCGACGATCGAGTAGATGATCAAGGGCAGGCAGGGCGGGAAGAGAATGCCGAGGGCGCCGGCGCTGGTGATCAGGCCGAGCGCGGTCTCTTCGTCGTAGCGCGCCGCCAACAGCACGGGCATCAGCAGCCCGCCCAGCGCCAGGATGGTGACTCCCGACCCACCCGTGAAGGTGGTGAAGAAGGCGCAGGCCAGGGCGACCACGATGGCGGGGCCGCCGCGCACAAACCCCGTCCAGGCACTGAACAGGCGCACCAGGCGCGCCGACGCCTGGCTCTCGGCCAGCAGGTAACCGGCCAGGGTGAACAGCGGCAGGGTTGCCAACAGGGGATTCGTCACCTGGTCGTAGTGGTCCAGCGTGATCGAGAAGAGCGGCGCCCCCTGACCCCAGAAGAGGATCAGCGCGGCTCCGCCCAGCGTCACAAAGATCGGCGCTCCCCCCAGCGTCGCGGCCAGCAGCAGGCCCACGAACGGCCAGACCAGCCGGGCCGGGTCCAGCGGCGGCTTCGCGGCGAACCCGACCGCCACCGCCACCAGCGCGAAGGCCAGCAGACGCCAGCGCCAGGTGGCGGCGGACTGCCACAGCAGGCGGACCGCGATGACCCCGAACCCGAGCGGCAGGAACACCTGGGCCCACCAGACCGGGATGCCGAGCGCCAGCCGCAGTCCGGCCTCCCGTTCCTGAGCCACAAACTGGATGGCCGCCGCCGTCAGACCGGCCGTGATGGCGCAGGCCACGACCCCGCTGCCGAACTGCATCCAGCGCTTGATCCGGGCGGGAAGAAACGGCGCCAGCCCCGACATGGCAAGCAGGCGGGACTCCCGCGCCGCGATCATGCCCCCCACCATGCCGACGATCAGCGAGAGGTGCCGGATGAAGCTCTCGGAACCCGGTATGCGCACGGGCAGCCGCAGCTTCTGCCACAGGGTCAGGTCAGCCACTCCCAGCAGCACCATCAGCGCCAAGGCCAGCACCAACAGGCCATTCTCGCAGCGGTGCAGCCAGATGAGCAGCCGCGGTTGCGGGCCAGCGGACGGTACTGTGGACAAGTCAGCCATCGACGTCCTTAGAAACGCATCTCATGGACCGCCCGCGGTCCTGCTGGACAGCAGGACGGCCACTCACTTCGGCGGTTGCTGCTGGGCGCGGAACTCCTGCAGCGCCGCCTGCACGGTGTCGTAGACGTCGGCCGGCACGATGTTGCCGCGGATACGCGGGCTGATCCGGTCCATCTCGTCGCGCCAGGCCTTGTCGGCCTCGGGCGAGAGTGAGGTCACCTTCAGCCCTTGCTTCTGCACCATGGCCTGGATGGCCTCGTCGTCCTCGCGGCGGCTGTCCGCACGGATCTTCTCGCCGGCCTTGCGGCTGGTCTCACGAACGTAGGTCTGCGTCGCCGGCGGCAGCTTGTCCCAGGCCGCCTTGGTCACGACCATGGCGCCCACCACGGGAACCCATTTCATGTCAAGCATGTACCGCGCCTTCGTCGCCACCTGACTGAAATTCGCCAGGAAGGCCGGAATCGGCACCACGTTGATCATGCCGTTGCGCAGGCTCAGCAGAATCTTGTCCGGTTCCATCTCGACGGGGGTGTAGTAGGCGGTCAGCATCTCGAGGGCTTTGGGCATGCCCGACGAGGCAAACACGCGCCGTGACTTGAGGTCGGCCAGGCTCTGCACCGGCTCCGTGGAGAACACGCGCACCCAGCCCGCATCACCCCAGAAGAGGATGATGTAGTTCTTCTCGAGGAAAATCTTCTCCAGGCGCGGTTCGAGCCGCGTGCGCACAAAGTCCATCTCCGCCCAGCTCTGGAAGGCCATCGGCATGAGTTGCAGCGCGGTCACGGACTCATCGATCTGGCTGAGCCCGACCCCGGTCAGCATGGCGCCCTGCAGGGCGTTGCCGCGCATACGGCGCACGATGGTCGGCTCGCCGCCCTGCGTGCCCGGGAAGATGTTGAACACCACCCCACCGCCGGGGGCCTGGGCGCACTGCGCGCCAAGGTCTTCGAGGTTCTTGTTGAAGGAGGTGCCGGCGGGCGCTACGGAAGCGACCTTCAGCTCAAAGGTGGCGCCCGCAGCCGGGTCGATGCGGCCCAGGAGGCATCCGGCGACAACGACGGCCGCCACGGGCCGCAACGGTGGAAAGGGGAACTTCATCGGCTCTCCGGGGCTCCGCCCTGGGGTGTCTCGTCAACGGGGGGCAGAAAGTAGTCGTCGACGTGCGCGTTCAGCCAGCGGGCCCGATCCTGCATGATCAGGTTGGCGAGGCGCGACGTCGGCGCCGTGTCGGGATCGATCGCCAGAGCCGCGCCGAGAAGCTGTACAAAGCGCTCGCGGTTCTCGGTCGGGATGCAGACGGACTCGGCCAGGCTCACGTACGGACCGGCGAGCTTGCCCCCCGACAGTTCGAGGGCGCGGCGGAAGCGTTGCTCTGCCCGCGCATAGGGATCGCCCTCGACCCCTTGCCGCACGGTCTCGTAGGCGATCATCAGCGCCTGCAGGGCGCCGTGGTCAAAGCTCTCATCGAGCGCCAGGGCACGCTCGAGCATGGCGTCCACTTTGGGTAGATCGCCGATCAGTTGCGCGTCGGTCTTGTCCGCCGTGATGGCACCCACCCAGGCGGCAGCGGTCCAGTAGAGCAAGGGCACATCCGCCGCCGTAAAACCGGCCACCGCGGCCCGTGGATCGGCCTCCAAAGCCTGGGCGAAATCCTGGCGGCGGGTGACCAGACCACGCCGACCGTAGTCCCGAGCCCGCAGGTAGAGCCGCTTGGCGCGCTTCTGCAACTCGCGGGAACGGGCCAGATCGGTACTGCGCAACTCGTCGGCTTCCTGCTGCACGAAGGCGTAGGCGTACTGGCTAAAACCACCAGCCGCCGCGGTGAGTAGACCGCGGTGCTCCGGGGTCTCCGCCAGCAGCGCCTCCATCAGCTTCAGGCTGAAGGGGACCGCAGCCTTGACCAATTCGGGATCATCGTCCGCCGAGAAGGTGGTGCCGCTGCCGGCCAGGGCGTCACCGAGCGTGTTGAGGGCCGCCCGCTTGGCAGAACAGCCACTGCCGCCAACCAACAGCAGACCCAGAGCCAGAGCCGGGCACAGCGCCCTGAGGGCCGCGGCGGCCACGCCCAGCGGCCGGCCAACGGACGCCCGTTCGGCTGGCATAAATGATTCTAAAATCCTGTCGATCAATGCTTTACGTACAATCATGGTTGGACTGCTTTGCCGGCGGGCACCTTCACCTCGACCAGCGCGGAACACGACCATGATCAGGGACACCGGAGCCATGGAACTGCCCGCCGCCGCGTTGCTGGAAACCATACCACCGCAGCCGCCCGCTGCAAGGAATGGCGACGCCGGCAGGCAGGCAGGGAAGGCGTGGCAAGGCCAGCGCGTATGGACTATGGTATAGGTCCATAGCCAGCCGGGAGTGTGTGCCATGTCAGTGACCAAGGTGCCCAAGTCGAAGTTCAAGCCGAGGGCGTTCGAGTATCTGCGTCGCGCCCAGGCCGGTGAGTGTCTGTGCATCACCGACCGTGGTCGCCCGGTGGCGGACATCGTGCCGCATGGCCGTGACGACGCCGACGCCCTGCGCGGACTGCGGGGCCTGGTGCTGCACTACGAGGCACCCGCCGAGCCGGTGGAGGTGGAGTGGGAGGCCGGCACATGATCGTGCTGGACACCCATGCCTGGATCTGGTACATCGACTGTCCCGACCGGCTCGGGGCGCAGGCGCGGGAGGCGATCGAGGCGGCCCGCGAGCAGGGGGCTGTCCACATCTCAGCCATCAGCACCTGGGAGGTCTATATGCTGGTTGCCAAGGGTCGCTTGTCGTTGCGGCTCGCCGCGGAGGTCTGGGTGGCGCGCTGCGAGCGCCTCAGCTTCCTGCGTTTCGACGCCGTCGATAACGACATTGCGCGGCTGGCCGCACAGGCCTGCGGCGCCATGCACGCCGACCCGGCAGACCGCATCATTGTGGCCACGGCGCTCTACCTGGGCTGTCCGGTGGCGACCTGCGACGCCAAGATCCAGGACTGCGGCCTCATATCCGCGGTATGGTAGGCATCGAGGCCTTCATCGCCGAGTTGAAGAAGCGCCTGGGGCAGGCGTGACGTCGAGCGGGTGCGCCGGCGCGTGGCAGCGGCCTTTGTAGGCGTGTCGTTTGCGATGCAGGAGGGGTCCCGATGGCGCTTCGTTTCCCCGTCAGGCAGATGCTGGCCAGTGCCGGTTTTCTGCTGGCGCTCCAGGCCAGCGCTGCCGACTTCCCCCGGCGCTACTGGCCGGCCTTTCCGCGACCCGACCGCATCGTCGCCAGCGTCTCGCATAACAGCCTGAACTCTGCTGACGGGGTGCTGCTGCACACGGTGGCCGGGCTCGTGGCCTATGATACGCGGGCCCGCAACTCCGGCGAACTCGTCTGGATCGGGCTCACCGGGGCCACCTCGTACGACGAGTGGCTCGAGCGCTGCCTGGCCCGCCTGGACGTACCCCGCGAGCCCGGCGAACTCGGGGTTTGGGACCTCGTCGACCGCTATCGCGACCGTGGCATCATTCGCGGCTATATCCTCTATGCGCAGGAGCGTGGCGAGCGGCCGCTGTACGCGCTGGCGGCCGCCGACGAATCCGTCAACGTGGCTACGGCGCTGTGCCCATTGCTCTACGCCGTGGCCCTCGACGAGAGCCTCGAAGCGCAGGCCCGGGAACACGGCCTCGAACGCGTGCTCGATGTGCGCGGCAAGGACGAGCGCTGGCTGTGGGACACCTACGGCTCGCGGTTCACGACGAGCCTCCTGGCCCGGCAGGATCCCAAGAGCTTCGTCGTTCGCAGCGAGATCGCCGCCTACCGCGCCATGGTCGTCTCCGACACCGGGCCGCTCTACGAGGACGCCCTGGCGCGCCTGCATCCCGGCTCGCCCATCCTCGGGTGGGGCCTCGGCCTGGAAGACGCCCAGACGCGGCCCTCGAGCCAGTACGCCTGCATCCAGACCGCCACCAACTGGTGCGTCAACCTGCCCGTGCTGTCCGCCGGCGAGACCGGCCTCGACTACCGGTTCCAGCCCTTTGTGCCACCGGCGGATGCCCAGGCTGACCCCGGCGCGGCGGACACCCGCTACGTCACCTTTGTGCTGTCCGATGGCGACAACGTTCAGTGGCTCATGCTGAACTTCTGCAAAGGCGAGGAGGCGCGCCAGTACTGGGCCTGTCCCGAGCGCGGCCGCCTGCCGTTCGGCTGGACCATCCCGGCCATGGACCTTCTGCAGGTCTGCCCCTACACCCTCGACTACCTCCGCGATACCGCCTCGCCGCGCGACGACGTCGTCCTCCTCAGCGGCGGCTACTACTACCCCGACGAGTTCGGCCAACGCCGGACCGAGACCGATCTCCTGGCCCGGCACGCCCGACGCCTCGGCGCCTACATGGGGGCCTGCGGCATCACCTCGCTGCTGGTCAACCTGCAGGACTGGGACGGCGAGACGGCCCAGCGCGCCTACGAGACCTATGCCCGCGAGATCCCCGCGCTCAAAGGCATCTTCGCCATCCAGTACGCGCCCTATACCGCCGGCGCCGGCGCCATCCGCTGGGTCGACCTGCCCGGCCAGCGGCGCCTGCCCGTCATCAGCGCGCGCAACGCCATCTGGGCCGGCCGCGGCGACGATCCCCGCGAAGGGACCCCCAGCCGCGTCGCTGCCATGCTCAATGCCTGGGCCGCGCAGCCCGTCGAACGCGACGAGGACCGCTTTGCCTGGGTGATCGTCCACTGCTGGTCCTGGTTCCGGCCCGGCCAGACGCCGGCAGCAGAGGAGGTGGATCAGGCGGCACCGGGCAGCGGCGACGTCGCTCGCGGTTACCGCCCCGCGCTCTGGTGCAGCGCCGGCCTCGCCCCCAACATCAGGGTCGTGACGCCGACAGCCCTCCTGAACCGCCTGACCCGCCAACCCTGACGCGGCCTGCCGCTGCGGGCAGGCAGAGAGGTGCCAGTGCTCACACAACACGAACTCCGTGCAACCCCGGTCGGCGCGGCCAACCCCGAGCCCAGGGCGCTGCTGCGGACCCCCTCGCGCCGGGCTGCGGCGCCCCGCGCCGCCGGGCTGCTGGCGGTGTGCCTGGTGGCGTGGGTGCCGGGCGTGGCCGGCGCTGACCCCGCTGGCGGAGGTGCGACCATGGCTGCGGCTGCGAATCCGGCGGCGGTTGACGTAGCCCCTGTCGCAGCCGCACCCCGACCGCTCATCGGCACCATCCGCTGGGATGCCTGGCACCGGGCGCGCACCGCCGCCGAGCCGGGCGGTCCCGGCGGCCCGGTGCTGGCCATGGTGCGCTCGCTGGCACCGCAGCGCTACCACGGGCGCTTGCCATTCTTCGCCAGCGTGGTTTCAGACCGCGAAGTGAGCATCGGCGGCTACACGCAGGAGATCCTCGACCGCGAGATCGGTTTCGCGAAAGCGGGTGCCATCGACTACTGGGCCTTCCTGCTCTACGAGGAGGGTACGGCCATGAGCGACGGGCTCAGCTTCTACCTGTCCAGCGCCCGCAAGCAAGACCTGCGGTTCTGTGCCATCAGCAGCCCCAACACCTATGGCAACGCCCAGCAGTTCAGCCAGCGCCAGCAACGGCTGGTGAAGCTCATCGCCGAGCCCTCCTACCTGAAGGTGCTGGATGGCCGGCCACTGCTCTACCTCTTCGACGTCAGCGACGACTGGATCAAAGCCTGGGGCGGCGAGGCCGGGGCCCGCACCCTCTTCGCTGGCCTCCGCGCCGCCGTGCAGGCCGCCGGCCAGGGCAACCCCTACCTCGTGGTCATGGACTTCAGCGCCGGTCACGGCAAGCGCATTGCCGACATCGTGGGTGCCCAGGCGCTGAGTTCCTATGCCGCGCCCGGAGCCGTCGGCGAGGGCGCGCCCTACGGGGATCTTACCCGCAGCGCCGCGGGGTTCTGGGAGCAGTGCTATGACACCGGTGCCGACGTCGTGCCCCTGGCCATGGCCGGCTGGGACCGGCGCCCCCGCGTCGAACAGCCGGTCCCGTGGGAGAAGGAGCAGCAGCCGGGCGTCGGCATCGAGAAGTACTACGTCATGCCGACGCCGGAGGAACTGGCAGGGCACCTCCGTGAGGCCATGGACTGGGTGGTCGAGAACCGCGCCAGGTGCCCGGCGCAGACCCTCATCGTCTACGCTTGGAACGAGCATGACGAGGGCGGTTTCCTGTGCCCCACGCTGAACCCCGATGGCAGCGCCAACACGGGCCGACTCGACGCGATCGCTGCCATGGCGAGCCAGTTCGTCCCCACCCCGGACACGGTGGGTGTCGAGCTCCCGCGCCAGGGGCTCGTCCTCTGGCTCGACGCGAGCGACAAGGCCACGGTGGTCCGCGACCAGGGCAAGGTGCTGGCCTGGACCGATAAGTCCGGCCAGGGCCACGCGGCCCAGGCGGTGGACTCGACCATGGCCTATGTCGCCTACCCGGAGGACCGCAACGTCATCCGCTGCGGGGGCAGCCCGGGCCATTTCACCGTCCCGGACCTCAAGGCTGCGGGCGATCTCACCGTGGTCACCGTGGCCCGCCGCGTGGCGGGCCTGCCTTCGGCCACGTACGGCCGGATCCTCTCCTACCACGACGGCAAGACCCAGCAGGACGGCCGGCCGGCAGACTGGGTGCCACCGAGCTGGTGCGTGCCGGTCATGGACGAACAGCCCTTCGCGGCGCGGATCAGCGTCACCAACCCACGGCGCCTCGATGGCCTCTGCATCGGCATGAACATGAGCACGCGCGGCGACGTCTTCCGCGGCGACCTCTGTGAGATCCTTATCTACGACCGCGCTCTGGCCCCCGCCGAACTGCGGGCCGTCCGCACCCGGCTGCGCACCAAGTGGGCCGCCGGCAGCCCCTGGGCCGGCCCGCCCGAGGGACAGCGACTGGAGTAGGCTGGAAGGGGGGCTGCAGCGGCGCTGCGGGGGTCACCGGGGCAGGCGCCGGGAGACGGCGGGGCCCCAAGCCAGGGGGCTCAGGCGCCAGCGGAGCACCCTACACGGTTCACTCGCTCGGCCATACGCCCTGCCCCTCCCAGGCTTCGAGATCGGGCGTGAGCCCTCCACCCGCCCCGGCATAGGCACGGCGGTACTGCTCGGCAACCGCCTGGAGCTTGCGCCTCTCAAGGTACTCGGTCGCGACGTGCCGTAGAACCGCAGATCGCCCCAAACGCCGGACCTGCTCGTCGGCATCAAGCTGCGTGAGCAACCTCTCGTCGATGGTGATCTGTATAGCTTTCATAGTCTATGTTGATTACGGATTTCTGTCAAGGGCCGCAGGCCTGGGTGGAGGCGGTGCAGCGATGCGGCCTGAAGGGTCGCGATAGCCCCTACTCTGCAACCGTCTGGCGGCTATGGCGCTCCCCGTACCCCTGAGCGCCATCTGCCGCAGGCCCGCGCACCGTTCAGAACCCCGGCGGCGGGGTACGGCTGACGGCCTGCTCGAAGGTCGGTGTGGGGCGGAAGGTGGGATCGTCCTTGTAGGACAGGTTGCGCTTGCCCCAGTAACTGCCGTAGAACTGGCAGTTGGTGTCGACCCAGTTCGTCACCCGCAGCAACTCCTCCGGCGTGAGCTGGACGTCCCGGTGCGCCACGGCTAGTTTGGCAGCCCGTGCGGCCTGGGCCGGGTCCGCGAGCCGGACGTTCCCAGCGCTGAGCATAGCCACCAGGACACTGGCATGGGATCCCAGTGAGCGGGCGGGCAGGTAGTGGACGTTGCCGGTCTTGGGATGGTTCTCGCCGATGACCGGGCCGAGCAGACCGCGGTCGTGGGTGCCGCGGCGGCGTTCCGGCACGAGCTGCTCGTAGGAGACGCAGAATCTCTCGGTCGGCGTGCCGCGCAGATCCAGGTCCCCGTCGCGGCGCTCGCGGCCATGACAGTCGAGGCAGGCGCGGTCCCAGACCGGCTGCACATCGGTCAGATAGTCGAGCGGCCGTGCGCCGCTCGTCTCGCCCGGCTGCGGCCCCGGCAGCGAGGGCGCCCGAACCAACGCCTGCCGCGAAGCGGGGCCGCCCGGCGCCGATACGTCTGCCGGCCGTTCGTGACAGCCCACGCAACTGCGGACTTCGCCCGGGGCGTAGTCGACGAAGGTGCGCTCGGTCTGCACGGCCAGGTAGTTGCCGTCAAGCACCTGCAGGATGATGTTGGCCTCAGCCGGCACGACAAAGCAGGCCGATCCATCCGCCTCGACGGGCACCACCCCGTGCTGGACCTTGAGCCCCAAGTGGGTGTCTTTGCTGATCACGACGTGCTGCTGATCGTACTCGTCGCCGCCCCAGCGCCGGCGCGCCGCCCACGGTCGGGGGACCTGTTCCAGGATGCGGATGAACCTGATCTCGCCGCGTTCGACGCCCTCCAGTCCGGCGTAGACATCGCTGACCACGCAGACCGCCTTGCCCTCGCTCGCCAACTCGGGGTTGGCGGTGCTCGGCAGCACCGGCGGCCGCGGCCGCGCCCGGACCGGGTAGGGCAACCAGCACGAGAACGTCGGGTCGCGGTAGAGCGGGTAGGTCGCGCCGGTCTCCTCCAGCAGCGCCAGGCCGTAGCCCTTCGGGTCGTTCCACTCGGGGCCACGCGCCTTGTGGGCGACCAGGAAGAGCCCCGGACCGAGCGGGTAGGGGTCCTTGTAGAGAGGTCCGCGGCCGGCGCCATCGTTCTCCCAGTCGCGCGTCGTGTCGCGGAAGGCGAAGCCGGGTTCGGCCTGGATGTCGACGTCCGGCGTCATGTAGGTCATCGGCTCACGCGTGCGCAGGTCGCGGCGGGTGTCCAGACGGATGACCGTGCCCACACCGTTCTGCGGGCAGTGCGGAGTCCCGAGTGCGACAAAGAGGTTCGCGTGATCCGGGATCGGCCGCCCGTAGAGTAGGGTCGGCGGCAGGGCAATGTCGTTGCCGTAGATTTCGGTGGAGGCCGAGCCGTCCGGGCGCATGGCCCACAGGCACTTAACGCTGACCGCGCCCTTGTCCACGTACTCCCAGCGGGTGTAGAGAATCCGACCGTCGGACAGAGCCACCGGACAGGCCTCGCTGACCGAACTGTTGCTCAGCTTGCGCAGGTTGGCGCCATCGGCATCGATGCGGTAGAGGGTCGTGGTGGTGAAGTTGTCCGGGGGGTCACAGAGGATGCCGTACTGGCAGCGGCTGGAGATGAAGGCGATACCGCCGTCCGGCAGGTAGCAGGGCTGCATGTCGTCGGTGCCGTGGTGGTAGTTGGGATCGACCCGGTACTGCCGGATCAACTCGTCTTCCTCGGGCGGCGGGAAGGTGAGCTGGCGCAGGTTGCGGCCGTCGCTGTCAACCTCGTAGAGGCGGTAACCGACCTGCGGGCCTGCCTTCCAGGCGAAGACGATGTGCTGCGCATCGAAGGAGAGGTCGAAACGCTCGACGACGCCACTGGCCAGGTCCGGCAGGAGGTCGGTAACCGTCCCGGTCCGCAGATCAAGCACGGCCAGGCCACCGCCCGGTTGCCAGGCACTATTGATGTACTCGGTATAGTAGTGATTGGCGCTGTAGGTGGAGCGGCGCACAAAGAGCAGTTTGCCGACGTCGGTGGCGAGATCCGCACGCAGGCGAGCGCCGCGGGCGGCGGCCGCGAGGTCGCGGGCCCCGGCACCGAGGTTGACGAAGGCACCCCGCGCGCTGGCCCACGCCGTCGTCCCGGACGGGGCGCTTGACTGCAGGAAGCTCTGCCCGTCGAGAAGCAGACCGCCGCCCGTCCGACCCGCCCCGAAGCGGGCCTCGCCGTGCACCACGAAGGCGCCCATCCCCGGCGCCGCGGGACCGTCCAACGTGAGCACGAGCAGCGCGGCCGGCGGGAGCGCGGCCCCCGGCCGCTCGCGATCGGCCTGAACGGCGTCGGCAGCGAGGGCCTGCGCATACACCCGGATCTCATCGATCTCGCCCGCAAACGTGGTTGCGGCAGGGAAGTTTACGGCGCCGCGGCCGAGTGTGAACACCGCCCCGGCCGATTCCGGCCCCATGGTCAGCGCGCCGCTCCCGGCCTCGGCACCGTCCACAAACAGCCGCTGCCGACCGGCGCCGCGGTCGTAGGCCAGTGCCAGGTGGTGCCAGTTCCCATCGCTCACCTGGCCTTGAGCGGTGATGCACGCCACCCAGCCAACGTCGAAACAGAGTCGACCGTCGCGGATGAAGAGCGCCTTGTCCTGGGGCCGCCAGGCCCCATCGGGAAGGCATTTCGCGAAAATGACCCCGTCCTGCCGGGTGCGCACCCAGCAGGTCAACGTGAAGCTCGCCTCGCCCAGCGCCGCGAGGGTGGCTCTGACCCCCGGCGTGTCGGTAGCCGGCACGGTCGGCCCATTGAGCTCGCGGCAGAACCGCAGGAGCGTGTCCTGCCAAGTCCCTGGCACGGCGGCATCGCCGGCGCGGCAGAGCCCGACGCTGTGGAGAGCCAGGCTGGCCAGGATCAGGCCGCGGAAGAGCGCGACGGCGAGTCGCCGCCGCCATCCTGCACGTGCCGCTTCAGGTGTCATCCGCATAGCGCGCCCTCGTAACCGCGCACCGCTACTTCTCGGCCGCCTCCAGGCGGGGCTCGACCCAGATGGCCCAGTCACAGTTGTTGGTGCCATCGGCATCGGTCACCAGCGAGAGCAGCAGGGACGTTCCCGCCCAGGGAGTGAGATCCAGGGCTCCTGGCACCGTCTTGCCCGCCCCCGGCCAGCCGCCATGCCACACCGGCTGGCCATTGAGCAGCACCGAGAACGAGACCTGCTCGCCGCCCGGCTTCACCCCGGCGCCAAAGCGTAAGCGTAAGGGCTGCGCGGGC
This sequence comes from uncultured Victivallales bacterium, assembly GCA_903837355.1. Classification (GTDB taxonomy): domain Bacteria; phylum Verrucomicrobiota; class Lentisphaeria; order Oligosphaerales; family JAFGRS01; genus CAILUI01. Next base: position 32,522 of record CAILUI010000115.1, read on the forward strand.
AGGTTCAGGGCCCACTCGATATGCGTCTGCCCCCAGGCGGGGGTGTGGCCGTTGATGGCCGGCTGCGAGGCCCCGGCATCGGTCCACTGGGTGGCGCTGCCGGCACCGAAGACCGAGCCCGGCGTCAGCACGCCTCCCGACACCAGCGCGGTCGTGTAGGGCAGCGCGGCGAGCGGCCCCGGTCCGGACACCGTCGCGCAGTCGCGCAGGCAGAGCAGCGTTGCCGGCAAGGCCGTCTCCGCCTGCCGCGTCCCTGGCGGCAAGGCGCGCGCCCCGAGGGCGTCGGCGAGCACCACGGTGCCGCCCTGCGGCGGCGGGGTGAACGCCAGGGTAACGCTGCGGCCACCCGGATCGGCGACCACGCGTGGCTCGCCCCACATCGCCCAGTCGCAGTCCAGGCGGCCCGCCGGGCCGGGGTCGGTGAGCAACCGCAGGGTGACCTCCTGCCCGCGCCACGCACTGAGGTCAACGACGACGTCCGCCCACTGGCGCGTGGCCTGGTGCTGGGCGAGGACCTCCTTGCCGTTCACCAGAACGCGGAAGGTCGCGCCGTCACCGCCAGGGGTCTCCGGGGTGGGCAGATCGCGCAGGCCGATACCGGCGGTGAAGCGCAGTCCGGCACTGTCAGGCAGACGCACGCGGAACTCGCCGAAACTCGCCGTCTGCAGGGGGCTGCCGAGCGGGGTCAACTCGGGGAAGCGCCAGGGCGGGTGTGCGTACCAGCCCAGCCGGGCCACGCCGCCGCAGGTGCCCGTCTCGAGCTGGAAGCAACCGCCGCGGTCCAGCGCCTGCTCCGCGCCCTGCACCAGCATGCCCACCCGGTCCGGGCGCAAGGTCGTGAGGTCCGTGCCCACCGTCTGCAGCGGCTCCAGGCGCACGAGGTCGCGCCGGTCATCCGAACCGCACAGGGATAGGCGAACCGCGGCGCCCACCGCGGACAGGTGGAAGGCGCTGGCGTCGGGGCCGCCGGGTTCCGGCAGGTAGATGGCCAGTGGATCCAGGCCGAAGAGCCCCTCCTCGTTGTAGGCCAGCCAGCCGGGTAGATGCATATCGCCAGTGATCTGGGTCACGTTCTGATAGACGCGCCACTGCTCCTGCCAGGGCGCGGCGCCGCCGCCGGCCAGCCACTTGCGGCCGCCGGGCGTCTGCACCACCGCCAACCCCTGCCCGTCGCTCTGCCGCCAGGCGAAGTAGGGTGCGGCCGGCGGATCGCCCGCCGCGGCGATCGGCGTCAGCGTGGCCGCAAAGTCGGGAACCGGCTCGGTGTCCGTGAAGTAGCGGGCCTGCCGCAGGGCAAAACGGGTGCCGGGCTCCGCCGGGTCGAAGCTGCGGTCAAGGTTGAGGCTCAGGGTCGGCAGGCAGCCCACCCGGTCGTGGACCTCGATGAAGCTCAGGTAGGCCTGCAGGTCGGTCTGCTGATCGGGGATGCCGAGGTGACCGTAGGTGCTGCAGAACTCCGAGAAGAGCGCCGCCCGGAAGGGATGGTAGCGGCCCTGGAACTCGCGGTTGTTCCAGAGCGGCTCGCCGAGTTGGGCGAATGAGCAGTCCAGCAGGTAGTCGGCGATGCCCTCGCTGCCCAGCGGCACTCCCGGCAGCGCTGCCTGCAACTCTCTGAGGAACTCCAGGCCGCCCTGGATCGGGTTGCGACCCTCCACCGGCCCCGTGTCGGCATTGATGATCAGCGGGAAGTCCAGGTGCAGGGCATCGAACCCCGCCTGCCGGTGGCTCTCGACAAAGGCGTCGATGAGCAGCTTGCGGGCTTTCGCGAAAGCCAGGTTGAGGCAGTAGATCTTGCCCTGCGTATCGCGGTCCAGGTACCAGCCCACCGGCTGATGGCTGGTGGGGTCGCGCTGAATGACATCCTGGTACTCCGCCATCCGCGGGTGGAAGGGCGAAATGCCCACCAGATTGCCGTGCACCATCACCCGGAAGCCCAGTCCGTGCGCGACGCGGAGCAACTCCAGCGCCGCGGCGCTGGGAGTGTAGTCGGGGTACATGACATCGTACGGATTCGTGCGCCAGTCGGGCAGATACAGCAGCGTCTTGGCAGGATCGACCGCCCGCGCCAGCGCCTGCAGCGGCCCCGCGCAGGCCCCGCTGCCGACCACCCGCACGACGCCACGGATGTGCGGCAGCCACTCCGGACGCCGTTGCGCCAGGGGCGTCAGGGCGAACTCGCGCTGCAACCGGTCGCGCTGCAGCGTCGCCGCCGTGGTCCATGGGCCGCGGTAGGCCGTGAAGCGCCACGGCGCCGAGGCGCACTCGGTGCGCGGCTCGAAGGGCGGGTCGGCGTCGGTCAGCAGCAGGATCCGCCAGGCCGTCGCCAGGCGTACGACCCGCAGCGCCTTGAAGCTGCTCGCCGGGCCGTCGGCGCTGATCAGCACACCGCCCTGCGCGCTCTGCAGCACCAGCGCCGGTGTGCCCCAGGCGCCCGGGTAGTAGTAGGTCACATCCGCCACCAGGCTGGCCGCGTCCAGCACCACGCCGCCGACGCCGGGGATGAGGATCTTGACCAGCTCGGGGTCCAGCGGTCCGATCCCCAGCCACACCCCCGCCACGTGCGCCTCCTGGCGGCGGCCGCTCTGCCGTACCAGCAGGTCTTCCCCGGCGGTCGTCACCTCGCAACGGATGCTGACGCCCGGCTCCCCGTCCGGCAGGTCCCGGATCAGTCCCGGCCCCTCGACGACGCGCAACGCTGAGGTGTGGTCGGAAGGCCCTGCCGGGCGTGTGCAGACCTCGCCCGTGAGCCGGTTCTCCAGGCCCACCACGGCCCCAGCCTCCACCGTCAGCCGCAGGCTGGCGGTCTCCTGGGCAAAGGCAGCGCAACCGATCAACAACACGAAAAGGAAACGCATGGCAACTCCCCTTCAGCGCTCTGGCAGACGGATCGCGGTATGACGGGTCGCGCCGGCATGACCGGCGCCATCGATGGCGCGGACGTGCGCGTAGTGCAGCGCTCCCGCCGGCAGGGTAACCGCCTGCTGCGGCGTGCTCGTGTCGATGCTCTCGTCGGGCACGGTCTCGGCGCTCTGGTCCACGACCAGACTATACCCCGCGATGCCGGCGGGATCGGGCGGTACTGACCAGCGCAGGCGGATGGCGGTGGGCGCGGCCGGGCCGATGGTGATGTCATCGGCGAAGAAGTACTCGCCGGCCTTGTTCAAGGTCCCCACGTGGTCCACCAGCGTGCCGCGCGGCGGGATCGGCGCCTGGGCGAGCATCTCGGCCAGGTTGACCCGGCAGGAGTGCCACTGACCGTCGGCGACGATGCCGTCGACGCGGCCGATGAGGGGGTACTTCGGCTGGTCGCTGTTCAACCGGATCTCCCAGTTACGGTTCTCGATGCGGACGGTGAGGTTCAACCGGCCGCCGCTGGGGATGCGGTACTCGAAGCCGAGGATCGGGAAGCGCGCCACATCGAAGCGGCTGTAGCAGAGGAAGGTCGAAAAGCCGCCGAAACGCACGCACTGCGAGCCGGTCGCAGGGTTCTCCCGCCACACTTCCGACCACCCTTCGCGCAGCCCGATGCACTGGCCGACTCCCGCCTCGAAATCCTCACTCAGGTGGACCTCCTCCGGGCGCCAGGAGACGTAGGGCGCGGGCGGCGGCGTCTGGTCCGCCGCCCGGTCCAGGGTCCACGACCAGACAAACGGCTCCGGCAGCGGCTGGCCGGCATCGTCGGCAAGGGTGACCCGGCAGGGCACCCGTTGGCCATCGGCCAGGGCCGCCGCGGCCGGAGTGGAGCGCGGCGCGTGCCACTCGACCACCCGGCAGCCGGGTTCGAGGTGCAGTTCGGGATCGGCGAAACTGTACTCGCGGTCGCCGACCGCGACCTTCAGCCGCTCCGGCGATACCCCGTCCCCGCCCGCTTCGATCTCGATCCGGATAACGTCCGCCGCCGCGCGCTCCTCCGGGCCCGGTTGGACCCGTACGACCCGCGGGTTGCCCGTTGCCGTCGTCCGCCGGAGCAGCAACGGCTGGTGCAGTGTCGGTCCCCAGTGACCGCTGTTGTCCTGCGCCTTGACATGGAGGTAGTGCAGCCCTTCCGCCGCTGCGGCCAGATCCAGTGCGGCGCCTGGCTGCGCCTCGCCGGCGGGCGGTTCGCTGTCGGCCAGGCGGTCCAGGACGCTGGCGTAACCGCGGATGCCACTGACATCGGTGGCCGCCCAGGCGAGGGCCGCGCCAGGCCGGAGGCTGACGGCCGGCACCAGGCGAAGCGCATCGAAGCGCAGCTCCGTGCGGTGGCCGCCGTCCATGTTGGTGGCCGTGATCGCCAACGTCTTCACCACCGGCAGGTTGAAGGCGTTGTGGGCGCGCAGCCATTCCTCCAGGGGCAGCAGCGCCGTGTGCCACTGCCCATCGGCCGCGTACGTCGGCAAGCGTCCGACCACGGGCCAGTGCTGCGTGCCGCCGTTCACGGCCACCACCCACCACCCCTTGTCGGTCTCCACGGCCAGATCCCAGACGGAGTCTGGCGTGGTGCGGTAGGCGAGACTCAGCAGGGGGCGTGCCCGCAGGTCGAACGGCTGCCGGCGCAGCATGCAGGTGTAGGGCCCCGGCCCGCCGCGCACCCGCAGGCAATGGCTGCCGACGGCGGCGGTGGAGTCATCCAGTGCGAGCTCGGTCCAGGCCGAGCCGGGAAAGGGCTGCCACTCGGCGGAGGCGGTCTCGATGTCGTCATCCCAGCCGTTCGGCGCGGGGCTGATGAGCTGCGTTGCCGACGGCGGCGTGCTGTCGGCGGCACGGGCAAAGGTCCATTCCCAGGCGTACTCCCGCAGCCGATTGCCGGCGCGGTCGGCCAGCGAGACCGTGCACGGCACCGCTTGCCCCTCGGCAAACTCGCAGCCCACAAGCGGCGCCGACAGCTCCAGACGTTCGGGGCTCTCGCCCGGGGTGACGGTCACGGCGGGCATGACCTTCCCCGCTACGCGTAGGACGATCGACTCCGGGTCAAGGCCACTGCCACCGGGTTCATCGACGCTGAGGCGGAGCGTTTCGGGGGCCGCGCTGGCGCCGTCAGCCGGCGCGGTGGCCAGCACCGCCGGGGACAGTGAGTCCACGCGGAAACGCCACTGCTGCGCCGCCTGCACGAGGCCGTCGCGGGGGGCTTCAAGCAGGTGCAGATACCACCAGCCCGAAGCGAGCCCGTCCAGCCGGATGCTGCCGCGCGCCGCAAACGTGGTCGCCGTCACCACCGCGTCGGCCTGCCGGTCGACCTGCCAGGCCCAGCGCGTGGGCGTGCCCTCTCCCCCAGCCGGGTTCTGCCAGCCGAACTCCGCCGGCCCGCGCGCGGCGGCGCCCAGGAAGACGTTGTCCAGTCGGCCCAGGGTGCCGGCACGGTTGCCCCCGAAGCCGCACTGCAGGTAGCCGCGGTTGGACCAGTTCCCAAGGTGCAGGCCACTGACCCGGAACTCGCGGGCCGTGGGATACTGCCGTTGCAGGGCGTCAAGGAGGTTGAACTCGGCCTCCCGCCAGGTGTCGTCGGCCGTCACCGGGATACGGCCCAGCAGCACCGGCGGGGGCTCCTCGAGTTGCAGCCCGGTGACCGCGGTCAGGCGGCCGGAGATCAGCCGCGACTCCGTGACCTGGTGCGCCTCCGGGCTGGTCGGGCCGGTCAGGCCCACGACGTGCCAGCGGTCGAAGGCCCGGAAGTACAGGTTGAGCTGCGTCGTCGGCGGCAGGCGGTACTCGAAGGCCAGGCAGGCATAGCCGCGGGCGTCGAAGTCCCGCTTCGGGAAGGGAACCGCAAGGTCGCCGCCGGTGCGGGGGTTCTCCAGACGCAGGCAACCGCCCTGGTCGCGCGGCTCCCAGACCAGCGCCGCGCCGTGTTCGTCGCCACGACCCTGCCAGCCCTCCAAGCCGCGGTCGAAAGACCAGTAGGCCAGGCCATGCGACGTCGAGGACATCATCACCGACGCCGGCGCCGGCAGCGGCGGCGCGGCCGGGGCGACGCTCTCCGCACTGGCCCTGAAAGTTGGCGCCGGGATGCCCTCGTCGCGCTCGGCCCAAACCCGCGCCCGGGCCACCATCATGCCGCGGTTCCAAGTCCACACGGCCAGATGGCCGCCCGCCAGCGGTTCGGGATCGGTGAAGCGGCAGACCTCCCGGTTGTCCACGGAGAACACCAGCTCGGCGCCGAGCTTCTCCAAGGTCAGATGGTACCAGTTCTGGTGCGCGCCCTGGCTGCGGGGCGGGTAGAGGATGCTGCGGTTCTCGGCGACCACGGTATCTCCCCGCAGCAGACGCGAGACGGTGTTGCCCTCGGCGCCGAACTGCACGGTATAGCCGCTGCTGAGGTCGCGGCCGTCGGCACAGAGGGTCAGGCAGAGATCCCCGTAACGGTCGTAGCCACTCATGGGGCCGTAGTCCATCATCACCGCTGCGTGCAGATCGACCACCATGTCGCCGGCGTACCGGCGTTTGTTCCAGAAGATCGCCTGCTCATGACTGCGCCCGCCCAACCAGGAGAACTGCGGCAGACAGATCCAGCGCGAGGTGACCTCCCAGGTGCCGCTATCGGCGAACCAGTCCACCGGCGCCGCATGGAAGAGGTAGTCGCGCAACTGCGGACCGGAGGCGACGATGTCCTGCACCGAGGGCAGCGCCCGCCGCTCCTCCGTGGCCTCCTCGCCGGCGTAGTAGGTCAGGGTCTTGACCTGCGACCAGGCGCACTGCAGCCCGAGGCGCCGCGTCGCCAACGGCTCGGGGTCGAGGTAGCGCCCGCTCTCCTGGCCATTCAGCGTCAGTGCCAGGGCCGTGCCGCGACGGGAGACCACGAGGTCCTTGACCGGCGCGCCGGGCGGCAGCACGGTCGTCCAGGTCGCCACCGGCTGCTCCCGGCGCTGCACGGTGGTTTCGAGGGTGTCGCCCGTGCGCTTCAGAACCAGGGTGTAGCCGGCGCTCGCCTCGCGGCGGTCGGTGCTCAGCATGATCTGCAGGGGACCCTGCTCAAAGAGGGCGGCGTAGTCTCCTGCCCAGGCGATGTCGAGGTCGCCGGGGAAGAGTCCGATGTGCCAGTACGCCGTGGCGCCCTCGCCGCCCGCCGGTAACCAGGTGCCAAGCTCGCTCGCCCACTGCTGCATATAACGGTCAGTGCGGAAACGCTCGGTGACGCTGGCGACGGCCGCGGGCAGGACCTCGGGACCGAAGGCCGTCCCGGCCGTATCTGCCGCCGCGTCTGGGGGCAATGAACGGAGAATGACATCATCGAAGAGGGCCGCGCTCGCGTCGCGGCAGTAGAGGCCAATGCGGCCGCACAGCACCCCGGCGACCTCCGCGTGCAGCGCGGCGCGACCGTCGAGAAACCCGGTCACGCGCCCCCCGTCTGCCGCCAGCCCGAACTCGTACCACTGCTGTGGATCAAGCGCGCAGGCGACCTCGGCGGCGACCTCCTCCCCGGCGGGTTGGATGCGCACCATCTGCAGCGCCCCGGCACAACGGCGTTGCGCGTCCGGCTCGCCCCGGCGCAACCAGCGGAAGACCAGATAGTCAGCACCCTCGCCCACGTAAACCGCCAGCCCCACTCCACCACAGGCCGGACCGGGTTTGACGGCCGCCTTCCAGGCCAGCACGTCCCAAAACCAGCTCCCCGCCACCGCCAGGCTGTCGCCGGCGCCCTTGCCGACATAACGGAACGCGTTTGGACTCCAGGCCGCGTTCGGTAACTCGTCCAAGGCCCAGGTACCACTGCGGCCAGTCCAGGGGCCAGTCTCGTCCGCCCCACGCATGAAGTCATCGGCAAAGACGAGGTCGTCGAGGGGCTGGGTGCGAAGGGGCGCGATGGCCGGTCCGCCGGGGGCCGGCTGGATCTGGCAGGTGCCGCCGCTCAGGGTGGGATCGCTGGCACTCAGCCGGGCCGTCCCGACCAGGCAGACGATGCGCCCGTGCTGCCGTCGGAGAACCACCGCCAGCCCGTCCGTCGGCCAATCCGGCAGGGCCACCGGACCCGCGAGGCTGATGTCCTGCGTGCCGTCCGTGCGCTGCAGGCTGAGCCGGTCGCGGCCGATCTGCAGACGGTAGGCGCTGCCGTCAGCCTGCAGGTTGACGAGAATCGCCGCCACCGCGGCACCTTCCCACCGCACCGCTGGCCGCACCTCGGTGCGCAGGATGAAATCCGCACGCAGTTCGCGAGCCGCCGGCGCCGCCTCCGCCGCCCCACTCGCCGTCGCCACCAGCAGGACCCCCAGAACCGCCCGGCCGACGGCCAACCAGCCCCCGACCCCCGGCCGGCCCCAGAGCTGCCGCCGGGCCTCGAGCTGCGCTATCCACGTCGCGATCTGCAACCCGCGCTCCCGCCTGCAGCCACCTACGCTGCCACTGTCAACCTGATCCGCCACCCGGCGCGGCGCCCTGGGTTCGACCGCGGCGCTCGGCTGGGCCGCCTCGTCCGCCGCCCACCACCGGCAGAGAACGGCCCTCTGCCACACTCGCCGACCTGCCATGGAGACGGCCACCGCGCCAATATGGCAGTGCCACCGCAGACTGCCAGGGTGACGGCTCCGCCCAGGCCTGCTCATCCATGCGTAACCCCGTTGGCACGCCCCGCCGGTTTCGCGAAGCCACTCCAGATCGTACCGCTGGCGCTGTCTGCAGAGCCACCACCCGCGCCGGCGCGGGTTTCGCGAAACCACTCCAGATCGTACCGCTAGCGCTGTCTGCAGAGCCACCACCCACGCCGGCGCGGGTTTCGCGAAAGCGCCGCGCGCTTTCGCGAAAACGGGCGCCGGACGGCAGGGGCTTCCCGGCATTTTCGCGAAAGCCGCAGGCGTGGTGCGCCGGCTGCAACGGTTTCGCGAAAACCCAGCCGCGGTCCACGGCGCTCTGCTTTCGCGAAACCACGCGGGTAGTCGGGCAGGGTTTCGCGAAAACCCAGCAGTGGTCCACGGTGTACCGATTTCGCGAAAACACCCAGGAGTGCACCTCCGGTTTCGCGAAAACGTGGCGAGCGAGGCCTTGGCGGTTTCGCGAAAACAGCCGAGAGAGGGCGGCTCCGTTTTCGCGAAAACCCGCGAGCGGGACCGGCTGGGGCGGCCGAGCGTTGGGGCGGCCCTACTGCCGAACCGACGCTCGGCGCTCCCGGGGGCCTGGACACTTCAGTGACCCCTTGACACGGCGCTGGGCAAACTGTACTAGTAGACTAGTTCAGTAGTGTGGCGGTGATGGAGTTGCGCACGATGTGGGTCCGGATCGACAATGCCTCGGCGGTGCCGGTGTTTCAGCAGTTGGCTGAGCAGATCCGGGCCGCGATTGCGCGAGGGGCGCTGCGGCCGGGGGAGGCCCTGCCCTCGATCCGACAGATGGCGACCGAGGCGCTGCTCAACCCGAATACGGTGGCGAAGACCTACCGTGACCTCGAGCGCGAGGGGATCCTACGCACCCAGCGCGGCCTGGGCGTGTTCGTCGCCGACGGCGCGCCGGAGCTCTGCCACGGCGAGCGGCGAGTGGCGATCCGCCAACAACTGGGGGCGGTGGTGGCGGATGGACGCCGGGCGGGACTCTCGACCGCGGAGTTGGAGACGCTGTGCCGGGAGGCACTGGAGGAGGAGCCATGAAGGCCCAGACCCAGGGAAGCCGTCCGCCAGGACTCGCGAAACCCAGCGCTCTCCGGGTGCTGCTGTGGAAGGAGTGGCGGCAGCAGCGCTGGACAGCGGCGGGGATGACGGCGCTGGCGCTGGGGCTGTACGCGCTGGGAGGCAGCAGCCTGGGGGAACGCTGGAGCTTCGACCTGTCGTTTGCCGCCTTCGTCTTTGTCCTGCTGGGAGTGCCGCTGGTCCTGAGTGCCCAGGCCTTTGCGGGCGAGGATGAGGAGGGGACGGCGGCGTTCCTGCGGGGGTTACCCTTTCGACCCCAGCAGGTGTTCGCCGCCAAGTTCCTGACGGTGCTGCTGGCGAGTTGGGCTGCGAGCGGCCTGCTCCTCCTGCTCGGGCGGATGTGGTCAGATTACCCGGACAGCGCCGTGCGGGGCTTCCCCTGGACGGCTCCCACTGCCGCGCACGCCTGGCAGAACCTACCCGCCGCGGTCGGGTGGGTCGGCATCTGGCTGCTCGCGCCGACGACAGCGGCCCTGGCGTCCCTGCTGGCGAGTCTGGGCCTGCGTCCGCTGACGACGGCGCTGCTGAACGGCGTGTGGCTTTGCCTGTGCATCGCCGGCGGGGCGCTCTCGGTTCTCCTTCTGGACACGATGCAGGTGTGCGGGCTCGTGTGGGCCGTTGCGGCGGTGGGCGTGCCGGCGTTCTGCGTCCTCCTGGCGGCGTGGTTGTCGGCGCGGCGCCATCACCGCAAGTGGGTCCAGTTCCTGCGCGGCGGCGGTGGCTGCGCGGCAGTCCTGGCCCTATTCCTCCTGCCGGGGGCGCTGGCGCACGGCTATGTCAAGGTCCTGGCGCCGCCGACCTACTACGTGCGCTCCGACCGCTGGCATCGCGCGCAGGGCTGGGTGAACGCCTTCTCCGTGCCGCCGACATCCCGGCCCGCGGCGATCGCGCTGGAGTGCGAACTCGCCGGAGCCCCTGGGGCCTCGCTGCTGGCACTGCTCGATCTGTCGACGGGGCGCACCGCATGGTCAGGCGCCTGGCCGGCCCCGATGAACTGCGGAGCCCGCAGCGTCGCCTGGTCGCCGGATGGCTCGCGGGTGACCTGGGGGGGCGTCGCCAGCATCGGCATCCGAGGGACCTACGCGTGGCCGACTCACAGGAAGGGGGCCTTGCCAAGGCAGATCCAGGGAGCAGCGACTGCACGGGCCGAACTGCGGGTGTACGACGTGCGAAAACGACGGACAATCCGCGTTCCCGGCGACCCGGCGAGCGACATGTTCGAGCGCTGCAACAGCGCCTGGTACAACACCACGTGGCTGGCGGCGCTCTGGCTGTACGACCCAGGCCGGCTCGGTGTTGCCTTCCTGAACACCGACAACGGGGCCGCCCATATCTGCCCGGTGCCGTGGCCTGAGCGGGTGGATGTGGCCAACTATCAGGCGGGCCTGGTCGTCTTGCCCGACCGCGCCGTCTTCGCGGCCATCTGGCGAGACGCCCCGGTCGCGAGAGGCAGGTCGGAACTCCTCATCGCCAGGTGCACGCCGAGCGCCGCCGCGGCGACGCTGCTCCTGGTCCGCGATCTGCCCTCGCTCAGCACAGAACTGCGGGCTGTCAGCCCGGACGCGCAATGGGCCCTGCTGGCGCCCGACCTGTGGACGTGGGAGGGGCCTCGACCCAACCTGGCTCTCGTCGATCTGGCCACCGGTGCCAGCCGGCCGCTCGGTTTACCGCCTGGGGTTCTGGAGCACATGGCCAAAGCGCGGAGCGGGCGCTTGACGGCCGCATTCGCCACCGGTGGCACCCACGTCCTCGTCGACCTCCATGGCATCGGCGCAGTGTATGATCTCAAACGCGATGCCTGGCAGGTCTACGTACCGCCCGTGCCCGAGGACTCCGCGACAGAGGGTTGGGGAGTATGCGTGTCTCCGAATGGCGAACGCGTGCTGCAGGTGTTCCCTCCTGGCCGCGGTCGCGCCGACGACCAGCAGGCGGTCATCCTCGACCTGGTCAGTGGCCAGTGGACTACGGTGCCGATGGCGTTCCATGGTGCTGGGGGGAGGGTGGAGCGCGACGTGAGGTGGTGCGGCAATGAGCACTTGCTCGCACTGAACCCCATGGGCGTCTGGCGCTTCGGCCTCGATGGCAGCACGGAACTGCTGTATCCGTGCAGCGCCATCCATCGCGCCCCGGAGGTCGTGGAGCGGGCGTCTGGACCCAGGCTCGCAGATCTGGTGGCGTGGAGCCGGCAGGTAGTGGGGGGGAAGCCATGAAGCCTGAGACGCAGGGCGCAACGGCGGGAGCGCTGGGGGAGTCCGGCCGGTCCCAAGGAAGCCGTCCGCCAGGACTCGCGAAACCGGGTGCCTTCCGGGTGCTGCTGTGGAAGGAATGGCGGCAGCAGCGCTGGACGCTGGCGGGGATGACGGCGCTGGGGCTGGGGCTGTTTGTGCTGGGCGGGTGCCTGGAGAAGCGCTGGAGCTTCGGCCTGTCGGGGGCTGCCCTGCTTCTCGCGGTGGTGGGGGTGCCGCTGGTGCTCAGTGCGCGGGCCTTTGCCAGCGAACATGAAGACGGGACGGCGGCGTTCCTGCGGGGTCTGCCGTTCCGGCCCTTGCAGGTGTTCACCGCCAAGCTCATGGTGGTGGTGCTGGCGAGCTGGGCGGCGGACAGCGCGCTGCTGGTGAGCGGGTGGCTGTGGTCGGGCTACCCCGACAACGCCATCGGCGGTTTGGCCTGGCTCCCGCTCGCCACCAGGCTCAACCTGCGACTGGTTGTGGGGATCGCCCTGTGGCTGGTGGCGCCCGTGGCGGCGGCGCAGGCGGCGTTGCTGGCGAGTCTGGGTCTACGCTCGCTCACGACGGCGCTGCTGAGCGGCGCCTGCCTGTGTCTATGTGTCTATCTTGGTGCGGTTTCCGTAGACCATCTGGACGTGCTCGAGGTCCGTTGGCCGGTGTGGGTCCTGCTGGTGGTAGCGGTACCGGGGCTGCAGGTCCTGCTGGCTGCCACTCTGTCGGCGCAACCTCATCCCAGGAAGCTGCTGCAGTTCGTCTGTGGCGCGGGTGGTTGCACGGCCGGAACGCTCCTCTTCCTGCTGCCGGCAGCCCTCTCGCACGTTTATATGGATGCTGTGGTAACCCCTGCGGCTTACGTGCGCTCGGCCTGGTGGCGCGACCGCCTGGGGGAGGTCAGCGTATCCGTGCCGCCTGCGGACCGGCCGGCGATACTGGCACTCGGGTGCGGCGGGCGGCGGCTTTGGGGCGCACCGCCGGCGCTGCTCGATCCAGCGACCGGCCACACGACCTGGCTCGACGCGCACCTGGCCCCGGCCCCGAATGGTCGGGCGTGGGAATGGTCCCCGGATGGATCCAAACTGGCCTGGGGGAGCTACGCAGACAGCGCGGCGGCCGGGACTGCCCAGCGGCAGGCCTTGCTGTGCGTGCACGACCTCAGGACGCAGCGGACGGCTCGCCTTCCCGGCGCGGTGCCGATCGCGCTGTTCTGGGGGAACGAGACGCCTTGGTATGACAGCACCAGATCGGCGGGTTCGTGGGCGACGGCACGCGGCTGCTCGTGAGTACCCGTAACCTGCACGCCGTGTACGACAGCAGCGGCGACTCCTGGCAGACCCATGTGGCGCCGCCCGCGGGTGACTCGGCGGAAGATGGTGGCATGTGGACGGCCTCCCCAAATGGCGAGCGCTTCCTGCAGTTGTGTCGCAGCCACGGCTCGAGTACACCCTTGGCCCGGATCTTCGACCTGGGCCGTAGCCAGTGGACTGTGCTGCCCTTGGGCGGGAATCCCGGCTACGACGACGTGCAGTGGTACGGCAACGAGCAGGTGCTCGCCGTGGATGGGCAGGGCGTCTGGCGCTACGGCCTCGACGGCAGCCGGGAGTTGCTGTGGCCGCGGGAGTAGGAGCGGGACGGGCAGGCTTGGGGCAGAACGAGGGAGGGCGCGGCCGGGGGGGCGCAGCGGCGGCTCAGCGGCGCCGGCGCGCCTGGGGGACCGGCTCAGCGGCGCCGGCGCGCCTGGGGGACCGGCTCAGCGGCGCGTTCGCGCCTGGGGAGCTTCGCCCTCCAGGGGAGGCGGGGCGATGGGAGCTTCGCCCTCCAGGGGAGGCGGGGCGACGGGAGCTTCGCCCTCCAGGGGAGGCGGGGCGATGGGAGCTTCGCCCTCCAGAAGAGGCAGCGGACGGGACCGGCTCAGCGGCGCCGGCGCGCCTGGGGAGCTTCGCCCTCCAAGGGGAGGCGGGGCGACGGTGATGACAGAGGCGGAATCGAGGACACACACATGGACGATCCAGTCATCCAGACCAACGGGCTCAGCAAGCGTTTCGGGCGGCTGACGGCGGTGGATGGGGTGAGCTTGGCGGTGCCGCCGGGGCAGGTGTTGGCACTGATGGGCGCCAATGGGGCGGGCAAGACGACGTTGATCCGCCTGCTGCTGGGGCTGTTACAGCCCGATGGCGGGAGCGCCACGGTCCTCGGCCTGGATCCGCGGCGCGAGAGTGTGCGTCTGCGGCAGCGGGTCGGTTATGTGTCCGAGGCGCACCACTTCTATCCGTGGATGCGGATCGGCGAGGTCTGCCGCTTTGCGGCGGGGGCCTATCCCACCTGGGATGCCGATGCCTGCCGCGAGCTGCTGCAAACCTTCGGGCTGGACCCCGAGAAGCGCCTGGCTGGGCTCTCGCGCGGCATGACCGCCAAGGTGGCCCTGACTCTGGCGCTGGCGCATCGGCCGCGGCTGCTGGTGCTGGACGAAGCGACCAGCGGCCTGGATGCAGCGGTCCGCCAGGAGTTCCTCGAGACGATGGTCGGCGTGGCGGCGGACGCAGGGCGGACGGTGCTGATCTCGACCCACCTGCTGAACGAGGTCGAACGGGTCGTCGACCACGCCGCCTTCATCGACCGCGGCCGGCTGCGTTTCGTGGAGGATATCGAGAGCCTGCGGGAGCGGTTTCGCGAAATCCGGTTGACCTTTGCCGACGAGGCGCCGCCGGCGCTCGACCTGCCCAGGGCGCTGCAGGCGACCCGTCTGGGCCGCGAATGGGTGGCGGTCATCGGCGACGCCAGCGAGGCGCGGTTTCGCGAGATCCGCGCGCGGTTTCCGCAGGCGGAATGTGTCGGCCGCGTGCTGTCGCTGCAGGAGATCTTTGTGGCCCTGCAGCAGACGGCGGCGGCGGGAGGGGGACCGTAACGCGCCGGGCGGCGTGGCGTGGCGGGGGTTGCCGGCCGGCGCTACTTTACGCACGCCAGGCGGTCCGAGCGGGACTTGGCTCGGGGCAACGCCAGGCATTTGCCGTGGTCATGGAGAGGTAGATGATGAACCGATACGTCCTGGCCTGCAGTCTGTGCGGCGTGGCGGCCGCCTGCCTGGCGCAGCCGCTGACGCTGCATGTCTCGCCCGCGGGGCGGGACGAGTGGAGCGGCCGGCTTCGCCACCCGAGCCTGTTGGGCAAGGACGGTCCCTTCCGGACCCTCGAGCGGGCCCGTGACGAGATCCGCCAACGGCGCAGCGCGGCGACGCTGCCCGCTGCGGGCGCAGTCGTCGAACTCGAGCCGGGGACCTACTTTCTGCCGCGGACCTTCGAGCTGACGGCCGCCGACTCGGGGACGGCGAGCGCCCCCATCGTCTACGCGGCCCGGCGTCCCGGCAGCGTGCGTCTCAGCGGCGGCACGACGATATCGGGGTTCGTGCCGGTGACCGCATCCGAGTTCCGCGAGCGGCTTCCGGAGGCGGCCAGGGGGCAGGTCCTGCAGGCGGATCTGAGCAGCCTGGGAATCGTCGACTTCGGTTCACCCGAGCCTGACGGACGGGGCTGCGAGGTCTTCTTCGATGCGCAGCCGATGACCCTGGCGCGGTGGCCGAATCGGGGCTTCGCTGAGGTTGCTGGCGTCAGCCCTGACCAGCCCGTCACCGTCCATGGCGTGAAGGGCAGCGAGGTTCCGGAAATCCTGTATGACGGCGACCGGCCGGGGCGCTGGGGGCGGGAGCGCGATGGTTGGCTGAACGGCTTCTGGTTCTGGGACTGGGCTGAGGGCGCCCAGCCGATCACGGGCATCGACGTCGAGAGGAAGTTCATCACCCTCGGCGGCAAGCCGCACTCCTATGGCTATCGCAAAGGGCAGTGGTACTACGCCTTCAACCTTCTCTGCGAACTGGATCAACCCGGCGAGTGGTACATCGACCGCGCGCACCAGACCCTCTTCGTGTGGCCTCCGGCCCCATGGCGCGACGACAGCGTGGTCCTCTCGGTCCTGCCCACCGGCATCCGCAGCAGTGCGGCAAGCTGGATCACCCTGCGCGGGCTGACGCTGGAGGCGGTGCGCGGCAACGCCATCGAGATCGAGGACGGCGAGGGGGTACGTGTCGAAGCCTGTACGGTGCGCAATACGGGCTACCGCGGCATCGTCATCACGGGCGGCACGGCGCATGCGGTCGTCGGCTGCGACCTCTACGACACGGGCAACGGCGCGGTCACGCTGGCGGGCGGTGATCGCCCCACGCTGACCCCGGCCGGACACCGGCTCGAGAACACCTGTATCCGGCGCTACGGCCGGCTCAAACGCACCTTCTGCACGGGCGTCGAGCTCGTGGGGGTAGGTCAGGTCGCCCGCCGCAACCTGATTTACGATGCCCCGTACATCGCCCTGTGGTTCTCGGGCAACGACCACCTGGTCGAGCTCAACGAGATCCACAGCGTCTGTTACGAGGCCAACGATTCCGGCGCCATCTATGCGGGACGCGACTGGAGCATGCGTGGCAACATCGTGCGCTACAATTACATCCATGATGTTGCCGGCTTCCTGGGCCGGGGCTGCAACGGCATCTATCTCGATGACCTGTTCAGCGGCGTTGAGGTGACCGGCAACCTGATCGTGCGCGTCCCGCGCGCCTTCCTGATCGGTGGCGGACGTGACAACCTGATCACGAACAACGTCATGGTGGACTGCAAAGACGGCATGCACATCGACGACCGCGGCCTGGGCTGGGCCAAGGACAGCGTCCCCACGGGGATGACCAGCAGCCTGCAGGCGATGCCGTACACCGAGGCGCTCTGGCAGCAGCGCTACCCGAAACTGCCCGGCATCCTCGGCGACGACCCGGGCTGCCCCAAAGGCAACGTCGTCGAGCGGAACCTCGCTCTGCGCAGCGCCTTCGACCGCATCTGCCCGAAGGCCAAGCAGTTCGGCACGATCGGGGCGAACCTGACCGAGAGCGATCCGCTGTTCGTTGACCCGACCCGCGACGACTACCGGTTGCGCGCGGGCTCCCCGGCGCTGGCGCTGGGCTTTGAGCCCCTGCCCTTCGACCGCATCGGTCTCTACGCCGAGGCCCGGCGGGCGAGTTGGCCGGTGCGTCACCCCATCCGGCCCGTCGACACGTCGGTGCTGGCGGTCGCAGCCGTCAAGCCAGCGGTCCCGGTCGGGCCGCCGCCCGTGTTCAACGTGCCGCGGCGCAGCACCGAGTTGGCCATCGACGGGGCCCTGGGCCCGCGCGAGTGGGAGAGCGCGGCAGCGCCAGGCAGCATCGTCCTCAACCAAGGGCTCGACCGGACACCCGCCGGCAGTCCCAGCCGCGCCTGGATCCGTCACGATGAGAACGCCCTCTGGATCGCGGTCGACAGCCAGGTCGAGGCCACGGTGCCGTTGCTCAGGGAGCCCGCCTGGGGCCGCAGCGATGCGGTTGAGGTGGCCCTGCGCAATCCGGCCCTGGGGGGCAAGGGCCCGATCTTCGTCCTGCGCGGCTATCCCAACGGGGTGTGCCAGAGCAGCACCGACGCCGGGGCGCCGGCGGACGTCGCCAAACGGGCCGGCGAAGCGGTCTCCTTCAAGGCCGCCGTACGGGCCCCGGGGAGCTGGCAGGCCGAGTGGCGCATCCCCTTCGCCGCCCTGGGGATTGACCCCATCCTACACCCGCGCCTGGAGTTCAACCTGACCGTGCGCAAGAGCGCGCAGCCGCTGTGGGTGCTCTGGGTGGGCACCCTGGACCTGGCCACCTGGGACGTGCGCCATGGCGGCATCCTGGAGTTGCTGCCGTGAAGCGCCGGCGCCGGGTCAGCGAACGCCCTGGGCTTCGAGGAGGCGCAGTTCGCGGGCCCAGTCCGCCCGCAGGCCTTCGAGGTCCTGGCCGGCCGGCAGGGCCGGCAGGAGGCAGCGCCGCGTGCAGTTGACGAGTGCCTGGAGGGTCTGGTAGCGGCGCGTGAGCTCAACGGCAGGGAGCAGGTGGTCGGTCAAGGCGGCACGGATCTCCGCGAGCGTCAGTCCAGGTTGCTGGCGCAGTTCGGCCAGCGCGATGAGATCGGAGCGCACTTCGGCAAAGGCGGCGGCGTAGTAGCCGCGGGTCTGGTCCCGCAGGGCCGCGGCGGCGCTCTTGAGATTGCCGTCGGTCTCGCTCTCGCGGAACACGGGTTTGATCATCCAGGCGATGAAGTCGTCGAAGTCCTCGCCTTCGGGATCGAGGACGGGAATGACCAGACTGCCGGCGCGGCCCGGCCGGCGGATGTCCGGCGACAGCAGGTGGATGCGCGCCGTAATCAGCAGCCAGGAGGTCTTGCCCCGAAGAACCGGGTCGGACATCATGGCCTGCACCTTGCCGGTGAGCCGCCGCTCGGTCTCGTGAGTGCCCTCGCCAAGGCCGCCGAACTGCGTGTCCGCCTCGTCGACGAAGACCAGGGACTTGTCCAGAGCCTGGATCAGGCGCCGGAGACGCTCAAAGACCACGTCGGTCTCACCGAACCACTTGCTGCGGATATTCTTCAGCACCAGCACGACGATACCGAGTTCGCCGGCCACGGCCTCGAGGAGGAAGCTCTTCCCGGCGCCGATCGGGCCGCCGACCACGGCCCCCGGCAGGGCGCTCTTACCGGTAGCGCGGATGCGGGGCACGAACTCCTCTTTGAGGAACGCCTTCAGGCCGGCGAAGCCGACCACATCCTGCAGCGTATGCTCGGGCCGCTTGAACTCAACCACGTCCTCGCCGAGTTGGTCCTGGATGAAGCTCTCGACTTTGGCGATGACGGTTTTGGGCTGCAGCGTGGTGTCGGTATGGGCGGCCAGGCGCAGCAGTTGGCGCAAGGCGTGGAAGGAGAGCCCGGCGGTCGCCGCGGCCAAGCTCTCCTGCGACCCCCAGAGCTTCAGTTCGCGGCCGGCGGGCAGGCCGCGGCTGAACCAGCGGATGAAGCGTTCGCGCTCCTCGGTGCTGGGCGCAGGGACTTCCACCTCGAGCAACTGCGGCAGGCGGGCCACCTTGCTGTTCAGGAGGCTGCGGGACTCGGCGAGGAGGACGACGGTGTCTTTGCCGCTGGCGAACCCCGGGTCGGAGAACCAGTCCCGGCAGATGGCCACGCGCTGGCGGTCGACGTCGGACAGGTGGCCGATGTCACCTTCGGGGATCAGGAAGTCCGCCCCCTCGACGATGATGATCAGGTCCTCCCACAGCAGCGGGACCCCATCGCGGCGAAGACGTGAGCAGAGGCACATCTGGCGCAGCAGTTCGAGGGCGTAGGTCGGGTTTCCCTTGGCCTTGGCCAGGCACTCGTCGAAGCCGGTTCCTGGCTCCTGCTGCAGTTCGGCGATGCGCCTGCGGGTGCGGGCCAGCGCCAGGTCGATGGCGCGCTGATTATCGTCGTCGTGCAGCGCCCCCCAGGCGTCGCGCAGCTTCTGGGTGTCGCTGGGGGTCAGGAAACGGATAGGGCCATTCAGCTCGTAGATAACCAGCAGCGCGCTCGCCAGATTCCACTGCCGCACCAGCAGATCCACCAGGGGCACGTAGTCTTCATCCTGCCCCTCGCCGCAGCGGAAGAGATCGGCGATGTTGCCACTGAGGATGAGGGTCCGGGTCTGGCCCGAGTTGATCATCCGGCCCGCGGCGGCGACGAAGTCAGGGGCAGCGCTGTTCATACTGGGCTTTTCCCGGACGCTTGGGCGGCAAGGCCGAGGTACTCGCGGTGGGACTGCGAGTGTGCCGGCTCGAAGACGACGCGGAGGATCTCTTCCTTCTGGTCGCGGAAGGAGAGGAAGTCGCGGGGGTCATCGGGCGCAAAGACCGGGGCCGGTTGATCGTAGACGAAGGTAGCGCCGGGGCATTCGCTCTCGCCCGCCGCCTTCCAGTCCCAGTACTGCGAGAGGCCGACGACGCGGTCGCTGACGAAGATGGCCTCGTTGATCTCGTGGGTCACCAGCACCACGGTGTAGGGTGGCGGCTCCTGGCGACGCCGGGCAGCCAGGTTCTCGGCATAGAGGGTAAGCAGGATACGCTGTAGTTCCTCGCGCGTCGCCTCATCCAGTGCGCCGAAGGGCTCATCGAGGAGCAGGATGGCGGGCTTCATGATCAACGCCTGCGCGATGGCCACGCGCTGGCACATGCCGCCCGACATCTCCGGGGGATAGCGGCGCAGCGCATCGCCGAGTTTCATCTGCTCGAGGAACTGCGCGGCCTGAGCGAGATGGGTCTGGCGCAGGTCCCGCCAGTAGCTGCGCCGGAAGCAGCGCTCGGCAACCGTAGTCTGGTCCACCATCAGTCCATAGGCCACATTCTCCTGGGCCGTGAGATGGGGGAACAGGGAGTAGCGCTGGTAGACGATGCCGCGGTCACGGCCGGGGGCATTCACCAGCCTGGGCCCGCCCGCCCCGCAGACCAGGATGCGCCCCTGCTGTGGGGGATGGGTGCCGACGATCGCCCGCAGCAGCGTCGACTTGCCGCAGCCGCTGGGGCCGACGAGGGCGGCGAACTGACCGCGCTGGACCTCGAGCGTGAGATTGCAGAGCACCCGGCTCCGACCAAACCGGTGCGACACGCCGCAGATCTGGAGAATGGGATCGGCCACGCCGTTACCTCTTCGTCGCCCCGTACCACGGGCAGAGCTTGCGCTGCAGCCGCCTGAGCCCCCAGGTCATAATGCCGGCATAGACCGTCAGGATGGCGATCAGGGGATAGACGACCTCGAAACGCGTGGCCTTGGTCAGCACGCGGATACGATAGCCAAAGCCTTCGCCGGCGACGATCTGCTCGGCCGCGATCAGGTAGACCAGCGCCGGACCGATAGTCATAATCGCCAGGTCGAAAATGCGCGGCAGCACACTCGGGAAGATCGCCGTGGTGATCACTTCGCTGTCGCTGGCGCCCAGCGTGTAGGCTTTGAAGCGCAACTCCTCGGGGAAGTCGCGCACGTACTGCGACACCGTCAGAGTAACGATCGGCATGGCGCCGAACGCGATCATAGCGAGGTACATCTGTAGCTCAATGCCGGCCAGTTTGAAGAAGATCGGCATGGCGGCCGTGGCGATGATGCGCGACGCGAAATAGAGCACCGGCGCAGCCGCCGCATCGACCTTGTGGAAGCAGCCCATCAGCAGGCCCAGGAGGATGCCGCCGGCCAAGCCCAGGGACAGGCCGCCGCACAGGCGCCCAAGGCTGGCCTTCGAGGCTTCCCAGAGGATGCGGCCCTCCAGCCAGCCTTGCGGCCGCCGGGCCGCGGGCGCCTCGACGCCGGCATCCTGCAGGGCGGCCGCGAGCAGGTCGGCGTTGTCATCGCCGGCCTGCTGCGTCGGTTGCTCGCACAGGAAGACCAGACCGCCCCAGAGCTGGTGCCAGGTGGGGATGGTGCGGTCGTCCGGGTTCTTGCGGTGCTGCGCGTCGGCAAGCAGGGAATAGGCCGCGACCAGCACCGCCACCGAGAGCACGGAGCAGAGCAGCGCGGTCCGGCTGGAGATGGGTTTGCCGATCATTTCTTGGCGTCTACCACAGCGTTGATGTATTGAGGGTCGAAGCAGAGATTGGCCTTGGGGTCGTTGCCGTAGGCCAGGGCCGGCAGCTTCGCCTTCTCGAGCAGGCCCTTGTCGAGGGCCCAGGGAACCACGTGATCGGCCATCACCCGCTGCAGATCCTGCCCATCGAAGAGGGCCAGACCCTTGGCCGGCGTCGAATAGAACTGGGTCTCGCGGACGATGACGCGCATGTCTTCGAGCCCGAGTTTGGCGAAGCGCGCCCCCATCGCCGTCAAGGTCTTGTCCTGAGTCTTCTCATTCTCCATCAACTTACAGACGGTGTAGTAGACATCGACCATGGCACAGGCCCAGCGCTTGCCGCCATCCCGCTCGAGGGCGGCGCGCGCAGCCACCACCATATCGATGATCTGGCCCTTGATCAGGGACGAGTCGAAGAGCCGGTGCAGGGTGGCGTTGGCCTTGAGGGTCTCCAGCACGACTGGGTTCCAGGTGACCCCAGCCACGATCTTGCCGCTCTGCAGGGCGACCCCGACCTGGACCGGATCCAGGTTCTCGAAGGTGTAGTTCTTCGGGTCTTCGCCGAGGGCCTGGAGACCCTTATCAAAGGCGTACTGCGAGACGCTGGCCGAGAGCCCGCGGACGCTCACGCCCTTGAGCTGCTTGACGTCGGTGATGGCCGCTTGGGCCAGGCAGGCATCCGCGCCGGCGCTGGTGGATGTGGGCAGAATGGCCACGGCCTGGCGCGAGACGGACGGCGCCAGGCAATCGATGTTGGTGAGGCAGGCGGCGTCCACATTGCCGTTGACGAACAGGGTGATGCAGGAGTCGTAGTCGGTATCCTTGACCACGAGGTCGACCTGCCACTTGCGCTCGAGCGGCCCGAGTTTGCCCTGGGCGCCATCGATCAGACCGAGGTCGCAGGCCGTGAGGAACGTACCACTCCAGGACGGGTACTCGCTCACCGCCAACGAAAAGACGGGGGCATCGGCTGCCCGGGCGCTGCTCAACATTGCCGCCACGGCACTGAGCACAAGCCATTTCCTGAACATGCGCGTATCCTCCTGAGCTGTTTGACTCATCGCATCGCCAGCGGTCGGAACCGTACCGCCACGTGCCCCCACGCGGCCGCAGGTGAGGGCACCCGCGCGTACTGATTTCCGGCGGTGGAGGCCCACCGCATCGCCAGCGGTCGGAACCGTACCGCCGCGTGCCCCCACGCGGCCGCGGGTGAGGGCACCCGCGCGTACTGACCTCCGGCGGTGGCGGCCCACCGCATCTCCAACGGTCTTTCTGGAGAGGCGCCCGGCCGCGGGCGCGCGCCTACTCGGGCAGACGCTGCTTCTCCTTGGTGACGCCTTCCGGAGCCGCCTTCGCCGCATCTGGCGCTACCGTGTCGTCCTTCTCGGTTCCGAAGATCCCATCGAGGAACTCGCTCTCGGCCTCGACGCCGCCGGCCAAGTCCAGGAACTCCGCCTCTTGCCGGGCCGTATCCGTGCCTGCCATCCGGGAGGTGACTTGCGCCTCGGCCTTGGCTTGGGCGACGGTCTCACGCAAGCGCCGCAGGTCGTCGGCCGTACCGTCGTTGGCGACGCCGGCCAGGACCTCGTTGGCGGCGCGCGTTTCCCGCGCCATCGCGACATCGGCCACGCTGCGTTCGCGTTCGTCCACCAGGGACTGCAGTTCGCGGTGCACTCCCTGCAACTGAACCTCGTAGCCTTTGGCATCCTTTTCGGTCTGCTGGATGTCGAGTTCCAAGCTCTCCCGGCGTTGTTCCAGGATCTCGAGGGAACTCTTGAAGTCCTGGAACGCCTTCATGCACTTCACGAATTCCATATCCTGTTGGGCCTCTTCACGATTCCGACCCTTGGCCAGCTTGGTGGCCATGGCTCTGGCCCCACTCATGAGGCGCTCCTTCTGAGCGATGTTCTCCTTGGTGGACTGCAGTTCGCTGCGTTTGCGCTCGGCGTTACGGATGACTCCAGCCACGGCATTGCGCACCTGCAGAATGGACTGGCGTTTCTGGCTGATCAGCTCGTCGTAACGGGCACGGACGACGCTGGGGTCTTCGTTGATCCCCTTGGTCTTGGCGTCGAGACGTCCGGTCAGCAGGTAACCGATGGTGGTGAAGAACCGTCCGATGGCCTTGAACATGGTCTGCTGTCCTCCTCGGTCAGGGGTCCGCGTGCTTCAGATAGGCCGCCTCGTCCGCCGCCACCCGGCGGTCGCGCATGGCGCCCATCCGCTGCTCGACTTCCTCGGCAATCCGCAGTCTGGCCTTGAGTTCGTCGCGCAGGTCCGCCAGTTGCGGATTGCTGCCGGAACTCACGGCGACGCGCTTCAGTGCGCCCAGCACATCGCCGAGATTCTCCAGACTCTTCTCCACTTCCGTGATCAGCACCTCCCGCTGGCCGAGCAACTGCGCCCGAATGGGCTCGCGGGTGACCTGCTCAGCGGTGCGCCAGAGCCCCAGCGACTCCTTAAGATAGTCCACACTGCGCTGAAACAAGACATCGACGTCGGCGACGATATCCAGTGCCGCCGCGGCCGGGGACTGCGAGGGTTCGCCCAGGATCGCCGTGGTCAGGGTACGCAGGTCCTTCAGCAGGGCCTCGGTGCGCGGGTCGCCGTCCTGCTGAAGGTCCCGGTAGAGCGCGTCCAGATCCTGGTCCCGCGCCTTGGCCAGGGTCGCACGCCAGTCGTTGAGGATCCGCTCCTGAGTCTCGCTCCAGCCGAAGATCAGCCGGTTGAGATAGATCCCCGTCGCCAACAGCGCCAGGATCGCGCCGGAGGCCATGTAGAGCCCTGGGTCGGGATGCAGCGCCCAGGAGCCGAGGGCCAAGGTCGTCCCGGCCAGGAACGGCGCCAGCGTCATCCAGCCCAAGGGGGCAAGAAGCTGCTTCCTGATCAGGTCACGACGCTGCAAAGCCCTGTTCTCCATGGGTTGCGTCACGCTTGTCGTCCCTGCCCCCGCCACGGCCTCAGTACGGCGCTTGTCGAACCACGAAAACGACCGCCTGCGCCTCCGGCATATCGCTCTGGGCAATCTCGGCCGCGATGCGGACCCGTTGCTGGGCAACGCCTTTGACCGTCAGGCTCGCGGCCACGGCCTCGGCGCGTGCTTGCGCCAGGCTCAGGGCCGCGGCCTGGTCGGCGCCCGGCCGCACCCGGCCGGTGACGCTGAGATAGTAGCGCGGCCACGAGGCCAGGGTCTCGGCCAGGGCGCTCAGGGCCTGTTCCCCCTGGACTCCCAGGTGGGCGTTTCCACGGCCGAAGAGGATGGGCTCAACCCGCATCTCGCCCACCGTTACCAGGGCTGCCCACTGCGCCTCGGTCAGGGCGGCGACCGCCTCGGCACCGCGCAGTTGCTCATCGCTGCGCTCGGCGCTGGCGCTGTCGAGCACGTTGACCTCACGCCCGGGATGGAACCCTGACGTCTTCATATCCCTGACGATATGGCTGTCTTCGAGTCGCTCGCTCGCGCCCGCCAGGGGGTCAGCCGACAGGGCTTCGGTGCGCACCAGGACGTCAGTCACCTTGCGCACGATCGTGGCCAAGTCATCGAGGCCGCCGCCCGTGGCGAGGCCAAAGTGAGCGTAGTTCTCCAGCGTGTTCTTCCAGCGAATGCCCTTAGCGATGGCCTCGGCTTCGCTGCGGCTGACGGCCGCCGCGCCGGTCCTGCTATCGCGCTCCACGGCGGCGGCCATGCGCTCACGGGCGGCGTAGGCGGTGCGAGCGTACTCCTCCACCAACGTCCGCGCCAGGGCGTAGTTTTCCTGCAGGAACTGGCGGCGCACGGTGAGCACATCGACGACATAGCCCTTCAGTTTCGAGGTGTCCAGAAGCACCTGCGCCTCGGGGTCGGCCAGGGCGCGCGAGACCTCGGGTTCCCATAGGGCGTAGACATAGGGCTGTTGCCGGGGCTCGGTGCGAAAGCGCTGGTAGACGGCCGCGGAACCGGGGACGGGGAGCAGCCACTGGTCGCGGGAGAGGGCCGGCAGGTTGAAGCTGGCGATCACCACCCGGGCCAGAAACTCCGAGGGCGAGTCCGGCGTCAGTACGAAGCGCGCCGCCGCTGAGTTCAGGGCGCCGATGCTGCCGACGCCACCTTTCCACGATATGATCGCGTCGGCGCCCACGGTCTCGTCGAGCACATAGACGATCCGGCCGGGAAAAGCGCCCAGTCGAGCCCCGCATTGGATCAGCGAGTTGACCGGGAACACCGCCATCTCAACGTCCCCGGCCTGCAGCGCGCGCAGCCGCGCCATGTAGTCCGCGGCGTCATCCACCACCTTCAGGGCGATCCCCTGGCGGGCCAGGCGGCTGGAGAACTCGGGCGAGCGCAGCAGGCAGTAGCCGGAGAAACTGTCGGCGGCCAGCCGCACCGGAATGGCGACTTCGGCGCCGCCCCCGACCGAGCCGTGCTGCTGCTGCCGTTGGCGATAGGCGGGCAGGATCAGGGCGCGCACGACCATCGCGATGCCCGCGCCGATGGCGATCCACACGAACACGGCCAGCAGAATGCCTTTCGCGGTTCTTGCCATAGGTAGGGAATGCTTCAGCGCCGGCGCCCGGCGGACCGGCCGGACGTGGCCGCACGACCGCGCACGGCCTTGAAAACGGTGATCAGGATGAAGGCCAGGATGATGAGTGCCACCCAGGGCGGGCGGCCGGAAGGCGGTGGCGGCGGCGCGGCAGACGCTGCCGGAACCGGGCCGGGCCCCGCGGCCGAGGCGGGATTCGTGGCCAGTGCCGCGCTCTGGTCGCTGACCCCGATCGGGGCATTGCCCGCGGCCGCCAGGGCAACCACGACCGCCAGCGCCGCTTCGGTGGGGAATCCGCTCAGTTCGGCAAACGCCTCGTCATCGCCGGCGCCGTCACGGCTCTTGCCCACCTCTGCAAAGACCTCCTGAATGGCCCGACTGAGCGCCTGGGGATCGTTGGCCCGCCGGTAGGAGTTGACCTTCCGGGCCAGCAGGTGGTCCTCGGCCATGTCGACCCCGATGACGTCCACCGCGATGCCACGCGCCAGGATCAGGGGAGCATACTCGGTGGTCAGATTGCCGTCCGTAGCCTGGCCGTCCGTGACCAGCAGCAAGCGGTACGAGCCGTAGCCGTACTGCGCCTGGCGCGCTTCGAGCAAGCGGTCGGCACCCAGCTTCATGTACTGACCGAGCGGCGTGCCGCCGCCCGCCGTCAGGGCCGTCAGCGCCTGGAAGAAGTCGTCATCACGGCGCGGACCCAGCGGGACGACCCAGCCCGGGGTCCGGCCGCTGAAGACGAGGAGGCCGACCTGCGTCGACGGCGGCAGGGTCGCCATGACCTCTCTGAGGGCCGCCTTGGCGGCGTCGATCTTGCGCACCTTCGTTCCCCGCATGGCCTCCTGCATGGAGCCGGAGCCGTCGAGCACGATCACGACGTTGTCCGCGTACACCGCCGCCGCGGCCCGCGCCGCCATCAGGCTCAGCAACAGGCAGGCACACACGCACCATTTCGCCATGGGAGGTCCTCCCTGCAAGCGGCGGCGGCA
Organism: uncultured Victivallales bacterium; assembly: GCA_903837355.1. GTDB lineage: Bacteria > Verrucomicrobiota > Lentisphaeria > Oligosphaerales > JAFGRS01 > CAILUI01. Next base: position 59,302 of record CAILUI010000115.1, read on the forward strand.
ACGACCATCGGCGTTGCGCCTCAGAAGTCGAACTCGGACTCGTTCATCACCTCGGGTTTGACCCGGATCAGGCGGAACTCGACCCGCATGTTCTTCTCCGCCTCTGCCATACTGGCCGGTTTCGGGATCACCGGTTCGACAATGCCCACCCCCACCGGCTGCACCTGCCCCTCGTCGATCTCCAGGCCCTGGGTGCCGGCATAGGCAAGGACGGCCGCTTTGACGGCCTCAGCGCGCTTCCGCGACAGGTTCAGCGCCGCCTGCATCGTTTCCCGCGGGTTGATCCCCGCGACGCCGTCGAAGTCGCCGCGTTTGATCATCTCCGCGAGCTCGGCGGTGGCCGCGACGGTCAGGGGCTTGCCCTGCAGGTAGTAGGTGTAGTCGCCGCGCGTGCCGGTACGCTTCAGGACGCCCTTCTGCAGGCCCGCCTGCACGGTCTCGAGCAGGATCTTGGTGGGGTCGGAGTGTCCGCGCACGGCGATCACTGCATTGGCGTACTTGGCGGAGAGCTCAACCACCTTCTGGAACTCAGCGCCATACTGCACCGCGCTGAACTCCTCCTGGTTGGGTTTGAAGTTGATCGAGAACTCGTAGATGGTGCTCTGGTCGAGGGTCCCACCAGCGTTCAGGGCCTCGATCTCGTCGACCACGGCCTCGGCCCGGAAGCGTTCCTGGCGGCCGGTCTCGGTCTTGGTTAGCAGGCCGGTGAAGACGGCAGCATTCCAGTCCAGGGGTGACGGGATCATGCCGGTGCGGACTTTGGCGTAGCCGCGCGTCGCCGCCAGGCGCAGGGCGGCCTCCTGAAAGGCATCGAAGCCGGTCAGGTTGTTCTTGGCCGTGAAGAACTTGACGTTGCCAGGATGCCCCACGAAAATGCTGTCCAGGATCAGCCCAAAGGCGTCCTGCTCGAGCGGCAGGACCTCCTTGCCGTAGATGCCTTGCGCCATGGCCAGCAGCGCCTTCAGCGGCGGGCTGCCCTTGGCCTCGTACTGCTTCTTCATGTCCATCAGGTCCTCGCAGGCCTTCAGGTAGCCGGCGGCAAATTTCTCGCACCAGGGCCGGTTCGCCTCAAAAAAGTCCTTGCGTACCACGTAGACATCGGCGATCGAGCGCGACCGTTCCGCCGTGGACGCCAGCACGCGGGCGCCCTTGACCGTGCCTTCCACGCCCGTGCCGGTGCTCTGCAGGCCGCTGGTCAGGCCCAGCATGTCGGGCGAAATGACGAAACAGACGTCGATGCTGGGATCCTTGCGGAACAGGGCAGCGGGGCTGTCGGCGGTGCCGGTAAGATCCTTGGCCCAGACCACCGTGACCGCGTCCCAGCCGAGCCCCGCGTCGCGCAGCAGGTCATCGAGGAGGCCTTCGTGGGGGCCGCCCTTCTGCAGGCAGACCTTGGCCCCGCGCAGATCGCGCAGGGTCTTGAGCCGTTCGCGCGACACCGCATGGTCGCCCGCGGACCAGGTCATCTGAAACAGCACCACGCCCTTGGTCCGCGGATCGCTGCCGATCACCTCCGAGGCCATCCCCATCATCGAGAAGGTACCGCGCAGAAAGGGCGTCTTACCGGCGAGGTAGTCGCGGACCTGCTGGACGAAGTTGTCGCCGGGCACCAGTTTCAGGCTCAAGCCTTGCTTCTGGAAGAGGGTCCCGGGCGTGGTCTCGAGGCCGCCGTTGGCGAGGAAGGTCGCCACGTCGCCGCCCCAGACGATGAAGGGGACCTGGACCGTACCGGGAGCGCTGACGGCCCCGACCGGCACGGTCCCGACCAGGTCGGCGAAGCTTTCGGCAGCGCTCGCCACCCTCATCGTCAGCACCAGGAAACCCGTCGCCATCAGGGCCAGGAATCGTCTACTCATCGGCCGTCTCCGTACCTGCGGGGCCCGGAGGACGGCCACAGGAAAGCGCTCCGCTGCAGCCGACCGTCCCGGCACCCGTGCCATGACTGAATTCCCTACTATCTCAATGTGGGGGTAGATGGCGGCCTTGTCAAGTAGCCCAGGCGGGCGCCCAGGGCGGTTCTAAGAAACCGGCGAGGGCGCCGACGGCTGGGTCTGCGATCGCCATTGGGCACCCCCGAGGCCCCCTTGCGGTCGCGCTATGGAGCATAGGGGGGCACGGCGTTGCGCCGGCGCTCGTCGCGGGCA
>CAILUI010000116.1 GCA_903837355.1 uncultured Victivallales bacterium
GCCATCCTGGTGGCGTTGTTCCAATCCTCAGCGCCATCCTGGTGGCGTTGTTCCAATCCTCAGCGCCATCCTGGTGGCGTTGTTCCAATCCTCAGCGCCATCCTGGTGGCGTTGTTCCAATCCTCAGCGCCATCCTGGTGGCGTTGTTCCAATCCTCAGCGCCATCCACGTGGCGCTACGGCCCTCGCGCGCGTAGGCGTCCTACAGTGAGCAGTTCTCCTCAGAAGGAGGAGGATCCTCCTATTGTCGGTGCGTGGGGCCGGCGGAACCCTTCCACGGCCGAAGGGCCGGAAATATACCCGTAGTCTTGTGCAATACAAGACGTGCCGCCTGGCACATGCGAAACGCCTTGGCGTTGCTGGTATCGTGCGCCTTGTGAGTGGTACGGCGCACCAACCCAGTGTCCAGCTCAGCCTCTTCCCGGTGGATGACGAGGAGCGCGTGCTCCTGGCCCAGGGCAGGCTGTACCAGGCGTTGCCCGAGGTCGGGCAGCAGTTGGTCAGGGCATACCTGCGGATGATGCGGGCCGGCGCCGGCTGCCGGCAGGCCGACTGGATCCGCGAGACGGGCCTGCCGGGATCCACGGCCCACGACGCCATCAAGCGGCACGAGGCGGTGATCTGGCCGGTGATCATGGAAGCCTGCCAGCTCCTGGGCGTGCGCGGTGCCCAGGTCGGCGGCATGGCGCTGGTGGCTGCCGGTGTCCTCCTGTTCCGCGAGCTGATCGCCGGTCGGCGGTCGACCAGCACCCTTACTCCCGTCGAGCTGAGCATCATGCGGGACTGCGCCGCGATGTCTGGCGTGCGTCTCCCCGGGGCGTCGGCAGCCGGGATCACCGTGACGACGGCCGACGGGACCCGCGTGGAGGCGTCGACGGTGCAGGCGCCCAGCGAGGACATGGCCAGGGCGATCCTGGCGGACTTGCGGGCGAGGGCGGATCGGACCCGCGGGGCGGACCTCGAAGCCGGCGGGACGGATTCCCTGCGGACGGTCGAGGTGCGGGTGGTTCCGGCGCCGGCCGACGGCGATCGGGGCGCGGATCCTGGGCGGCGTCAGGGGTTCGATGCGTCGGTCGCGGTGGTTTCCCTAACCGTAGCCGAGGACATTCCAGGCACGGAATGGGTGCCGGAGATGGTCGAAACCGATGTTCTTGGTAGCAGCGTGGTATCGGAACGGAGGTCTGCGGCATGACCCGCACGGCGCCCGCACTACCTTCCGCCTTGGGCCACGCTGGTGGCGACGGTTTCCGTCGTGGACCGCCCACCGCCGTCACCGGGCAATATGGCTGGGGTTCGGCGGTCCGCCCGCGGGCGGCGGCGGCCGGCGGCGTCGGGGCGGCGGCGGTGGGTGGGGGCTTGGCCGGCGGCGGACCAACGGGTGAGGGGGGTGGGAGGGGGTGGGGGGCTATGGGCCGCCGCGGAAAGCCGGCCCCGTCCTATCTCTCTTGTGCCCGAACGCGCTGCGAAAATTTTGCAGAAAAAATGCAGGACCATGCAGGCTGCTCCTGTCCGCCTGGGATTGGCCTCCGCTCACCACCTTCACTTGCCGCGCAACTCCATGCGCCCGGCCATCGGGGTCTCCGCCAACATCCCCAATCGGCCAACCACTGGCAACCGTTTCCAGTCGGAAGGTCCAGGCTACTGGGATGCATCGGCTCTGCCACTCGGCCGCGGCCAGGCCTGGCCTGGCGGCCCGCAGGCCCGTGTGCGTGCACGGCGTGCAGTGCAGCGTTGCCCCCGCAGGGCGCCTGAGCCTCCTGCTGTGGCGGCATGCGCCAGGAGGCCATTCCCCGCCCCGTAGCTGCGCCCGAGGTGCCGAGGCGGCCTGCGGCGCCGGATTGCGCCGCGGGGCCGTTGCTGATCGTTCTGGGGCGTTTCAGGTGCGCGGCATAGGGTTGTCGCCCACCTCTCCAGCGCTGCGGCTTTCTTTGCATACCCACCGCCAACATGGTACTCTTGCTTCGGGTCGTGCTGGACGCATGCGCGAGTCTGGGCAGGAGAACCGACCCCAGCCCGCAACGGACCGGCTCCAGAGTGTGGCCAGGCGCCGACCAGGCAGTCCATGAAACGTCGGCGGAGGTGGGTAGCGTGAGGAATCAGTGGTATGCCGATCACAGGGACTTGGTGAAGTGGGGTACCTTGCTCCGCTTGGCGGCGACCCGCGACCTCCGGTCGATCATTCAGGTGGCCTACCTTACGCCTGATTCAGCCCCAACCGTGATCGACTCTGAACTCGGGCAGGCGCCCGTCGATGCTCGCGTCCTCGATCACTTCCGCAACATCCACCGGATCTCCGAACTGTGCGCCCCGGCGGGTCCCCGCATTCACGTGTTCGACCTGCCGTTCTCGGCCCGCGGGCGGCAGGATTACGCGTGTGCAGTCATTGCGCAAATCCGGGCGTTGGTACCACGGCCAGCAGCGGTGTTTCTCGATCCCGACACGGGCCTGGCGGAGAAGCCGGCATCGGCCAAACACGTTACTTCAGACGAGGTCGCTGCCATCTGGTCGGTGCTCGAGCCCGCGGACTGGCTTGTGCTCTACCAACACGCCGCCCGTGAAAAGGACTGGCTGAACTCACGGCGCGCCTCTTTCGCAGGCGCGTGCGGTGGTGCTCGGGTTGTTACTTTCCGGGCTACCAGCGTCCCACGCGACGTTGCGTTCTTCGCCGCGCGGCGCGGCACCACCGCATGACCGTGCCTGCGTCCGGAGCGGCCTCGCCGGAACGCCGTAGCCGCCTAGGAGGCGATTCTAGGCTGGTATCTTCCTGGGCCGGGCGCGGGGAGCGTTCGGCGTCTCCGAACGCGCGCAAGGCCTTCTGCTGGCCGTCAGGCGATGAGTTTCACCGATATACCGTCCCCGGTCGGTCCTCGCGTGCGCCACCCACTGCGCCCCGGCCATCATGCGCCCTGGCTGACGCGGCACACCAGGAGGGACTTCCGGGCGCGGGTTGCCGCCACGTAGAGCAGCGCTCGGTTCTGCGTCGTCCTCTCGACCGCGTCCGGCGAGGCGTCCGCGTCATCCAGCGCACCGGCGATGATCACGTGATCAAACTCCAGCCCCTTCACGCGGTAGATGGTTGCCAAGCGGATGCCGGGGGTGTTCCGGTCGTCGGCCTTGCCCGTCTCGATCCGGTGGATAGCCGAGCAGGCCTGACTTACGTACTTCTGGTACTCGTCAAGCTCGTGGTGTGTTCGGGCGACCAGGCAGATCGTTTCCGGCCGCGCGGAGTCGGCTTTGAGGAGCTGGGTAATGTGGGCGCACACGGCTTCCGCCGCCGCGGTGACGCTGGTGCAGGTCTGGACTAGCGGCGGCTCGCCATGGACGATGGACCGGATCCCTTCCGTGTCGTCCACCCCGGCATCAAGATCATCGAAGGCGAGCCCCTTGAGGAGCCCCGTGGCCCAGTTCTTCACCTCCTCGGGCGTGCGGTAGTTGATCCGTAGTTTCCGGCCGCGGCCGCGGATGTCGATGCCGCAGCGCGAGAGCACCACCTGCTGTCCGTAGAGGCGCTGGTGCGCGTCGCCGACGATGAACAGGTCGTTGGCGCCGGCGGGCAGCATGGCGCGGATCAGACGGAACGCCTCGTTGCCGAAATCCTGGGCCTCGTCAACCACCACGGCCCGATACGGGAAGGTTACGGCCCGCTCCCGGATCAGGCGCGCGGCGGTGCGGAAGGCATCGGCAGGCTCGCATAGCCCACCCTCGTCCAACAGGGCGCGGTATTCGGCGAAGACCGGCCACAGTTGGTTGCGCTCCTGGCGCGTCAGGCGCCGGGTTCTGCCCACGCGAGAGGCCCCCATGTATGCCGGAAGGTCCTCAACCCCCTGGGCCTGGACGACATTGTCCCACTCGGCACGGGGAAAGCCGGCGGGGAGGTTCAGCTCCGGCGGTAGCAGCGCCATCGCCTTCTCCCATAGGCTTCCCCTTACCGCTTCGTCGTACGCCAACTTGAGCGGGAAACTCTGTTTCTCCAGGAACCGGCGCACCCAGGCGTCGAGGTGCACCACCTCGATCCGTTCCCATTCGTCACGGGAACAGATGCTCTTGAGGTTGGCGGCGATGTCCGCAGCCAGGTTCTTGGTGAAGGTGGTGAACAGGACCTTCTGCCCCTCCGTGCAGACCTTCCGCGCCAGCCATACCGCCCGATGCATGGCCACCACCGTCTTGCCGGTGCCGGCACTGCCGAGTACGCGGGCCGGGCCAGCTGCCGCCATCTCGACCAGACGCCGCTGGGAAGGGTGCAAGAAGACCCGCCACTGCTCCAGGGGGGCGGAGAGGATACTCTCCATCTCGCTGGCATCGGAGACCAGGACGAACTGCCGCCGCGAACCGGGCCGCTCGACCGCCGCCGAGAAGTCGGTGGTGTCGATGGCCGCGACCTGGTCCAAGCCCAGTTCGTTCCTCGCCTCGGACACGGAGTAGCCTGCGGCCACCAGGAAGAGGCCCTCGAAGCCTTCCCGCGGCAGCACCGGCTCCAGGCGCTCCAGTTCGGCATCATCGGCCGCCTCGCGCACCAGCTTGAGCAGGGCTTCGGGGACCCCGAGCGAGAGGATCTCTGCATCAGTCTGCTGCGCAAACAGGCGCGGGGGCGCCGCAATGGCCGCGACGGGCGCCGGCGGCTCCGCCGTCTTCGGCCCGCCGGCGAGCGACTCCGCCGCCGCCTCCTCGGTCAACACCACCTGCACCGTCCCGGTCCCCGGATGGATCGTGCAGGTCCGCTGCGCGGCCCACTGGTAGGCGGCATCATGAGCGTCGACCCAGAGCAGCACATAGACGTTCCCATGCTCCGGCTTCAGCACGATTCCCCGGTAGTTCCCGTCGATGCGCACCGAGCGCAGATTGGGATCGCGCGCCCCCTGTATGTGCTCATAGTTGTGAGTTGGCGCTGCCGGGTTCTCGGTGAACTTGTCGAGGAACTCCCGGACCTTCTTCTGCTGCTTCTGCGGCAACCGGCTGAAGGCGGTAAGGAAATCGGCGCCCAGGGCAATCTTCAGTTTCGGTACGGCGTCTTTCATGCCTGCCCCCCAATGATGGCCGCGAGAGCGTCGAACGCCGCGGCGGTCAGACCCGCGACGCCGAACGTGACGACGGTCCATCCGGACTGGCGAAACACTTCGGCCTCTTCCCCCATATCCTCGCTGACGAGCGCGCAGCGGAACTGCGGCCAGCCCGCCTCCGCCGTGGCGGTGATCCTTCCCTGCTCCAGCAGCTCGAACCCGAGGGTCGGCCAGGGCAGATGCTCTGTGCGCAGGCGCTCCAGCGCCACGACGATGGCGGGGCTGGCGAACTCCATGTCGCCGTCGCCGTCATCTGCCTCGGCCGCGGGCCGGCCACCCGCCTTGGCCTGGTCCTCCTGGCCGCCGGCCAGGAAGTAGTCGAACGCCTCCGGCCCGCAGGAGAACGCGCCATTCCTGCAGCCGCGGACCGTGCTGACGTGGCCGCCGGGCAGGAACTGCAGACGGTCCATCAAGCGCAGGAACCCCCGCCAGTGCCGCGGGAAGTCAGTCTCCAGGCACGCGCTATCATCGTCAAAGCGCACGCACATGAACGTGCCAGCGGGGTTGCGCTCTCGTACGCCCTGCTGCGTGGAGAGCGTGATCGCCACGACCTGCTTCCCAGGGCCTGCATAGACGCCGCCAATGCCATCGGCGGTCTTTGCTTCCGGCAGTACCGGAAGGCCACCACCAGCTTGGGCAAGGCACTGCACTGCCTCCCTGGCGCGCTCCAGTTCCACCGGCCGCAACACGGCGGGAAGCGCCAGCCCGTAGACGTAGGACAACTTCGACCAGAACGGCAGCGCCGGCGACTTCAGGAACTCCAGGAACAGAGTCCAGCTCGTATAGCCGCCAGCACTGCGCGCCAACGCCAGCTCCTCGCCGCCGAACACCAGGGGCGCCAACTGGTCGTTCCTACGGCCGGCATTCTCCTCGCCGAAAAGCGTCTGCGGGATCTTCTCGGGGCTATGCCGGAACTGGATGTCTTCCCAGGAGAAGCTCCAGACCCAGTACTTCCCCGACCTGGTCAACGCCTGGCGTTGCTGCACGTCCAGCGCCACGCGGTTGTGCCCGGCCGCCTCATCGGCGTGGAACGCGAAGCCGTCCAGGAACACTGCCACCGGTCGCGATACCGCCGGGCGGACCGGGTACATCACAAAGTCGGGGATCGAGGGCGTCGTGACCTCGGGGCCGGCCGGTACCGAGACTTGCGGCGCGACCTCCCAGGTCGTGTCAGCCCCGCACCACAGGTAACCCGGCTTACCGCGCACGATCTTCGCCTGGAGCTGCGCCCCGGGGACCGCGCGCAGGCTCTCCAGGAAGGCCTTCTCCAGTTCGCTCTTGATCAGCGGATGGATGTCGATGTCAGAAATCCGGCCCACCTGCTCCAGCTTGTCGGCGTGCTCGAGGATTGCGGTGAGCAGGTGTATGGCGGTCGTGCGGGAGAGGTTGGCGTGGTCCCGCCGGTGGCGCGACTGCAGGATGCAGCGGTGGCAACCGTCGGTATCGTGATCGTCTCGAGTAGCGCATTCGCAGTCGGTCAGGTGCTTCAGCGCCAGGCGCAGGACGTTGATGAAATCGTCAGGGCTCCTGGACAACTGCTTCAGGTAGCCGGTGCCGCCTGGCACCTGGTCATAAAGCACGAGGTACTTCCGCCGCAGGTTTGTCCCTGGAACCGGGCGCTCGTCCACGCACCCCCGTAGATGCTCGATGCTGCCCTTGAAATGCAGGCGCAGGCCCAGGTGCAGCGCGGCGACGAACGAGGTCATGGCCGCGTCCTCGCTGGCGCTACTCGACGGCAGGAGGACGCGAATGGCCTCCGAGGTCAGTTCCCGGTAGAGAAAGACGGCCCGGAGCGGCGCCGTGCCGGCCCTGCCCCGGTGGCGGCAGGAGATGTCATGCTTCATCTCCTCTTCGCCCCGGCCGGTCTTACGACTTTGCACTTTGCCGCAGTCTGGACAGAGCACGAAACCGCTGCTGGACACATCCCGCCCGCCGAGGCGGAAGGCCTGCGTGGCGTCATCGTCCTGGCCAAGGTTGACCACACGCAGGGTGGACTTGGCGAGGAACTCGAACCCGAACGGCACCGTTGTCTCGCGGATCTGGTAGGCCTGCCGCTCGGCGCCCTCCGGAATCACCACCGATTCGTGCCGGCTGTAGAACTCGGTTTCACGCGCGTCCTTGTCGTCGAGACTGCGGGAACTCCGGTCGAAACTGGTGGAGACGACCTGCCGCAGGCGCACCAGTTCGCGCTTCAGCGAGGCGTCGGCCCAGTTCGGGCTGCCGCAGGCCGGACACTCGGTGTGCTGCGCCGAAAAGTCACTGACTTGCTCCATGTGGCCGCAGGCGTCACAGAAATGCCAGGTCTCGATCGGGCTCACGTTCAGTCCGACCTGGTCGATCTTCAGCCGCCGGCCCTCCACGTAGAACAGGTTGCCAGGGGCCAGTTCGGTGATGGCCGACGACGCGGGCCGGACGTACTCGAAGGAGATGGCCTGGTACTTGCCCTCGTCGCCCTTGGGCTTCTCACGCGTCTTCAGGATCACGCTGCGCAACTCCACCCCCTCTTCGGGAAAGGCGTAGTTCGGCAGCAGGCCTTCGTCGGTGAGGAAATTGAGCGTGAGCTTGTCGTTGATCTGTTTCAGCATTTCCATGACGCCGTCACGGTGCTGCTTGAGCTCGTCAAGCTCGGCGTCCAGGGCCTCGTCGCGCGCGGTGATGCCACGGTTCCTGCGGATGGCGTTGCCGATCTTCTGCAGGCGCCGCCGCAGGTCATCACGCTCCTCGGCCAGACGGGTCAGCCGACGGAGGATCTTCTCGGACAGGCCGCCGTCGCCGCCGCCATCCCCCCGCCCGAACCGGGTCAGCATGGCCCGCGACGCAGCGTTTAGTTCAGCGGCGCTGAAAAGCCCGAGGAAGCCCTGCAGCAGCGTGGTCAGGTTGGTGTCCACGAACTTGAAGAAGTCATAGGGAAAGCCGGTCTGGCGCGTCGGCGTGCGGACGCCATCCAGCACCACATCCATTTTCTTGGGTAGGATGGGCGCGGGGTTGGTCTGCTCGCTCCAGCGGTCCAGGCAGAAGGCCGTGAACTGGCGCTCCAGCACGGCGGGGGCGTCGAGGAAGGTACCGGGGGGCCGGATCTCGCCCGCCATCATGTCTTCGGGCGCCTCGAAGTAGTACAAGTCATGCGCCTGAGCCGAGGCGATCGTAAGGCTCACCGCGGCGCCATCCCGGCGGCCGGCGCGGCCAACCCGCTGCACGTAGTTCGCCGTCGCGGGCGGTACGGTGCAGAGGACCACGGTGGAAAGGTCGCCGATGTTCACGCCCATCTCCAGCGTTGGCGTGCAGGAAAGGAGGTTGGGATCCGTGCTCCGCCGTTCGGGCGGCCTGGCCATGAAACGCTTCTCGGTCCACTCCCGCACCTCGCGGTCGAGCATGCCAGTGTGCTCCGCCGTGCGGATGCGTACCACATCGCCGGAGCGGTACAGGTCGCCGAAGTAATCGCTGATCGGCGGTTGCGGCGTGTAGGTCCCGTGGCAGGTCGCGCGCAGGCAGGGCGTTCCTTCCCACCCGGCCTGTTCGCTGCCGGCGCACGATACCGAATGCCCGCAGCGCTGGCAGATCATCAGGCTGACCTCATGCGTCACCAGGAGTTGCGCCGGTTTGATGCCCCACACCCGGTTGCCCTGGGCGTTGCGCTCCTCCAGGAAGCCCGCTGTCGACAGGGCGCGGACTGCCTCCTCGATAACGATCCCCGCCGACTCGGCGGATAGGCCGATGATCGAGCGCAGGTTCTTCAGCACCCAGCGCTGACTCCAACTGAGCGACGTACCGCCCGCGACCAGCTTCTCGAACCGCGGCAACCGGGTCGTGCCCTGGTAGAAGAAGGCCGGCGCGCGGCTGGCCTTGCCGAAGCTGGGCATGTGGTTCTGCAGGTTGAGCAGGTAGGAGTCGCCGGCGCGGTCCACGTAGCCATCCAGTTCGGCGTGGTAGATCCCGCCGCCCGTGCGCAGCCGGTGTAGCAGGCCGAGCAGCAGGCTCACGGCCTCGCGCTCCACCACCCCACTGAACCCGCCGGCCCGTTCGCGCAGAGCGGCGCATAGCGCCGCCGCGGCCCGCTCAACCTGTTGCGGGTCGGGGTGGGCAATGGCCGCGCCGCTCTTCTCCAGGGTGCGGCCGATCCGGCTGTTGAAGCCGAACTCGCTGGTGATCTCCCACCCCGTGCGCCGCTCGACCAGGCGCGTCAGGTCTGAACCCGCCGGCAGGCGCCCCTCCTGTTTCAACGCTTCGTAGTCCTGCAACCACTCCATGTTCGGGGAGAGGAAAATGCCGGTGAAATCCAGGTCGCCCATCTCCTGCTTCCAGAAGGCCAGGAAGCGCGGTTCCAGAGCGGCCAGCGTCAGCGCCCCTTCGGCCTCGGCGATCACCCGGCGGATGGCCGTGCGCAGGTTCACCCGGTAGGTGCGGGCCGCGAAGTAGCCGGCCCGGTGGGAGGCATCCTGGACGTTGTCGGAAAACGCCAGCGCCTGCTTCTCCTGGTTGAAGGGCGACGTGTAGATCTGGCTAAGGGCGACGCTGGTCAGGCTGGCCGAGCGCGACCCCAGGATCGTCAGGCCCGAGGCGCTCTCGCAGTAGGGGCAGGCAATATCGGCCTCTGTCTGATCCTGGCGTCGGCGCGTACGGTCGTGCGTCAGGACGCGGACCAGGCCGTCCTTGGCCCCGCAAGCAGCGCACTCCGCGGCGTCCGCGGCATTGATACCCAGGCAGTGGCCGCAGAGCCGGTGGGTGAACTCGCTCTGCTCCACGCCTTCGCCCTCGCGGCCCTGGGCCGGGAAGAAGAACCGCAGGCTGGGAAGTTGGCCGAAGAACGCCTTGTAGAACTCGTTGAGGTTGGTGGACACCTTGTCGTCGTTGGCGCGCATGGTGCCGCCCCACCCCATGGCGCCGCATTCCCGGCAGTGGAGCACGGGCAGATGGCTCTTCAGCGCTTCGCCCTTGAGGTCGTCCGAAAACGCCATGCGGGGCAGGTCCTTCACCGAGGCCACAAGGCGCGACAGCTCGCGCGCCCACAGATGCAGATGCAGGCGCAGCAGCGGCCCCAGCGCCCCGCTCTCCGGGTCCCGGTAACGCGCGTGGGCGCAGAGGGAGAGGAAACTGTCGAGCAGCCGCTTGGCCCGCGCGGGATCGGCAAACACCTTCTCCATGCGGCCAAGCTCGTGCACCAGCCACTCCTCGGGAAGTACCCTGCGGCAGGAGCGTTCTGCCAGCAGCAGCAGGTTGCGGAAGAAACTGTGCTCGCGCAGTCGTTCGCCCAGCACCACACGGCTGGCCTCGTCGGCAAAGGGGTCCGGCGCTGCCTGTCCGAACCACAGCCGAAACTGGGCGGCGAGGTAGGCCGTCGAATCGCCGGCCGCTCCCGCGGGCGAGAGCGCCGGGTCATCGGCATCCGGCACCCCATGGAAGCGGATGTAGTACCCCGCCACCACATCGCCCAGCGTCAGCAGGTCCTCCCCGATCACGCTGTCGACTTCGAATGGCTCCGCGAAGATGGTCCGGGCGTAGGTCACCAGGGGCTCCGTCGCCCCGGCCGAGCCCAGCGTGGCCGACGTGCCCACGCAGCAGAGGTGGTTCGGCGGGGTCCGCAGCCGTGCCTTCAGGCGGCGGACCAGGCAGGCCAGGTCGGTGGACTGCGCCCCGTCGAAGGTGTGCAGTTCATCCACCACCAGGTAGCGCAACGTCTCCGGCGTGTTGTCGCGCCACAGGCTCTGCTCCTCGGGCCGCAGCAGCAGGAAGTCCAGCATCTTGTAGTTGGTCAGCAGGATGTCGGGCGGGTGTTCCCGCAGGTGGCCCTTGCTCGTGATCACGCCGTCGGGCGTCATGGCGATGGTCTGGTCGCTCTCGCCGCCGATGAACAGCCCCGCGGTCACCTTCCCCCGCAGCTTCGTATCCGCGTGGATGGTCTGCGCGAAGCGGCGGGCCTGGTCGGTGGCCAGCGCGTTCATCGGGTAGATGATGATCGCCTTGATCCCCGGCTGCCCGGCCCGCGCCGCACAGGCGTCTAGGATGGGAAACAGGAAGCACTCGGTCTTGCCGGACCCGGTGCCGGTGGCCACCAGCGTGGATCGTGGCGGTTCACCGCAGAGGCGGTCGAAGGCGCGGGCCTGGTGCAGATGCGGCCGGTGTGGAAAGGCGATCTCCGCAAACGGCAGACGGCCGGACGCCGCCGGGCGGAAGGGCAGACGCAACCCGTAGTACGGCCCCTTGAACACCCGCCCTGGCTCGTCGAGAAAGGTCTCCAGCGTGTGCTCGAAGGCGGGCGTGGAAGGCGGGAAGGTCGTGCGCAGAAACGACTTGATCCCCGCCTCGATCTCGCGGCTGATGATGGCGGGCAGCACTAGGCCGGCCTCCCATAGAAGTCGCGGAGGATGGACGTCAACTCGGTGGCGGACATGCGGATGCCGCTGGCTTTGAGCGCCCGTCCGATGTCGGCCCAGGCAGGGGCCGTGATGGGGAAGGCGGCCAGGAAGGCATCCAGGTCCGCGGCGACGGCCACAGGGGGCACGAGGGTGTCACCGGTCGGCAGTAGGGTGGCCAGCCGGAAGATGTCCGAGCGGTGCTTCTTGATGTGGTCCTCGCTGATGCTCGTATGGTCTGCCGCCCAGCGGGATGACATGTCACGCCAGGCATGGGCCTTGAGAGGGATCAACCCGGACGGCTTGATCAGCGGCAGGCCGTCCACCTCCCCCAGCTGCCCCAGAATGAACTGGTAGTACTCAGGATCCAGCAGGATCGCGGACAGGCTCGACACATCGCCATCCAAGGGCACCGGAACGATCTCCTGCCCTTCTGCAGGCTCGATCCCCGAGGGCGCTGCGGAGAATAGCTCAATCACCGTCGGGAAATCCACCGCGGTGGGATTGATGAACCGGTAGTACGTACGCCGACCGTCCTTTCGCTGGCCGACCTTGTAGCCCCCGTCCCGGATGAAGGCCCAAAAGTGCTGCACGAAGCGGGGCTGCACCGCCTCCAGCACCAGCACCATGTCGATGTCCTTGGTAGTGCGGAAGCGCGCGCCGGCCTGCGTGAACCAGGCGTCGCAGGCCGCGCCGCCGATCACCACGAAGGCGTCCTCGTAGCCGGCGAAGTGCTGCCGGAAACGCTCCATGCCGGTTACCATGTCCATCCCTCCAGCAACTCAGCGCAGGCCAGGCGGACACGCTCGTCGTCGCTGTCGGCGAGGCTCAGGTAGAGCGATAGCGGGTCGACGCTGCCGCGGCCGCCTGGCGCGAGCAGGCAGGGATCATACCGCCAGCATTCCAGGAGCGAGTTGGCCTCCTCGCGATGCTCGCGGCGCTCGAGAAACGACCCTTGCAGAAGCCCATCCACGGCCGTGCTGCGGCAGGCGTAGGTTGGGAGCGGGTCACCTTCGACCATCGTCACCTCCGCCAATGCCGTCATGCCCGCCCTGGCCATGCCCTCCGGCGGCAGCCCATGGAACTGCATCCACATCCGCCGCGCAACCGGGCTGCGCAGGCTGGGGCGGGCATGTTCCCAAAGCTCGCGGCCCTGGTGCAGGAAGTGCAACCCACGGGCGCGGACGGTCGCCGGCGGCGCACAGAGCCCGGCCGCCACCAGCTCATCGCGGACCTTGGTTAAGGTCATGGGCGAGTACCCCAGCTTCTCCGCCCACACATTGAGTTGCAGCGGGGCGGCAGGCTTGTGCAGCAACTGGTACAGCACCGTGGCCTGCGCTGCCGCCGACAGCCGCGCGCTATGTACCTCGCGCGCATACCGTTCGCATAGGTTGGCGAATGGGGGCAGGAAGAGTTGCGTGCCGGGAACCAGGAACGGGACGCCCAGTAGCACCAGCCGGTCGCGGCGATAGGCCTGCAGCGCTGGCAGCACCAGTACCACGGGCACGCGGAAATGAGCCGCCAGGGTCTGCTGCCGCTTTCTCAGCCCGGCGGTCTCCACCTGCTCATCGTCGTTGGCGGCCGGCAAGACGGCCAGGACCAGCGTCTGGCCCAGCCAGGACCACTCAAGGAAGTCGTGCCCCCGGGCCAGCAGCGCCGGCAGGCCCCGCAGCCGCTCGGCGGGCAACGGCCGAAGATGCACCGGTTCCCCGGTGATCCGCTGCAGGTACTCAGCCGCCTGAATAGGTGCCTTCATGTGGCTGAATATACATCAAGATGATAAATACACATCGAAGGTATATTTAACTCGATATGGTTTATTATGCTGGGGATGCGGGGTTGCCTCATCGGGCGACCAGCGTAACCGCGGGCTGGACGCGGTTCGGTGTGCACCCATGCCGTGACCAGTGCTCCCCGATGGATTGCGTGAACGCCGCCCGTACCAGCTTGGCGCGCGCCAGCAGCCAATCGGCATCCTCATGCCGCAGGTACAATCCCTCGCGAGGTACATCGCCAACCGCGGAGCGCCCCTCAAGCATGGTGTGCAGGTCCGGCATCCGGAATGCCCCGCGCGCGATTTCGGGCACGGTGGCGATGTCGGCAGTTCCGGCGAGTGCGTTCCGGCGGGGGGTACTCCAGAACCGACCGGTGCAGCTATCGAGTACGTCAAAGGCCAGGAACCAGTCGGGCAGGTGGTCGTAGGGGATGGAGTGCTTGGCGTAGCACCATTCGCCGAAGAGAATGTGCTGCGCCGGCAGCACGTCGCACAGGGCCTGCTCGTGTGCCGCCGCCCAGCCCCGTAAGCGCTCCCATTGCCCGCTCAAGGGTCCCCGCAGCCAGTGGCCGCGGTTCTGGAAGCGGATCTGGCCGGAGGCGTCGAAGGAAAGGCCCAGGTTCGCGCCATCCACCTTCTCCTCGACGACCACCGGGACTCTCAGAAACAACTCGGCTTCTGCAGGCGAGAGTACCTTGTCATCGCGTACGGGCTCGTCGCCCAGCCAGGCCAGGTGCGGTGTTGAGGGGAACTTGTACAGGTCTTCACTCATTGGCAAGCATGCTTCTTATAGCCCGCCTCTGCGGCTGCCTCGTCCAGGAACACCACCTTGATACGAGCCTTGGCCAAGGCATCCTTCCATCCCCACCACTTGAAGTCGACAGCCTGTAGGATCGGATGCTTCTTCTGGCCGGCGTTCGCCGTCGCCACGAACTTGCGGTCGCTGGGGTCGAAGTCCGCAAGTGCCGGCGATTTCGGGAACTCCTTGAAGGTCTGTTCGTCCTTGTCGGGGGTGATGGTCCGCATCTCGCACCACTCGGCATTCCAGCGGTGATCGTGGACCCATTTCATGAAGGCGTCGCCCGCTCTCGGCTCGCCGCTTAGGTTGAGGTTATGGCGGTACTCCTCGAAGATCCGGTCGCCGTCATCCAGCACCAGCCCGCCCCGCCGGGTGATCTCGAGAAGGGCATCAACACAGGCCTCCGTGAGAGAGTCGTCCGCCTGGTCGCTCTTGCCGTTCGCCACGACAGCAACGTTGGTGTCGACTACGCACTGCCTGGGGAGCCTCTTCATGTCGCCGCTCCCTCTCCCGCCCGCCGCCGTTGAATGCCGGCCTTCTGCATCTCGGCCACATCCGTCATCTGGTCGCCGAAGAAATCCTTGGGCCAGTTGGTGATATTGCCGTAGAGGTCCACATCGAGTTTGCTCAACACCAAGGCCTCCTGGCCGGGCGCGCAGAAATAGGCGGACACATCCTCGCGGCGCACCGTTTGGTCCGCAACGCGCAACTGGAGCCTGCGGAGGAAGTGCTCGGAGTGGCTTTCAATGACCAACTGGATGCCGCGCTCCTTACCGTCCTCCCGGCTGTGGATCACCTCGACGAACAGGTCCGCCAGGCCCTGCTGGACGGCAGGATGCAGGTGCAGCTCCGGCTGCTCGATGATGATGGTCGAATCTGGTGGCGCGTAGAAGCACTCCACCAGGACCGGCAGGATCTGGGAGACCCCGAAACCGACATCAGGGATGCTGACCGGGGCGGAGAACTCGCTCACCTGAACCTGAACCCGGTAGTCGCGCGTCCCGTGTATCGGCTCGACCTTGAAGGAGTGAATCAGGCCAAGGTCCTTCAGCCACCGCGCGATCAGGGCTTCAAATCCCTCCTTGCGCCTCCCCTTGCCCGCGTTCATCTGGCGTTGACGTGCCGCCAGGAGAGCGCCGACCCAGTTCTCTCCCGTGAACCCCACCTGCTCCGGAGTCTCGCCGGCCCACGCATACTGGCGCTCTGGATGCCGACGCAGCGGCCCCAGGTAGAACAGCCGATTCAGGCGTTTGCGCAGAGTGAAGGGGAACTCCTGCAGGGTGGTGGCGTTCTGCCAGTACACGCTGGCCTCGTCAGGGAAGCCGAAGAAGTGGAGCGGCGCTGGCAACCCATACGGACGCCCTCTCTGTCGGACAAGCTCGAAACCCTCGCATGTCAGATCGTACTTTTCGGGCCTTTCGGCATGCGGCCCCATGCCGGCCTTCAGCAGATCGAGCAGCTTACCGTCGGCGTCAGGGCGCTTCAGGGTGTAGAGGAAATCCCTGCAGACGGGGCGCTCGGCCTCCTTGCCCTGGGCACTGATTCGCGCCTCGAAGGCCAAATCCCGACCGGAGAATTTCCTGTTCGAGACCACGTCGCGGAACTCAACGGGACGGCTTTCTTGCCACCCGAGCGAGAACGACAACTCCTGCGTCAAGTCGTGCCCGAATAGCATGTCTGCGAACCGGCCCAGGTCGACCGGGGTGCTCTTGTCCCCGGGGTGCAGCACCCGCCCGCGGTCCGGCGAGTCCGCCGTCTGCCGCAGCATCATCAAGAACTGGCCGATGCTGCTCTTGCCGGAACTATTCGGGCCGAAGAACACAGTGATGGGCGCCAGCCGAATCGGTCCGGTATCTTTCCAGCCTTTGAAGTTCCTGATCTGTAGGCCAGTGATCATAGGTGTTCCTCCTGCTCAACTATACGCGTTCCCCGTTCCCCGTTCCCCGTTCCCTCCAACTTCCCCCAGACGGTGGCGTAGTCGGTTTCGCGGTCGCTGCGGGTGAAGGGGGCGTGGTAGGTGAGGGTGCGCTCGACGGGGCCGGTGGGGAGGGTGGTGTCGGTGATGGTGCGGGAGACGGTGCCGGATTGCAGGTCCTTGATCTCGTTCCACTCGGCGCGGGCGAAGCCGACGCCGGGGAGGCCCTTGGAGCAGGTGAAGACGATCCGGCCGCGCTGGTCGTACCAGGTGTCGGCTTCGTACTGGCGCAGCACCGGGAACTGGATGCGGTAGAGGGTCTGCAATTCCTCCAGTGTCAGGCCGAGGGCACGGGCGACCAGCACGTCCAGTTCCACCAGCGCCCAGCGCCGCGCAAAGTCGGCGCGGAGCGCGCAATGCCGGGTCCAGGCCGGGGTCAGGTTCCGCCAGAACGCTGTGTCCAGCCGCGGGTCGTCACCCAACCAGGCCTGCTTGCGGAACGCGTCATCCCAGCACCTGGACCAGAGGTCGGCGTAATGCGTGGTGAGGCAGTTGAGGACGAGGGCGCGGGAAGTCGGGCGGAGTGCGGGCTGCAACAGAGGGAACGAGCTCGGGATATCATGTAGGTTCGTTCGTCCCGTGCTCTTGATGAAGAAGTCCGCGACCAAGGATACTGAGAAACTCGTCAGGGCGAGCAAGTCCTGATCGCTCCCAAACGCTATCGTCTGAAGCCCATTGACGTGGGCAGCATTCCGGATCACGATGCCACCAATCAGCGTGCGCTCACCTGCCTGCGACAGCATCGCACGGAGAGCGAGCCGGTAGAACTCCGTGACCGGCTTCAGGTCATTCCAGGGGACAACGGGGGTGCGGCGCCGGTATTCGGCGGGGTCACAGGCGGGAACGTAGTTGGTGCGCGGCAGGTAGTCATCCGGGAGCGTCTCTAGGTCGAGGACGTCGTAGTCTGAATTGAGGCTACAGCGGGCACGGGGCGTCTTGTTGCAGGGATTGCTGACGTGAAGATGCGGCCCCGAGAGGACCAACTCACCTGGAGTGCCAGGGAACTGCGTCTCACGCTGGATGGTACCGTCCTTCTGTCCGCCTGTCTCGTTCCAGTGCTGAGTGGCGAGGTATCCATCGCGGAGGTCGGCCAGGCGGCGGGGGTAGGCAGCAAACCTGCGCAGGACGTCGACTAGTTGACGGGAGTGCAGCGCGGGCAACCGCGCCTCGCCCGCAGGGGTGCCTGCCCCGTCGTACAGCCGAGCAAAGAGCACCAGCGCCTCCGTGTCCACCGGGATCCCACGGTCGCGGTGGCCGGCGGTCCCCCACGCACCTTCGGCGTCCTTGATGCCGGTCACCGGTCCGGTGCCGCCGTGGGCGAAGCAGGCATCGACGGTCGATACAGCAAACAGGTTGGCCAGGTGCGTGAACCGCGGCCGGTCCTGCGGCCATGAGTAGACGTTCGCCGAGAATGCCTCGCAGTCGTGATGAACCTCGGCGAAGAGGCGGAGCTCATTCTGGAACTGGAAGTGCCACCGCAGCCGTGGATAGAGCGCCCTTCGCAGCGGACCACCGTTGGGGTCGTCGTAGACCCCATCGGGATGCAGGAACCCGGTAGCACCAGTGGGACTGTTCAGTTCCCAGGCGCGGGTGATGAAGCATTTGTACAGGTTGGTCTGCTGGCCCTTGAGCAGTGGGTAGTTCTGCAGGGCGTTGAGAAAGCTCTGGGTGCCCTCAAACTCCTCGTACTCGGCGAGGTAGTCGGCGAGGACGCCGGGCTTGGCCAACTGCTCGTCGCGGCCCTGGGCGATGGCCGCGGCCGAGAGCTTGCGGATGGCGAAAGCGGGGTTGCGCTCGGAGAGCAGGCCCCCCTCGTTCCACGCAATCTTCACCCACGGCGGGTTCCCGGCGATGAGGTCGAAGCCGCCGCGGCGGGCGAAGACATCCACGAACTCCAGTTCCCAGTGGAAGAAGCGGCGGCGGTGTGCGATCTCCGCAACCAGCGCCAGGCGCGGCAGCTTCCTGCACAGGTCCTCCACATTGACCACGCCGGCCGGATCGTCGAGTTCGAGGTCCGGCTGGACCTGCTGCTGCGCGCCGGCAATCTCCACCAACAGGCTCTCGAACTCGCCCTGCTGGGGCACTTCCGGCGCGGTGGGGGTAACGCCGAGCAGGACGGACAGCTCCATCAGGAACTGGTCGCGGCTGGGCAGCAGTGCGGCCTGCTCGATGGGCCAGAACCAGAGGGCGCACCAGTAGTCCATGGCCAGCTTGAGCCGGCGGTATGGGGAGTACGGATGGCGGATGGTCTTGGCCCACTGCTCGTCCTTCCACTGCGTGCTCGTCGGGGGTTTCGTGGTGGGCGCTTCCGGCCAGACGGGCTGCGGGTCGGTGGTACGCAGCCGCAGTGTCGTGCAGGCGTCCAGGTGGCGCTGCCAGAGGCCGTCGGCGGCGTCAGCGAGCGCCTTCAGCGTTTTGAGGTCGGACGCATCGAAGGCGCGGCAGAACTGCCTGCGCCAGGTGTTGATGGCGGCGATCTCCGCATGCTTGAGTTCCCTGACCACCTTGTCGCCATACACCGACATACCCGGATCAGGCACGAGCCAGTGGTACACCGCATCGCTGCCGCGCGGCGGCAGGCTGGGGGCTGAGGGCTGGAAGCTGAGGGGGGTCGGCCGCGGGTGACCGGCAGCCGCGGGCCAGGGGACGCGGTCGGGCACGGCCTCGGTCCAGCGCGCCTTGCCACCGCCATGGCCAGGGCGTACCGCGAGCAGGTCCCCAGGAAAGGTCTGCCGCCGGGCGCCGATGAGCGAGTTGCCGTTGGCGAGCTGGAGTCCAAACCAGGGGACGTGCGCTCCCTCGAAGATGGTGTTGAGCCAGAGGGAGATCTCTGCCAGCTCCACGGCGGTGGCATTGAGGTCCACCCCGAAGACGTTGCTGTCGGCCAGGCGCATCTTGACGCGCTGCTTCTCGCGGGTGTAGTCGTCGTGGGCGAGGGTCTTCCCGGTTTCCTTCTGCTTGAGCCGCAGGTAGGCATCGGCAAGCTGGTTCACAACTTCGTTGGCGAACGAGGCGGAGCCGATGGCCATTTCGCAGACCGTAAGCTGGAGGATGTCGTCGGCCTTCTTGCCCTGCAACAACTCCTTCAGCGCATATTTCACCAGGCACTGGGTAAGGCTTTCCGGGGTGTAGTAGGAGGCGGACTTCTCGCGGTTTCGCCCGGCGAGCCGGTACACGTACTGGCTCTTTGGGTGCCGAAGCAGGCGGCGGGGCTCATTGCCGTGGGCGGGCGCATAGACGCGCTCGGCATCGGCGTAGTCCGCCAGTTCGGCTTCCGTGACGAAGTAGGCGTGGACCAATGGATTGTACTCCTGGTCCGCGGGTTTCACCTCGTAGAGATCGGTCTTGGCGAAGAAACCGGTATAGGAGAGCAGATTCTCGTACACCGCGCCGAGCTGGTTGATCCCAAGCTGGGCGTAGGAGATGCGCCCGGCGCGCGCCTGCCTGCCGTGGCCCTGTTTGCCCAGCGACAGCCGGCGGACGACTTCCTGCAACGTGCTGTTGCGGAAGCGCACGCGCTTGATGAGGGGGGCGTTGTCGGGGTCGAACAGGTGGCTCTTCAGCGGTGCGATGCTGAAGTCGTCGCGGATCGACGTACCCCCCGCGCTGAGCTCGCGGTGCCCCTGGAGTGCGCGGCCCTCGAAGATGAGCCGGAAGAGAATGCGTATGGAACGGTCGAAGAAGACGCCGTCACGGTCCCGGTCGGTCTCCAGAGCGGCCATCTCTAGGTCGCGCAGGGACTCGAGGGAGTAGCCTTGGAGGTAGTCGTCGCTCTTCACCGGCAGATACCCGAGTTCCGGGCGGGCCTCCAGGTAATGGATGAACAGCAGCCGGTAGAGATAGCGCAGGCAGCCGCGGGTGAGTTCATCCGCGAGCCTCTGGTCGGGGGTGGAGAAGACCGCTTCCTTGCGGACTTCGCGGAGGTAGTACACCGCCTCATTGCCGAGCAGTTCGACGCATTCGCGGATGGCGTCCTTGAGATCCTCGGAGACGGAGAAGGCGTGGCGGTGGGAGTTCTCGTCAAGGGTGTCGAGCAGGGCGAAGCCCTCGGCGGGGCAGATGCTATCCCGGTGCAGCAGCGCGGCCACGGCGCGCAGGGCGCCCTCCTCGCGGCGGTTGAGGATTTCCCGAAGATCGAACGAGAGATACCGCCGCTCGGGCCACTTGGTGCGGTCAATGAGGCAGACGTGCCCGCAGGAGACAAGCAGCACCCAGCGGGGCGGTTCGTCCAGCGAAAATACGTGGCGCGTGATGATGTCTTCCCAGGTCAGGGTCGCGCTCGGCACTTTGCCGCCGACCTGGGGATTGCCCCTGGCAGGATCGCCGACGTACTGCGCGGGGTCCACACTCAGGGTCAGCGGGTCGAGGCCGGGCTCCTCCGCGGGCGGCAATACCGGCAGGATCCACAGCAGCGGCGCGCCGGATGCCTTGTTGACTTCGGCGAGGAGCGGCAGCCTCAGGTCATCCTTGCCCACGGTGCGCCAGTCGCGGTGCGGTGCATACCCCAGGGCGGCGAGGAACTCGGTGAGCCAGGCGGTCTGCTCCTCCAGCCGGGGGCCGGCATCGCGCAGGCGGAAGAGGCGGTTGGACAGCCGGAAGTACGGGGCGGCGAGGGCGCGGAGCTTGGCCGGCGGCGGCCGGTGCGCCTCGGAATCGGGATGCGTGGCAGCCGCCTGCTCCCAGCGCGCGACCACGTCCTTGAGGTCACCCTCGAAGAGCGCCAGCAGGTAGTGCTGCGAGTAGTACTCGTTGTGATTGGTCAGGCCGGTGAGGTCGAGTGCCATGGTTACGCACCCTCCTGGCCGGTGAAGATGGCGGCAATGCGGATCGAAGGCTGATCCTCAGTCTCCAGCGTATCGCGGATCCACTGGCTGTACTCCTCGTACAGGTCGCGCACCTTGCGGACCTCGGCATCGCGAACCTGCGTCATCTTCTCGAAGCGGAACTCAAGCTGTTGCGTGCGCGCACTGCGGAAGCCGGCCAGGCGTTCGAGCTGCTCGTCCAGGACGGGGCGGACCGCCGCGTCGAAGCCGAGTCGCGCCTGGCGCAGTTCGTCGCGCATGGCGTCAACGGCCGGCGCGATGAGGCGCAGCGCGCGCGAATCATCATGGGTGGCGGCCGGGTTGGGGATCTGGTCCAGGCCGAAACGGGTGCGCTCGATCACGGCCTGGAGCTCGAGCGTTTCGCGCCGCACCTCGCCCTCGAAACGGAAACCTGCCCAACGCTGGATCAGGGAATGCCCTTTGCGGTTGGGGAGGACGCCGGTGGCCAGGATGATGACCTCCCCAGGGGCCAGGGCCGGCAGCGCCACCACGGGGGCGTCCTGGCGGCCGAAGGCGAAGAGGATCTTGTCGTGCAGCCACTCCATGGCGGGGTGTTGCTGCCAGAGCAACTGGACGCGGGGCCAGCGCTGGTCCTCCTTGCGGCAGACTTTGATCTCGCGCATGACGGCGGCGCGGTCGGCGGTGAGCACCCAGAGCTTGTCGGCGGGCTGGATCTCCGGCGGCAGGCGCTTCAACCGGTGCAGCAGATCCGGCGGCAGGTAGAGGTGGATCTCCTTCCGGTCCTCAAGGCATTCGACCTGGATGCCCGGGCCGGGGCGGGCCTGGACGAAGGCGATGGCGGCTTTCGCCCAGGTGAAGTCATCCGGGTAAAACGAGGGGGGCACGGTTACCTCCTGGTCCACCGACACGGAATGGCCGGAGGCAGAAGGGAGCTCGCCGAGCAGCGCGGCCAGGAAGGGGTCCTCGGCCGGCGACGCCGCGCCGAAAGTGCTGGCAAACGCCGCGGAGCCGGTGCCCTTCTCGATGGCGGCGGCGACCTTCGCCTCTTCATCCTCCTGGGTGTACAGGCCGGTGAACTCCGAGGGGTCGCCGATGTTGGCCTGCACCTGCTGGTCCTTCTCGATCAGGATTTCGAGGATGCGCTGATCGCCGCGGATCTTCTCATGGCGGCTCTGGGTCAGCAGGTAGTAGAGCTGGGGCTGCTGCTCCTGGCCGTAACGATCAATGCGGCCGTTGCGTTGCTGGAAGGTCAGCAGCGACCACGGGATGTCGAAGTGGATCATCCGGTGGCAGAGGTAGTGGAGGTTGATACCCTCCGCCGCCACGTCGGAGGCCAGCAGCAGGCGCAGGGGCGATTTCTCGTTGCCGAAGGCCTCCACCAGGGCCTGCTGGTCGACGTCGGTCATGCCGCCATGAAGAATCGCGACCTGGTTGGCGTGCAGGCCGAGGTCAGCCGGCAGGCGCTCACCCAGCCAGCGCAGGGTGGCGATGCGTTCGGTGAAGACCACCAGGCGGTCGTCGCCCTGGCGCGGGCTCCAGCCGATGGACTTGGGCGAACCGGGCCGCAGCAGGTCGAGCAACGCCTGGTACTTGGAGAACTCGGCGGGACCGATGTCCTGCAGGACGCCGGCCAGGGCCTGGAGTGCCGCCACATCGGCAGTATAGCTGGCCGCGTCGGGGCGCTCCTGAGTGCGCTTGATGCGGCTGTCGATGGTGTCGAGGCAGGCCGCCGAGCTGGAGAACAGCGACTTCTCCAGCAGCGTCTTGAACAGCATGGAGCCGGTGCGCTCCTCGCGGTCGATCTGCTGGAACTGGAGTTCGGCCAGGCTGGTGTAGGCCGCCTCTTCCGCGGGGCTGGCCGGATGCGGCATCTTGTGCACGACACGCTCGGGGAAGCTGCCGCGGACCTGGTCCTTGATGTCCTTCTTGAAGCGGCGGATGAAAAGCCCCTTGATGTCGGCCGGCCCGTAGTTGGTCTCGTCGCTGATCGCGGTCGGGTTCAGCATGTTCATGATGCTGGCGAAGGACTCGCGCCTGCCGTCGTGCGGGGTGGCGGAGAGCAGGATGAGGGAATCGGAGCGGGATGACAGCAGGTCCGCCACCCGGGCGCGCAGGGAATTGGTGCCGCGGCGGGCCACGTTGTGCGCCTCGTCGATCACGATCACGTCCCACCAGGCCCCTTCGAGGTGGTTGCGGTACTCTCCGTCCTGCTTGATCGTGTCGATGGAGATGATGGTCTTGTCGAAGTAGTGGAACGGGTTGTGGTTGGTCGGGATGCGCGACCGGACCCGCTGCAGGCCGGCGGAATCCAGGCGGACCAGCGGGATGGAGAAGCGCGACCACAGCTCCTTCTGGAACTGGGTCATCATGGACTTCACCGTCAGGACCAGGATGCGCCGGCCCCGGCCGCGGCGGATCATCTCGGCGAGGAGAATGCCGCACTCGATCGTCTTACCCAGGCCCACGGCGTCCGCGATGAGGATGCGCTGGCGCGGTTGCTGGAGGGCCAGGCGGGCGGGGTCAAGCTGATAGGGCAGGACATCCATGGCGCCGCGGTGCCCGATGACCAGACGCGCGTCCGGCGGCACCGACTGGCGGAGGAGGGCCTCCAGGAAAAGGCGCGTATCGCGGTAGTAGGGCGACGGGTCGCGCACCGGCTGGGTGGTCTTGGGATCGACCACGCGAATGGGCTCATCGAACTCCTTTTCGATGGCGTCGACGAACTTGGCTTCCCGGTCGCGCACCAGCGGCGACAGGCCGGTGACGGTCAGCACCTGGGCGCCTGAATGGGTGCGGTCGATGCGGCGGACAAGCCATTCCTCATCCCGCACGATGATCCTGCTGCCGGCCGATATGGCGGTGGTGGTGTCGGGCATTGCGGTGCGTGGTTCCAGTTTGCCGGCGGACGGGCCGCGATTCGGGTCACTCCCCTGCCTCTTCCAGGCGGCATGTCTCCCCCTCGGCCGTGGCGGCCGCTGGGCAGCACGCACACGCCAAGGGCACACGAGCCTGGATAGGATAGGCTTGCCGACGCCCAATGCAAGGTACGTCGGCATAGTCGCGACCCGCGCTGGGGGCCGGCGGGCAGGACCCCGCCCAGGGCGGCCAGCGCGCCCCGTCTGGCAGCCGTTGCCAGTCGCCCCCGGCGTCGGGGGCGTCCGACGCTTTCCCGCGCCTCCTGGGCGTTTCTACGGCCTCCAGCGCGGCGCGCACTGGAGGCCGCGCGCCGACATGGGATAAGGCGATGCGGGATACGGGAGATTTGCCGAGGAGTGAGCAGGGGCTCCCAGGCCGGGCCGTGGTCCTTTTTATCGCTACGGTTCTTCGAACCGTAGCGCGACGGTCCTAGCGTGCTGCCAAGCTGCTACCAAGGCGTTCTCCGCGCCCGCTGCGCCAGGCGCAGTAGGCGCGTAGAATGCTGAGGCTAAACGCGATATACGACGGCTTGCTAAACCGTCGTACGGGGTAAACCCGTACCGAGGGTTCGAATCCCTCCCTCTCCGCCAACATTCGTAAGTATGCAAACGCCAGAGGTTTACGATAACCTCTGGCGTTTGTGTTACAGAATGTTATCACTCTTGCGGCTTGACCGCGGGGTCGCCCAGAGCCATCTTGCTCGACATGGACGGGCAGATGGAATCCAACAAGTACCTGTGGCAACCGCGCCGCGATGGCCCTATCCACATCCGCATTTCCTACAACGGCGCCGACGGCAAGCGCACCCACTTCTGCCGCTCGCTGCGGACTTCACACTGGCCCACGGCCCGAAAGATCCGCGATGCCGAGTTTCTGCCGTTGATCCTTGACGCCAACAAGGCCAAGGCGCAGCTGGAACTCATCCTTGAGCTCTATCCGAAGTTGGTGGAGCAGCTCCCGCGCGGTGTCCACGGTGGCTGGGGCCCGGACCGTGACCCGGACGCGCCCACCCTTGATGCCTTGTGCCAGCGCTGGGGCGAGGCGATTTCGGCACCCCGCGGCAACTACGCCATGGCCGAACGTAGTGCCAAGCGCTACCGGACCATCGTTGGTGAGTTTGCGACCCACGTCGGTGCGAAAACGCTTCTGACCGACATCACGCGCGACACTGTGAGCACCTACCGCGACGACAGACTCCAGACCTACGGTCGCTCGAAGAAGACTGTTGACCTCGAGGTCACGGCCCTGCGCAGCATGTTCCGCTACGGCGTCGACCGCATGGGCATGGAGGAGAACCCGGCCGACGGCGTGATGGTCCAGCGCACCAAGGCTGAGCGTAACCGCGAGACCAGAGTCAGTCGTCGCCGGGTGCCGACCCACGATGAGGCAGATCGGGTGTGCACTGCCTTCCCCGCCATCAGGGCCTACCCGGTCGAAGACTGCCAAGACTATGCGCTCTTCGCCCGCTACACCGGCCTGCGCCAAGGCGAGATCGCACAGTTGCAGGCGGACGATGTGGTGCTTCTCTCCGGCAACGCCTTTCTGGATGGGGTGCTGCAGAACCCGGCTCAGCATCAGCAGACCTACCGGCCTGTTGATGGCGTGCCCAAGGGTACGGAGCTCTGCATCTACGTGAAGGACGCCGGGGATCGCGGCACCAAGACCGGGTTGGAGCGCGTCGTACCGGTGGCCGACAAGCTGCTGCCGGCGCTGAACCGGCGGCTTGGTGTGGCTTCAGGAAAGGACCGCCAGCTCTTCCCGGCGGCCGCCGCCGACCGTGGCGCCATTTTCGGCCGTGCCTGGCTCAAAGGCGTCAAGAAGATCCACGCCGAGCTGACCATGCACGGATTTCGCCACTATGCCGCGAGCGAGATGGAGAATAACGGCGTCAGCCGCACCGTGGCCAGTGCCATCCTGGGGCATGTGGAGAACTCCGTCCACGGCGGCTATGTTCATGCGACGATCACGGCGCTGAGGGAGGCGGTGGAGAAGATCTGGTGAAGCCGCTGCCGCGGGGGACCTTGCGGGCTTGAGCGGCGCCATTCTCACTTGTGGCGCGTTGGGTTCCGCGAAGTGGCCTTTCGGGACCTCGTTGGGCGCTCGCCCTTCGGCTTCCGGGGCAGCTTGGCCCACAGGCAAAGTGCCTCTGTTCTGAGGACTGGATCCAGTATCTTCACGATCCTGCGTGGCACGTGGCTCCTGATGCCAATCCGGCGCATAGCTTCGCCCTTGGTCTGGCGTTCCTCGACACATGAGTGCAGGACCTTGGTCAGTTGCGCGTCAGTGCATTGCATTGGGCGCCCTGTCGTCCGACGCTCCACGGAATCACCGTCGGTCATCCCCACAAAGTCCAGAATGTCGTGGGCACTCACACTGCGGTTGCGCTTCCGGGCCATGAAATGACGCTGGCAGTAGAGATCCCAGAACCACCCGGCCACGTGATTCTGTAGTTCTCGCACGTTACCCCGCGCCCAGTCTCTGCGCAGGCAGTCGCGGACCAGCGCCTCAGTGCCTGACGCCACAACGGTCCTGACCCACGTTGGGTCACACACCACTGCGGCGGTGGCCTGCTTCAACAGAAGCCTGACCAGGCCGGGAATGTCCTGGGGCCGATCCCGCAGCGGCGGTAACCTGATAATGTGGCGGAAGCGTTCCAGAAGACCGGACTTCCATTGCTCGTGTCCCTGTGTGAAGTCATCATCGTTGGTGGCGGCCACGATTCTCATGTTGCCGGCTTTCAGGATCTTCGTGCCACCCAGCTTGGTATACTCCCCATCCTGAAGCACCCGGAGGAGTTTCATCCGCGTCTCTGCCCCCAGCCAGTGGATTTCGTCCAGGAATAGCGTCCCGTTGGCTGCCCTCTGGACTACACCATCTGTGGTGCCGATGGCGCCCGTGAACGCGCCCCGCTCATGACCGAACAGAATGCTGTCGCCCAGCGAGCTTGGTATGCACGCGCAGTTCACCCTGATGAGTGAGCCACCGGTACCCGATAGGCAGTGGATGGTTGCCGCAGCTAGTTCTTTACCGCAACCTGTCTCTCCGCAGATCAGGATGGGTTCGCTGCGTGCCTTTGCGGCCACGAGCAGCTGCCTGCTGGCCTGCTCCAGCGAACCGGAGTCCCAAACCAGACAGGCCAACCCGCGCAGATCGGTCGGGTGCGCGCCTGAAGCAGCCGTGCCACCGCTCTCTGCCGATGCATCAGGGCTCGGCAGAGAGCGCGAACTGGTCTCTCGGACAGCATCCCTAAAGGCCCTGACGAACTGGTTCGCGGCCCGACACATGCCAGAGAAGGCCAGCATCGGTCTAGTCGCTTCGGCGAACTCCTCGGGGGTAGCCCCACTCGGCATCAGGTAGATATCCGCCACCGGAGTCTGGCAGAACCACCCGCGGCCTCCCATGATGGGCACGAAGTTGGCGGGCAGGCAGAGCTGCACCAACCGCTCCGCTTCGGCCATATCCGCCGGTTCCACGGGGGCATAGGAGTCCCTACGGTTGCGTCCGGGACAGGTGCGGAACTCCTCAACCCACTGGTTGGAGCTCAGGAGTGACGCGGTCCATTCATTGCGCGTGCCGTCGATGCGGGGCACCGCGATTGTCTCTGGCAGTGTAGCCGGGCACCCTGAGTACAGGTGGAGGTAGGGTGGAACTCCCGTCGGATTGCCCGATCTGTCGGGTACACACCCCATCCGGCGCGCCGCCGCACCGCCGACAACGCTTGTGAGCACAGCTGGCGGTATCCCTGCAAGGACATTTCCCGCGGCCCATGCCGCCCGGATCCCGGGCGGGAAGTGCGGGAAGAAGATGAACACCGATGGACGTCCGAGAGTCCCCTGCACCATCTGCCCCGGTCGGGTGCTGCTGGTTTGGAGAGGCGCTGTTTGTCTGGCGGACGGACTGCGGGCGAACTCGCTCGCCACTTCGTATCTGGGGTCGGAACCGAGAAGTGCTTGGCGAAGTTCGCGTTCATCTGCCGACAGTTTCTTCACCCATTCGTATCCATCGAAGGGCTTCGATGGCGGCTCATCCCACAGCACTGCCGGCGAAACCGGCGTCTCGCCAGCCTGCGGACTCTGTTCATGAACTGGGATTGGCGTAGGTAGGAGATCACTGCCCATGAGCGACAGCGTTAGTGTGCTGCTATCCGGGACGATGAGATAGACCTGCCGAAACGCCTCGACCGGCACGCCTCCTCGGGGAGCGACTCCTGGATGCGGCTTCATCAACGAATCCCTGAACAAGTCCAGTTCGGCAGTTCCCTCTCTGATGACCGCGCTATCCAGAAGCCCGCTGAGCGCTTCCGTGAATCCGGTTTCCTCGCAGCACAGGACTACGCGCACTGCCCCCGTCGTGTCGGCGAAGCATGAAGCCTTCATCCGCGCCCCCCCGTTTACTAGACATAACTGATGCAGATAGCGAATAATAGTCTGTAGTTATGTCGTGTCAACATGGGCCAATACGCGTTGCAACCTATGATGTAGATACGCATTGATTATGCATGACTTAAGACTTATGGCATGATATACAGCACAATGACTATCATATAACACTGTATTGCAATGGCTTGCAGTCCTCATTTACAAGCCATATCAACTGTTGGCATCGGCACTGCTTGTATAGGCACATCACAAGATAATCGCGAAGGCGGTTCAGTAGAAGTGCAGCAGCAGGAGATCGTGAACATGGCAGGCAGGACGCTACCGCGGTATGCACCGGCGAGGATGATCTACGAGGACGTGGCTCCGGTGCCCGCCAAGAAACTGCGTGAGTGGGCCCGGCAGGGCCGGATCGGCTGCTCGAAGTGCGGACCGGCGAAGCAGGCTCCCGCGCTCTACAAGGTGGACGACGTACTCACGGTTCTCGAAGCCTACGCCGATGGCCGCCAGCCAACGAGAAGGAGAGGCCGGTGATGCCAAGCCGCGCGTCCGTGCCCCGCAGGATCTACGGCTGCCAAGCGCGTGCGCCGCCCGCTGCCGGGGCAGATCGGTGATGGGCGGTGAGGTTCCGAAGATTGCCATGAATAGGATCGAGTTCAAATCGAGAGAACTGCTATGCGTAAACTCGCGGTAGAACCCGTAGGACAGAAGGATGCGCCTCAGGCGCAAGGAAGCCAGCAGCCCCAGGACGGGGGTGCGAAGGCGTGTGGTTGGGGGCAAGGAAGCATGGAGGAAGATCATCTGGTCTGCGAGGACGGCATCTGGGTGATGCGTTACAGCTCTGCGCTCCCCGCACGTAAGGTCAGCGGACTGATGTTCATGCAGGATGACCTCCGCGACCTCCTGGGGCGCGTTGTGGTGGAGAACGACATGGATGACCAGCAAGTCGCCATCACTTGCCATCTGGAGAGAGACCGTTTCGGCGCTCGTCAGACAATGAGGGTGACTGTGGGGGTCGGGAATCGGGGATTGGGCCGGAATGCGTTCGCGGCACGGTTTGACAAGCAAACAGCCGGAGACGGCACCCCTTACCGCCCGGTGCCAACAGGTTTCGTCAGACTTCAGGAGTTGATGGGATACTCACAAGGAGACTGGTCCGGTCGGTGAACCGTGGTCCTGCCCCGCCCCGCGGTCTCCGCGGGGCGGGGTTCCTGCCGGATGCCGTTCATCAGCACTATCGAGTATGAAGAAGCGCAGAGGGCGGCCAGCCAGGCGCCAGTACAGAAGGACACGAGCATCATGACTGCGGCCTCCATGTATCAGTCGGCAAGCCCAATCGGGCCAGCCGGGTCTCCTCCCATCGACACGCGAGTCGCGATCGCGTGGCTTTCGTTATTCGACGCCCTACTGCAAGGTCATGGCGCCTACCGGTCGATCACCGGCAACCGTCCCGACTCCGGATGTGCCTGCTACAACTACGCCATTGACGATCCAGCCGAACGCCGTGAGGTGGTCCGTGAACTCTGCCTAAATCGGGGCAGCTACGCCACCATCGCCTTTGGCCTCGGTGCGCTCAAGCAGCGTCCCGGGCCCGGCCGACGTGGCAGCGGCGGTGACGTTGCTGCCGTCGTCACCTTCTCGGTTGACCTCGACCTCAAAGGTTGCGGCCTCAACAAAGAGGCCGCCCGTGAGCAGGCCATGACGAAGTCAGCAGCCCTGGGTCTTCCAATTACGGCCATCGTCGACTCCGGCCACGGCTTGCACTTGTACTTCATGCTGCGGGCCCCCTGGTTCATGGTCACGGACGATGACCGTCTCGGCTACTCCGAACGCCAGCGCTTTCTGGCCGATGCCTTTGGCGGGGACCACATCTGCGACTTGGCGCGTGTCTTGCGCTTGCCGGGCACATGGAACTGCAAGAATGCGGTAAATCCGCTGCCATGCAGCGTGATTTACCACGACCCTGCGGCGCTCACGGACCCGGACTTGGTGACCCGGCTGCCGAAGGCGGCGTCAAAGCAAACCCCGACCATGCGGTCGAGGTCGATGCCTGATGCAGGTCGGGTGGAGTTACCGACTCCTCCGAGCGACGCTATGGCGGGGAGGCTCATGGCCAGGCTCAAGCGTCTGGCCCTGGCCGACGGCTCGCTGCGGCTCGCGCTCTCGCCAACGCTTTGCTGCGCAAGCCAGAGCCACCACGATTTCGCCGCCATCTGCGCCCTGCTCAGGGCGGGCCTGGCCGATGGCGAAGCGCTGCACGTTGCCCGCGCGATGCGGGAGTCGCGTGAAGGCGCCGTGACTGCGAAAAACGCCCGGGACGATTACTGGTCTTCAACACTTCTCCAGGCACATAACACACTCACATGAAAGGGATTGCAATGTCATCGCAAACCAATTCTGAAACAACCGAGATTCCTGCAGGTGCGCACGAAAGCGCCGGCACTAGCGCCAGCACCGACCCTGCCACGACCGGCATCCTCACCATTCGCGAGCAACTCCCCGGTGCGCCGGTTCCCGAGGATGCCCTGATGCCCACGGGTTATGAGCTTGAACCCGAGACGGGTATGATCTTCCACACCGAGCCCAAGCGCAAGGTGCCAGTACCACTCGTCGAGGTACTGGTCGTGAGCCGGGAGTTGGTGCACCATGACGGTCAGACCGTCCTCGAGTTGGACGTGCTGCGCCGGAACGCGTGGCAGAAGGCAGTGGTGCCCGCCGAGGCCGCAGCCTCCAAGCGCAAACTTGTGGAGCACCTGGCGGCCCAAGGCGTGACCATAGACGACGGGAACTCAGGCGATGTGATGAAGTACTTGCGCGAGTTCAGACGTGTGAACGACGGCGTGATCCCGTCGATCAGAGTGACCCCCAGGTCGGGCTGGCTGCAACGCGGTGAGGCCCCGGCTTTTGCACTGGGGCGCGAGGTTCTTGGTCCCGGTGCGGCCGGTTTTGTGGTACGGCCCGGCAGTTCCGGCGAGGACCAGGTCTTGGACTTCCTCAAAGCAGAGGGGTCCATCGATGCCTGGCGCACCATGGTGAGTGAGATTCCAGACAACGCGCCGGTGTTGCTTGGTCTCTATGCAGCGGCTCTGCCCCCCGTAATGCAGATCATCGGCCGGCCAGGAGTGCTCATGCTCGAATTCATCGGTACCACATCCGTGGGCAAGACCTCGGCACTCCAGCTCGCCGCTTCCCTGTACGGCGTTCCCGGCGGCAATGGCGCCTTCGGCCTCCTGCAGGGCTGGAACCAGACTGACTGCGGCCTGGAGCGGCGAGCAGCGCTGACGCCGGATCTTCCCATATTCCTCGACGAACTCAGTGCCGACGCCGGTGCGGGCGTCGAGAGCCGCCTCTACCAACTGACCACGGGCCAGTCAAAGCAACGCGGCAGCGTGGACGGCCTGCGGGAGACGACGGTCTACCGCGGGGTCCTGCTGAGCAGCGGCGAGGAGTCCATCGAGTCGCGCACCCGGAAGGCCGGCCTGCTCGTACGGCTTGTAAGCATCGGCGACCCGCCTTTCGTCGACGACAATCAGGCAGCCTTGGTGCGGCGGGTCAAGGACACCTGCCGCGACAACTTCGGGCACGGGGGGAGGCTGCTGATCGAGTTCCTGGCCCGACTCTCCCCGGCGTATGTCACACAGTGGCGCGCCTTCCTGGTGCAGTTGGAGGCCTACTTTCGCCGGGGGGCCCTCGGTGCCGTGGCGGGCCGCGCTGCCGACTCCTACGCCCTGCTGGCGCTGGCCGGCAGCATGCTCCACCAGGCCTGCGGCATCGAAGGTGATCCCGTGGCTCGCGTCATGACCCTGTGGCAGGCGGCAAGAGCACGCTTTGTTGATGATGTGCCGCTGATCGCCCGCGCCGTGGCCTTCGTCAATGGCTGGTATGCCGCCAACAGGTCGAAGTTCGCGGCCTACGACGGCACGTCGGGCGGCGTTTCGTCCGGGACCGACTGCTGGGGGTTCGCCGAGTCGAGGCCGGATGGCATGGACCTGGTCGTGGTCTCGGATGTCTTCAGTAGGGCTCTCTCCACCGCGGGGCTGGATCCGAAGGTGACCATCGCGGAACTCAATCGCGCAGGTCTGCTAACACACGAGGCCGAGCACCTGACAGTCAAGAAGACTCTGCCAGGCGGCCAGCGCCTCAGATGCTACGTGATCAGGCTGGCTGATGACGACGATGCCGACCAATCTGTACCGCCCGCCGCCGCAGCCAGTGTTCTTCAGCCTGAACTGTAGTTTGGCACGCAGGGGCGCCGGTGCCGATTTCCGGTGCCGGCGGCTGACCGCATCGGGTCGGGAATGGGTATGATGTCTGGATCCAAACAACCACGGAGAAGAACAATGGGTTACGGTTTTAAGAGCTGTCGCCGACGTCCTGTGGCGTCCGGCACTACTGCGAGTCCGCAACACGAGACCGAGGAAACACGGGACGGCGCATTCCTGCCGCGGGATGCCCGGCCGGGGTATGACCGATGTCGGCCGCAGCGGCGGCGGCTGCTGGCCAGGGTGAAGGCTGCACTCGCCTGCGACTCCATGGCCGAGTTCCGACGGCACATGCGGGCAGTGGGCTTCGACTTCACTATCCACGGCGTCGAACCCACACTCCTGCCGATCAACGGCCGTCAGCATATCGGGCTCCCGGCGCTGGGTCTGCGGACTGGCTTCTGGTTGCGCTTCCTCGAATGGGGTGAGGACTGGGCGTCACTGGGCTGGGGGCAAAGTGCGCCGGTGCGGTTCTGGCGCAGTTTGACGGATGATTGTCTCGATGCGGCCCGGAGAGATTCCGTTGAGAAGTTCTGTGTCACGCTGGGTGTTGAGAGCGTTGCGGACGCAATGCTCGTCGCGGCCCAACGACTCGAATCCCAGCCTGCATGCGATCAGTTCCGGTACTTCTGCGGTATCTGTTGGAACCGGGTCCGGGCGGCCACCGATGTGGTGGCCAAGGCCCGAGTCTGCCAGGACATGGCCGCTCCGCCTGCGGCCTGATTCCTGGCAGCATGGAACTGCGACATCCGGTCAGCCACCAGAAACTTGAGTATGCCGCGTCACAGCGGTTGTACGGCAATTGGCTGAACCGTGGGGCACCACCCCGGCCATCATAGACGCCTGCGACCGCTTTGCAGATCTCATCCGGCGTCCGGTAGGTGCTGGTGGGGTAACTCGTGTCGTGCATAGTGCTCCCCTCGGCTGATCGCGCAACGTGGCGTCCGGCCGGCCTACCTGCGCCTGCCCGACGCCGGGGCACCGCCGCGCACGAAGCCCAGCAAGACAGGACCCGGCGACTCACCGGTGCGGATCAGATTGAGCACAGTCTTCCGGGTCTTCCGGTTGAACGTCACGAATCTCACTGGGCCGTCCCTTCCGAGCGAGGCATCTGACTGGACCGGCACGGGCATTCGCGCGCCCCCACGGTCTGTCTGACTCTGGGCCCCAAGCAGACTACGCGCCCTTCCCCGCATGCGGAGACCTCGGAGGGGCTGCGGCCGTGCAGCCCATCCATACGGCCGCCCGTCCATCAGGACCCCCTACTCCACAATCGCCTTCAGCAGCGCGTCGCGCGGGTCACTGTAGTAGAGGATGGTCACCTTGGTCACCAGGTCATCGGGCAGGTCATTGAGCTGCCGGCGCGCGCTGACGGGCAGCAGGACGTAGGTCGCGCCCTTCTCGACCGCGATCTCGACCACGCCGGCGGCGTTGTAGACCGGCTCGATGGAGCCGCCCAGGTTCAGGCCGCCCAGCACCACCAGGCCACCCTTGAGGCTCTTCTGGAGCAGGGCCGAGCACAACGCCAGCAGGACCCCGACGCCGACTGCGGTGCCACTCTTCGAGGCATCGAAGGCACGCAGTTGCACCGAGAACTCATGGGCCCGGGGCTCGCGGTCGCCGACCAGCGTCTTCGCCCGGGCGTAGAGATTCTGCTCGGCGCAGCGGACACTCTCCTTGAACGGCGCCGGTGTCGGCTGGTTCAGGATCCTCACCCCGGAGCCGGGCCCCTCGGTCACGTCAATGCGGTAGAGCCCGGCGTTTTCTTCCATGCCACCTGGAGACACGGCCCACACCTGGCCGGGCGGCAGCGGATCGTTGCCGATGCTGTCCTCACTGCAGAGCTCCGGCGTCGAGACGAACTTCTCGACATCCTCCTGACCCAACCTGTAGCTGAACTGGGTGTTGCGGAACTCGGCCGAACCGATGCGCTTCTGCTGCTCCTTCACCCGCCGCCGGCATTCCAGCGCCAGGCGCACGGCCCATTCGAGCGCCTCGTCGGGTACCGGCGTCTCTGGACTCGGGTACAGGAGCTTGAGCAGGCCGCATGCGGTCTTCTGGACGCCGGTTGTGTCGCGGCCGCTCAACGCGCCGCCAAAGTGCACCCGGTCCTGCAGCACGGCCCCACGGCTCTGCCGGCGGAGCTGGTTCCAGCATTCCGACAGGAAGTCGCTGACCAGGCCGAAGTGGTCGGTCAGCAGCTCTCTCTGGATCTTGGGGATATCCCAGCCTGGCAGGTAGGCATGGATGCGGTCCATGAAAGCGGTGTCGTCCCGCATCTCCGGCGGCAGGGGACCGAAGAGATGGCCCACCCGCTGCTGGTGCTGGACATCGACGTCGAAGTTGCCGACCATGGTGATACTGCCGTCGGCGCGGATGCTCTCCTTGCCGCGACTGAACTCACCCGACTCCATGTAGCCCTTCATGATGTTGACGCCGTCCTTCTGGTCGAAGGAAACGCCGGAGATCTCATCGAAACAGACCACGTCATACTGGCATACCAACCCCCGCTGGCCATTGCTGTTGTTGACGAACATCCTGGCCACGGTGGCCTTGCCCCCCGAGATCAGGTGCGCGTACGGCGATACCTGCTGGAACAGGTGGCTCTTGCCCGTGCCCCGCGGCCCCAGTTCGACGCAGTTGTAGTTGCGCTCGACGAAGGGCACCATGCGTAGCAGCAGCATGTCCTGCGCCCGCGGCGAGAGCTTGTCCGGCTCCATGCCGACACTGCGGAGGAGGAACGCCTTCCACTCCTCCAGGCTGAACAGCTCCCGCCCACGGAGAAGTGCCGGCAGCACATCGCGCTTTGAGATCTGGATCTCGCGCAGGGAGGCGATGCCAAACGGCCTGCCGTTGCGCTCCTGGGCGATGGTGGGGTCGTAGGTCAGTTCGAGCTCAGCGTAGAAGCCGCCCGTCAGCATGCGCTCGTTCGCGTGGACGAGGTCGGGCTCGATACGCACATCGGTCAACTGCAGGCTGGGCAACTGCGCCACGAAGGAGTCCGTCTTCGCGTCCAGCCGGGCGGTGACGATGTCGATGACCCGGATCTGGCCGCGCTCCTTGGCCCTGGCCTTGAACAACTCCTGCTCGCCGGCGCGCACTGTCTTCTCGCCCAGTTGCCGCTCGACGATCTGCAGCCCCTCGACGATCTCGGCCTCGTCGACCGTGGCACAGTAGCGCCCCAGCAGGAACTCGGCGACATAGGTTGGCACCGGGTACTGGCCCTTGAACCGGCGCACCAGGTCCTTGCGTACCACGATCCCCTCGAAGGCCTTCGTGGCGATACGGTCAAGGGCGTCTAGTTCAAGGCTCATGGGTTCCCCCCAATCTGTGTCGGCAGCGAGTGCAAGACCTGCTCGCCGTCCGGCGCCAGCAGTACAACCACCACGGCCAGGCCCTCGTCGTGGTCGTCGCCGGCCGGAAGCGATACCGTGCCGTCGGCTGACACCTCGCGCGGCATCTGCCCTTCCACCTTCGATGACTCCGGGGCCGCTGCCTGGGTCCTAAGATCCGCTCTCAGCCCCGGCAGAGC
The DNA here is from genome assembly GCA_903837355.1 of uncultured Victivallales bacterium. GTDB lineage: Bacteria > Verrucomicrobiota > Lentisphaeria > Oligosphaerales > JAFGRS01 > CAILUI01. The sequence goes on from CAILUI010000116.1 coordinate 35,825, forward strand.
ATCCTGCACCGTGACCCGGCAGCGCAATCCGACCCACTTGACGGCGGCAACCCTGGCCTTGCTCTGCGCTGCGGCGCCGGCCCGCACCGTGAGGCGTGGCACGACCAGCTCCTGCGCCGAGATGCCGCCATGCACGTACTCCTGCCCCGCCGTGAAGCAACCCACGCCCGGCGGCGAGGCCACCGTCACCGCCGGGTTCCAGTGCCAGGGGATCAGGGGCAGGTCCGTGGCGGCTGTCTGCTGCATCGCCGCACAACGCCCCCAGCGGTTGACCACTAGGCACTTGGGTAGACTGATCTTGGAGAGGCCTTCGGGCATGAGTAACCAGCCATGGTCGGTAACCACAAGCACTTCGGCCCAGCCGGCCTCCAGAAAGTGGCGGATGCGTTCGCCGAGATCGCTGATCTCAAGGGCAACCAACCGGGAGAGCTTCCAGCCCTCGTGGTGGCCGTGCTCGTCGATGCTACCCGCCTCCGTCCAGGCCTTGCCGCCGCAGTCGCCCGCGGCGCTGTTGTCGATGACCTGAACGCCTGTGGTCGTCAGCAGCGCCGCCAGGCGGTCCTTCGTGACACTGTGACCGTTGGCGGCGATGCTGACGTTGAAGTCCTCATCGGCCTCGCCACCCTTGAGCAGATGCGCTACCGGTGACACCCACGGTTTACCGGTCGCCGTCACGGCGGGGAAGGGCGCCCAGTCCCAGGCCATGCCGGCGCTCATGCCGCCAGCCTGGAGCTGCTGCGCCAGAATCTGAGCGAGGTCGTAGCGCAGGCCGTCGGCAAAGAGGATCACACGGCTCTCTGCGGCCTGCACCGGTCCAAGCCGGGGCCGGATCGCCTCCGGCTGCCCTGCGCAGAGCTGTTGCAGGTTACGTGCCGATTCGTCCAGCCACGGCAGGTACAGGGCCCGCAGGGCCGCGAACACGGGTTCCTGGTGTGCGCCGCTCGTACAGCAGGCCAGGGCCGCCAGAGCCGCCCTGTCGGCTTCCCAGCCCGTGGCCGCATACAAGGCTGCCAACTCGGCTGCCGACGGGGCCGCCAGCGGCTTCTCCGTGAGGCCCACAAGCCGGTCAAGGTGTCCCAGGGCCAAGGCCAGTTGGCAGCGCCCAAGCTCTTTCCACACCCAGGCACGGCGATGCCCATGGGCCTTCTCGAGCGCGCGAATGACCGGCACCGCCTCAGCCCTGTGCCTGCCCCGCAACTGCGTCAGGGCGTGCGCCACCAACTCCTCCGCCTCGGCAGTCTTCTGCGGCCAGGGCTCCTGGTCGAAGACGAGTATGCCCTGTTTCGGCACGTCCACCTTCTGCAGCAACTCGACCACGCGGGGGAACCTGGCTGGGGTCGCGGCGAACCAGGTCCAGGCCTTCCCCCATCCACCGTTCCGCGTCCCCAGCAGTTCGGCGGCGTGCAGCTCGCCATCCTTCTCAGGGCGGAACTTGAGGCCCACCGCGCACTGTTGACAGAACGCTTTCCATTCGGCAGGGCCCAGCCCCGCCCGTACCCCGTCGGGGTCGTTCATCCAGTTCAGGACCGCCCGGTGCAGGTCAGGCGCCAGCAGACCGTTGAAGAAGGCCTGGTCGAGCCGCTGGCCGCGGAGGTCGTCGACCTGCTCCTGCAGCACTCGCGGCAGGGCCCGCAGCAGGGCTTCCTGACTCTCCGCGGCCTGGGCCAGGTCGAGGCCCAAGCCACCGTGCTCTGAACCCAGGAAGGCGAACGGCGTCCAGTCTCTGCCGTTGGGGTGTGCCCAGACCGCCCCGCGGAACTGCAGCTCCACCAGCGGCTGCAAAGGCGCCGGGCAGTCCTCGACCTCCCGCAGTTGCTGGCGGCTGACCCCGGGGAGATAGAACACTGGGGTCGATCCGACGGGCACCCGCGGGTCGGTCCGGCGCGCCTCGACGCAGCGCAGCCAGACCGCCGGACCGGTCCGTTCGGCTGGGGCATAGGCACCGAGGATATGAAGCTCCGGGAACAGGGCCTTCAGCACAGGAAGTACCCCTTCCCATAGCCGCTCGGGGTCGGGCCAGAGCACCGCGGCTGGAGCGACCTGGTCGCCGGTCGTGAAGGTTGCCGCGCCGCGCACCGATGCGACCAGCGCCGTGCCCACGCTCCCGGCCTGTGGCGCCGGCTCCTTGGCCACGGGTACGGCTTTCACGGGGCTCTTCTTCTTGGGGCTCATAGGGTACTCAGTGCTTCGCCTCTTGTGGCGAGTTCCTGCGCGGCTTTGGCGTGGTTGTCCTGGCTGCTCCGCTCGTGGTTCACGAGCCGGCCTGGCGGGCGTTGATCCGGTCCTCCAACTGCTGCAGGCCTTGGAGGATGTCATCCCAGGCCGGTGCCTCACCGAAGATCATGGCTTCCATGTCCCCGTAGTCCCGCCGCAACTCCGCTCTCCGTGATTCCGGCGGCACCAGGCGAAAGCTCCCCGGCCGCGCCGTCTCGTAGTGCGCCCAGGACTGGGCGAAGAAGAAGCTCTTGTGGGTCACGACACGCGCCAGCAGTTCCGGCTGTTCGAGCGCTCGCTGCCCGGCCGCCTGCCGTGCGAGACGGTACAGGTCGTAGTAGTGCCGGGACAGCCGCTCCCTGGCGGGCCTGTCCGGCGGACGATGTGCCTCGGCGTGCAGCAGTGTCGCCTTCTCCCAGAATGTCCGCTCGGCCAGCAGCGTCCGCACCCGGCAGGTCGGCGCCGCGAACACGTTGGGGAAGGCCTCTGCGGCGTAGGGCGTGACCACCGCATCCTCAGCCGGCCAATCGTCCGAACGCGCCCCCATTTCCAGGCGGATGGCCGGCCGTACATAGGCCAGACCCCGGGAGAGTTCGCTGGGCGGGTAGGCGAAGATCACCGTCTGCGGGTCGTCAGCATCCAGGTCTACCGACCAGCCTGCAGTGCCCAGGACCGTGGCGAAATCGCGATGCAGTTCTGGCAACAGCCGGTCGTGCACGATCTCCCGGCATTGCGCCACCAGCGCCTCCAGTCGACGCCTCGCCTCATTGTTGCTGATCCCCGCCTGCTCCGGGTCCTTGTCGTCGGCGAAGCCCAGGTCGCGCCGGCTCAGCGACAGGTCCACATCCTCGGAGAAGCGCTCGATGGCATGGTATACCTTGGACAGCGACGTGCCGCCCTTGAAGATCAGGTGCGGACGGAACTGCAGGACCTCGAACATCCGGCGCAGCGTCCAGCAGACCCAGAAGTCCTTCTCGATGATGGCCGCGTGGTGCCGCTGCGACACCGCCTCCGCCCGGCGGAAGAGCGCGGCCCGGTCCAAGGCCGATGACTGGGCGACGGTATCCATCAGCCGGCCTCCTCCCGGATCACGCCCTGCAGGATCGGTCTCATCCATTCGGCCGCGCTGTCCGAGGCGCGCCTCAGGTCGGCTCGGTCCTCGGGGCCGGCTAACTGCCGCAGTCGCGCCACGACCGCCGGTGTCACCCGGCGCTTTCCGAGATACCGCAAGGCTTGGATGATGTGAGCCGCGAGCTGGCCCTTGACCTCCATGGTCTTGGGGCCGCGGTTGAGGAACTGGACCTCTGCCCCGCCTAGCCGTACTCGTTGAGTGCGGCCATTCGTGTAGTAGACGTACTTGGCTGGCACTTGCGTGGACAAGCCCAGCAGGTTGGCCGCATAGGCGCCGAACGGAACAATCCGCAACCGGTTTCGCCGCGCCCAGGCATGGGCCAGGGCGTCAATGCTGGGCGGGACGCTTTCCTGCAGCAGAGCACTGAACCGCGGCCAGGCATAGAGCCCACGCCCCACACGCTGGATCGTGCCCTGACGGGCCAGGCGCGCTAGAGACTGGTTGATGGTCGGCCTCGGCGCCAGGTCCAGGAGCTCCGCGATGGCCACCGGATCACCCGCGCGGCGCTGGATCCTGGCAACAACCTTCTCCGCAACTGGATGAGCTACATTCATGGCTTCGTATTGTCACATACTACGACCGTTGTTTGTGACATTACATACAGCCCCTCGTCACAGATTACTAGTCGTTTGCGTGATGACTCCGAAGCAACTCGGATGACGCCGGTGCGGGCGCCACCGGTGCGGGCGCCACCGCCGTCGAGGATGCCAGGACCAGCGCAAGCGCCGTGACACGGGCCTGCATCTCAGGGCTCTTCAGTGCGGCTATCAACTGCCTGAGCAACTCCGAGGCCACCTCTTCGCTGCCATCGGACTCCTGGTCTGGAACCACGACTGTGAGCTTCTGGGAGTGAAGATAGGTCCACTTGACACCGTGGGTACGGGTGCTTTGACGCCTGAACCCTGCCGCCTCGGTTGCAGCAGCGATCACTCTGTCGCGGAAGTCCTTCTCCCCACCGCCGAGCACGATGCGCACCCAGGCCTGGCCTCCGTAGAAATCCAGGCACAGGCTGACAAATGGAGTCCCCTTACCGAGCTTGTTCGCCTCCGTCCTCCAGGACTTCGGGAGCAGCGTGACGTAGCCTTTGGTCACGTGTGGTTTCTCGTACCCGAGCCCATCCACGACCGCTGGCAAGTCCTTGTCCAGTTGATCGCTGACCATCCTCACCATGTCTTGGCGATAACTGAAGATGATGTCGAGAGCCTCGGGGTGTTCTTTGAGGATCTTACGGGCCATGTTACCGATGTCATTATCAGGCATGAAGTGTGTCTCCAAGAGTCTGCAGTAGTCATCAAGCAGTTGCTTCGGACCGGCCGCGATCAGGCCGCTACGTTGGGCCAGGCAGTCCATGAGTGCGGCGTGAACACAGGCGAAGTCCGTCCGGAGGAAACCACTGTCATCCTCCGGCTCCTCTCCGTCGCGAGTCAGGAAAAGGTATATACGCCGGCAGGTTGTTGATCCGTACTCCCTTTCGACCTTGTCCCAGTACCTGGCCAGTTGACCCTGGCTCTGCTTGGCGTTGACTTTGACCTCAATCGCGAGCACCCAGATGCCGCCACCGCGGAGATGCAGCACGGTCAGCAGGTCCAGCCGGTCATGCGTTCTGTGATCAGACCACTCGCGCCGGATCGTGGCTTCCTCAAACTGCGCAGTCTCTACGTCGATGACGTCCGGCAGCATCTCACGGTCGTCGGACCGAAGCTTGAGCTTGACAAGGAAGCTCTTGAGGAAGGCGTCGCCGAGACCATGGGACTCCTCTGGGTCGAACAGCCAGGCCAGCAGATTGCTGTGTCTGATTTCACTATCCTCGGAGCCCAGCACTCTGAACACGCTGAACCGCGCCAGTCTCGCCTCCATCTCGCGCAGTTCCTTGCACTCAGCCAGGAACTGGTTCAGTATCCGGCGCTTCTCGGCGGGCTCTGGGAGGCTCGGCGGATCGGTCACTTCATCCGCGCTGCCAGTCGCCGGTAGTACTTGGGGATCAGCAGTCACATGCGCTCACTTTCTCTCGCTGCACGCTTCCCTGCCAGGGGCAGGTGGTGGTCGTTGATGCGGTCGCCGTGGAAGACGGGGTACCAGGGGGCGCTGGGGACGTCGGTGCCGCGGTCTTTGTTCCAGTTGATGTTGGGCTTCCAGCGCAGGATGCCGGCGCCCTTCTTGCCTACGTCGGGGACGGTGAGGAATGGGCGGATGTTGAGGCGGACGCCGTCGTTGAGGTCGGGGTCCCAGCCGAGGGGCTGCTGCGCCAGGGGCTTCCAGCGGACGAAGATGTCGTAGGGCGCCTCGCCCTCGATGATGAGTTTGAGACGGTCCTGCAGGTCGCGGGCAGCCTGGAGCCGAGCGTCGCTGCCTTCCTCGTTGGCGTCGACGGCGGACCTCTGGCGCCCGATCCAGTCGCCGAGGTAGGTATAGGTCAGCTTCTCCAGCCGGGCGCGATCCAGCTTGTGGTAGTTGACCAGCGCGCTGAAGCCGTCCCGGCGGCCGTCCCAGAGGTGCCAGATGAAGGGCCGGTGGTGGAAGAGCTGGCAGTGCTGCTCGAAAAAGCCGTTGCGCAGCCAGTCCTCGAGGGTCTTGCCGCCATGGCCCGCCTGCGCCAGCAACTCGGCCTGTAGCGCGGCAGACCAGCGGCCACCAAAAGCGGCGGACAGCAGGGCCCGCAGGCGCTCGGCAGCGGGTGCTTCAGCCTTGACCGCGGAGATACAGACGATGCCGTCAGCGTCCGCGAAGTGCTCCAGGTCGTCGGGGTCGAGGGCCGGGCAGTCGGGGAACGTGGAGCCGGTCTGCCGCGGCCAGCGGTAGCCGAGCAGGCGCGCGACGGCAACGTGCAGGGAGGCACCGTCGGCGAGTATGGCCATGGGCGCGCCATCGCGGTTCAGTATGCCGTGCGGGTGGGCTGGATTCGGGTGACCGTAGAAGAGCCACTGGGTCGGGTCGTCGGAGTGCGGCTTGGGCAGCCCTTTCGGGTACACCTCCGCAGCGACCTGCTGCCAGTGCTCTAGGTCGAAGGGGACCTTGACCATACTGGCATTCGTGACGTTGACCTTCATATCGACTCGCCGCACCGCCTTCTGGAAACCGTCTGACGAACAGAAGACCCAGACTGCGGGCACGTGGCTCTGATCGAAAGGGACGATGACTGCCGTGTTTGTGTCGAATACATCCCCCGTATACAGCGTGCAGGAGAGCTCCCGCATTTGCCGACACGCAACGCCTGCCTTTCCCCACACCTGGTCGCCGCGGACGAATGCCTGTCCGGCAGCGACGGCCCGCTCAAGGTCACTGTTCCACCAGAGCACCAGAGAACGGCCGCCGTAGGGCTTGGTTTCCTCAGCAGCGCCCTGCCAGAATCTCACCCCCACCACTGGCGAAGCCTCCCAGAAGCTCCGACCGAAGTGTGGCAGGTCTGCCGGGGAGACCCCCTGGGAAGCAGCAGCGTACCGCGACAGAAGCTGGCCGCTGATGGGGTCACCAACCACTATGCGCTGGTCAGGGTTGGCGCGCTGGCTGGACTGGGCTAGGAGCCGTAGCCCGCCCTGGCTGATCTCGGCCACCTTCCCTTCGATTGTCCGGCATGGCAAGGCGTCGAGGGCCGCCATCGTCTCCCCCTCAGTCGGCAGGCTATGCGTGGCTATCATCAGAGCGGCCACTGGCCCGCGGTCACCAAAGCTCTGCCACGCCTCCTCTCCGAGCGTCACGATGAGGCCGAGACTGTACCTGGCCAGGACAGACTGCCGCATCTGGCGGTAACTGCCAAGGAACCACCAGTTCTGAGGCGAAACCAGAGCCGTGGACCCGCCCGGGGCACAGAAAGCCAGGCAGCGCTCCACGAAACAGGTGGCGAGGTCAGCCTTGGCGTCGGGATGGTGCTTCTCGCAGTAGGCCTTGAGCACGTCGTCCTGCTTGCCGCGCCCGAGGTAGGGCACGTTGGTGGCGACCAGGGTGAACTGCCCGGCCAGGATCTCGGCGGCTTTGGCCAGGCCCTGCGCCACAACAGCCATCTCGTGCGCGGCATCGTCACCGGTCTCGCGCCCAAGGGCGGTCTCAAGCAACGGGGCGAGGTCGTGGAATCCGGCCATGAAGAGGTCACCGCCGCCGAGGGACTTCCGGGGGTCGATCAGGCTGCCCAGCAGCGGCGCCTGCCGGAAGAGCTCGTAGAGTCGGTCCATGCCGCCGCGGAGGCGTTCGTCGTTGCCGGCCAGCTTGAGCCAGTCGTCCTTCCGGGCGTTGATGCCAAGACCGCAGCAGGCGAGGTTCAGCGGGGGCAGCTTCCGGTAGCCACCCAGCTTCCAGGCGGCCAGGGCCAGGTTGAAGGCGGCAATCTGAGCGCAACGGGAATCGAGCTCCAGGCCGAAGATGTTGTCGCGCAGCACAGCCTCGCAGGCATCCCCCACGGTCAGGTCATCCTCGGCCATGCGCATGGCTGTCAGGATGCGCAATTCGGCAACCTCGAAGTGCCCGCTGCCTTCGCACGGGTCAAGCAGCCGCAACTCCTTCGCCGTCTTCGGCCAGCCCGCGAAAGCGCCCGCCGCCGGCCGCCAAGGCAGGGGCGTGGCCGGGGTGCCCGGGGCTGATGAGGCTGGTGGTTCCGTCCTGACGAAGCGAAGGTAGCTCCAGTTGACGCCGGGCAGAGCAATGAGCCCCCGCAGCTCCTCCTCCGTCATGTCCTCCTGCACCTGGCCCACGAGGCTTGGTGCCCTTCTGCCCCACCACCAGGCCCCGATGGTGTTGTGAAGGAGAAAAAGGACCATGTAGTCTTCGGTGAAGAGCTGGGTGACCGGTGCCAGCTCCTCGGCACCGATCTTGCTGCCGGAGGCGTTGATCTGATCCTTGCGCTGGCCCTGCCAGAACTGGTACACCCAGCCGAGGGCATCATCGGCCAGGAACGCCTCCCGCGGCTGGCTCAGGACCAGTTGCTGGAGTGCGGTGCGGTCCTCGGGGGCAGGCTCGATGCGGCCAGCGGGGTCGTCGTCGCGGAAGATCTGCGGCAGCATCTGCGCGGCAAAGCGGGCAGCGACATCCCAGCCGTCGCGCAGGCCCATGCTCGGGGCGAGTTCCCGGCAGTCGTCGAGGCTGACGCCGACCCCATGCTCGGGAGAGATGAGTAGATCGTTCTCGGCCAGGAAGCGGGCAAACAGCATCCGGTGCCACTGGTCGTAACCGATCTTCTCAGCCAGGCGGCCGATACTGTAGTAGCCGCGGCGGGCGGGATCCTCGCGGTCGCCAAGCTGCCGGGCCTGGGCTCGCAGTGCCCGGCGTAGATCGCGCTGCTCGGGCGCCAGGTGCGCCGGCGGGTCAGGCTCGTCCACGCCCAGCGCATGCAGCGCCTTGCGCGCCGCATCCTCGGCCACGGTCCGGGCTTCCAGCACCACCCGCGCCAGCAGATTCCGCTGTTCCTTGCTCAGTACGACCATCTCGTCCCATCCTTGCCTGCCATCATACGACCACCGGACCGTCCTTGAGTCGGGTCGCGACGAGGTCGCGGGCCTGGGCGAGCCAGGCGTCAAGCTCTTCCTCACTGCGGATGGTCGCCGAGGGCAGCGACACCCGCGTCGCCTTGGGCTCCAGCAGGCGGGTGGCCTCTTCGATGGCGCGCTGGAAGCGTTGGGGCAGCGCATCGGCCAGCGTCCGGCGGTTGGCCAGCGACCCCGCGGCCAGGGTGGCCAGGATCTCCTCGTCGCTGCCGACCTTGATGCCGGTCGGGGCCTCGATACTGCACTGCCCGGCAATCTGCTGGCGCTGCTCCGGGGGGAGCTCCTGCCATAGGGGATGCTGACCAAGTTTGGCCTGCTCTTTGCCGAACCTGCTCTCGAGTTCGGCCTGAACCCCGTTGAGCGCGCCCCGCAGGACGCTGGTCATGGCCGACACCAGGGGCGGCACGGGGTCCGGGTCGGTGAGGATCCCGCGCGAGGACTCCACTGCGGCGGCCGAGGCAGCCATAGGTGCAGCCTCCGGCAGGTCGGCAGCGTGACCCAGAAGCTCCTGGAGCCGTTGCCAGCGCGGCAGGCGCTTGGCGATGCCATCGCGGGCCTTGGTCCAGGCGGCGACCTCCGTGGCCAGCGCATCCTTCTGTTGGTGGATGGCCACGAGTTGCGCGTTGCCGCTGAACGACTGCAGGTCCTGGATCGGTTTCAGCGGCGGCCCCACGGGGCGCGGTGCCTCGCCTCCGGCGGCCTCGGCCAGAGCCAGTGCCCTGCCGAGGAACGCGGTGGCAGCCTCCGACTCCTTGCCGTTGGCGGTCGTGACCCCCAGCTTCTGGAACAGCGCCTTGAGGTCCAGCCGCTGCATCACCGTGAGCGGCGGCACGTCCTGGTAGAAGCTGGCGGTACTGATCTGGGTCTGCGTCAGGGTACGGGCATCGGCGGGCTGGCCGTTGACCGTGACCCGGAGGTTACCGGCCAGCGTCAGGATGACCAGGCTCGCGTCCACGGCGTCCTGCGGCCAGCCGAAGGGGGCGCCGCGGAACTGCTCGCGGACATCCTTGCCCTTCTTGCCGGCGCCGACCGAGTCATACACCGCCTTGCACACCGGGTGCCGGACCGTCTCGCCTTGGTAGCCCACGGCCTGCATGGCTCCCACGCTGCCAGCCCGGGCCCCCGAGAGCACCTGCGGCCAGTTGGCGTGGTCGGCGTCAGCGAACTGCGGGAAGAGTCGCTGGAGAGCACTCCCGGCGGCGTCCTTCACTTTGTCGACCAATTCGAGGCCGTTGGCTTCGCTGCCGCCGCCGAGAAACACTTTGGCGCCGGCCAGGATCTGCCGGATGCAGGCCTCGACGTTCTGCTCGGCGGTCTGGAGCTGGGTCTTGATGGCATTGCAGGCCTGGATGGCCTCGGGAGTAGTGGGTGGGCCGTGGGCGTCGAGCGTTTCCTGGGCCGCCAGCATGGACGCCAGTCCATTCCTCATGTCATCGTGGGCCACGCGGGGCAGGAAGCCGAAGAGCATGGGGTTCTCCGCCCCGGCAGCGCGGGCGTCTCCCGTTACCGCCTTCTCCTGCTCGGCCCAGCCATGGCGCATCCACAGCGCCAGCTTCTGCGCCGGCTGCTGCGGGCGTGCTGCGGTAAGCTCCATCGCCAGTTCGCGTGACTGCCGAGACGACCCGTGGACTACTTGCAGCGAGCGCAGGGCCAGCTCTGCCGCCTTGGCCAGCATCTCTTCGCGGGCCGTGCTCAGACGGGCCTCATCGTTCAGGACCCGGGTGCGCCGGCTGTTGAAGTCGTGGTTCCAGTTCGCCCCCTCGCGGGTCTGCAGGCAGTACTCGTTGCCGACCTGCATGACCTTGCCCTGGGCCACCAGTTCGTCAAGGAGCTTCGGGATCTGCTGCCGCAAGGAGTCGCCCTCTTTCCTGAGGTCGGAGACCAGGAGATCGGCAAGCGTCTCCGCAGTCGCCCGTACGCCGTCATCTGCGCCGGGGGTCCGCGGTAACTGGCCCACAAGGAACACCAGGGCGCAGAGGCGGGACTTGAGCAGACCGGCCGGAGTGCTGTCGCGCAGGCCCATGATGATCTCATGGTACTCGCGCTGCAGGACGCCGGTGTTGAGCAGGTCGCTGGCAACCTGGTCATAGATGAAATCCGCCGGCGCCACGTGGCCCAGGTCCTTGTCGGCCGACTCGCGGGCCGCGTCGAAGACGATCCTGAGCTGCGTCCGCAACTGGGCGGTAGTGCCGCTGGCATCGACGTTGCGCAGGACCCGCTCCCAGAAACGGCGCCGGGTGGGCAGCAGCGGATAGTCCGCAGCGTAGGCATCGTGGTCTGCCGCAGTGGCGGCCAGCCGCGTGCTCTGCAGATGCCGGCTGATCTCACCCTGGTGGTCGTCGATCATCTTCCCGATATCGCCGACCCGCTCGGGCTTCTTCATCAGCACGGTCTTGCGGATGACGTTCTCAACATCGGTGTCGGACAGCGGCACCTTGACCGTGAAGCGGGCCTGCAGGCGGCTGAGGCTGGCGGTGCCGGTGAGGGCCGACTGCCCCGTGCCCACGAGGAGCAGGCGACTGCGCAGGTCGCGGCAGCAGTGCTCGGCGATCTCCTGGACGTCCATGGCACGCTGCAGTTTGTCGCCGATGAACTGCTGGATCTCGTCGATGACCAACAGCGTGCACGGCAGGTCACCGCCGGCGCCAAAGATGCTGCGGATCAGGTCGAGGGTCTCCTCCATGGTTGGGGACGTACCGGTGGGGAACTGCGAGCGCATGGCCGCCTGGGCATTCTGTGGGCTGCCGTAGGAAGCCACCGCGGCGACCAGCGCCTCGGCCACGTGGGGCGAGACCTGGAAGTTGCGGAGTTCGCGCTCTGGATCGAGCTTGCGGCCTTTGAGGTACTTCGTCACGGGGTCGAAAAGCTGCTTCTCATGGAGCCAGATGACGAACTTCGCGCCGGCAAGGCTCTCGGGCAGCCCCTTGGCGCGGAACACGAGCTGCAGGAAGGCCATGCGGACGTTGTCCATGTTCCCGGCACCCAGCGTGCCCGCAGCGGCTTGCAGGCCGCCGCAAGGCTTGGCGCGGTTCGTCAGCTCGACCAGCAGGTCCTTGACCGAGGCCGGCAGGTGGGCGATGGAGCGGGCCGATGCACCGTCGGGGAAACGGAAGTCCACCCAGAGGTAGCGCAGCATCTTGACCAGGTGCGACTTGCCACTGCCGAAGAAGCCGCTGACCCAGGCTGCCTGCTGCTCGGGCTTGCCGAGGCCACTGAGGTAAGCGCCGAGCATGCGCTCCAGGCCACGGCCGTACTCGCCGTCGCAGACGAAAGTCTCGAGCTCGAAACGGAGCGTCTGCAGTTTGCCCGCGTCATCGCCGACCTCGGCGACCTTGGACACGCCGTTGTTGACAAGATCGAACCCCCGGGGGTCCTTGAGGAACACCTCGAAGTTCTTCACAGCGTGATCCTTTCGCTGCAGGTGATCGGCACCGCCATGTAGTTGAAGCCGTCGCGCGCGTCCATGAAGCGGTACAGGTTCCGCTCGTACTCGCCGGGGAAGAAGATGAGCAGCCGGCCCCGGATGGCGGGTTCGAGCTCGCTGACGATGCCGGACACGTGGGTGATCCCGAAGAGACTGCCGATGCCCAGCACGGCCACAACGGCACTGGCGTCGGCCTCGGCAGCCAGGCAGGTGTCGCGCAGGAGGGTTAGGACGTGGGTCTTGAGCTCCTCCTCCACATTGGCCAGCGCCTCGGGGTCCTGGAAGTAGCCCTCGCAGTAGTCGTGAGTGCCGAGCCAGGCCGCCGGGGCGTCGCTGATGTCCGTCAGGCGCCAGTGATGGCCGGCCTCCTGCGTGGCAACCTCGAACTCTTGGAGACGGGCCCGCAGGCGCCGCTCCTCGGCCGGCGGGTAGACAGCAAACCAGACACGCTGGGAGCCGGCAAGGCTCACGGCCCAGGGCAACGTCACGAAGCGCTGGTAGTTGGCGATGAGGCGTCCCACCTGGTTCACGGCAGGTCCTCCAGTAGGCCGCGGAAGCGCGGGAAGGTGATCTCGACGACCGAGCCGATGGCCCGCATGTCGAGGAAGCCCTCGCGGTGGGCCTGGGCAGCGAGCGAGCGGGCCTGCTCGACACTCAGGTCCAGGAGCTGGCACCAAGGGGAGCGGAAGAGCTCCTGGCCATGGAAGCCCCCCACATGACCGAGCAGCAGCGCCAAAGCCAGCGCTGCCGGCCGCGCCTGGACGCGGACGCGGATCTTAGCCGAGTGGCCGGCAAGGTGCCCGGATTGGGTCCAGGACGAGGCGGCATTGCGCGTGATCGTGGCGATGCACCCTAAGCTATACTGGCCTGGGAACGCCGTGCTCAGCGCCTGGTCGATGTCCTGCTTGAGGACCCGCGCGCCGGCCACTGCCGCCAGCACCGGCGGCGTCGTGGCGCGCAGGAGCGGGTCCCGGCTCCAGGCGACGAGGAACGCCAGAAGAGGCACCGACAAGGGATCGGCGGACGCGAGATCACGGAATGCGGCGAACAGAGCCACGTCAAGAGCCAGTCCGTAGAGCTCGCGAAGGCGGCGGTAGGACTCGCGCCGGTTGGAGTCGGTGCTCTTGCCCAGCGCGTTCATCGTGACTACCGCCTCCCGGTAGTCGGCACAGGTGGCCGCGGGCGGCAGAATCGCGAGGAGCCGCACGATCCCATCGAGCATCATCGTGCGGCCCATATGCGGGCCGCCGTCGCAGGTCTTGGCCCCGAACCGTACCAGTGCGCCCATGGGATCCGCCAGGGCGTACCCAGGCTGTGACAATGCCAAACGCATAGGTGCGCAGCAACTCCACGATGACCTCAAGCCCCTCGTCCCGTTGAGCCGCCCGGGCGGGCCGGACTTCTGCGTCGTGGCTGCAAGGCCAAGCCAATGTAGCAGGAAGGGACCGCCTGTGCTAGTGACGTTGCCGCTCTTCTGCAGCTCGGCCTGGAAACGGGTCCTGCTGCGCCAGGCTGTGTACTGCCGGTCTCACGGCACACGCCCAACGCTTCGCAGATAGCGCACTAGTACGCGCCTCCAGCCCACATCTCATGGTCCGTGCCCGCCGTCCTCATGCCAGGCCGCTCAGATCGGGCTTGAGTACGGAGGGGCACAGGTACTCAGGGGGCACCACGTCCATGTGCGCAAGGGCGTTGCGGATCTTCTTGAGCGTACGTACGTGCCGGCGCAACCTCTGCGGGGCCTTTCCGCGAACGCATAGCAGGCGGTCCATCTCTCCTAACTCCAGGTCGTAGATACTACCGAATTCCTTTCCGCCTCCGGCCACAGGAAGCGGCAGGAAGTAACGCTGGAAACCCTCCAGAATCCTGACACGTTCCTGCTCGATGTGGGGGAAGAGGACTGTCACCTGTGCATTCCAGACCCGCCGCGCAAGTGCTGCGGTATCCCCCTGCAGTGCGAGCCAGCAGGAGTGTGTTTGGGGTTGGCCATCCTGACTGTGGACGACGCCTTGATCCCAGAGTAAGGCTTCCGGCGAACCTGCCTTAACGGACTCCCACTGCCGGGACCGACCAATCTGGGCAAGTTCGGGCACCGGCGGAGCAACCAACTGCTCAACCGACAGGCGGGAGAGTTGCTCGCATAGCTCCCTATCCCACTTGGCGAGTTCAGCGCAGATGCATGCTTTGAGGTTCCTGAGCAGAGGGCAAGTGGCGCCATGGGCGGTGCATTGGTAGGCATAGCATGACATATCTGCGCAACTCACAGAGTCGTCCCAGGTGCGGGTGACCAGATGCAGGTCATTGGCAGGGCCCTTGCCAAACTGCTGGGCCGACCCTGACACGACGAACATCGTACGCGATGTGGTATCTTCATACCGCGAGGCGGCCGCGAAGGCTTCCAGGAAGGGCCACCAGGCATGTTCGGCCTTTGGCGGTATTGGGTCCACCCAGATGATGCGCCCAGAGAACCCCGGCAGCTTGTATACATCGGCGGCGGTCACCCGGTCGCGTGCCGGGAGTTGGGACTCCCACTGGCCGTAGAAAGGCGTCCAAGGATCGTCACGGGGTCCCGGCCAGAGCGTCCACACGTATGAGTCTGCCACCCGTCGGTGCACTTCAGCCGCGAGATCGCCGCTGACCTGCAAGGGCCGGAGCAGGGCGACGGACTTCCCATCACGCACGTCCCGCTCCAACCCCTCCAGGAATGAGAGGGGCCCAGGAAGTTGGAACCAATCCACAGGCATAGCTGACGCTCAGTTCCCGGTGGCTGACTGCACGACCGGCGAGACCGTGCTGTTCACGGTCCATCCATCGCGGCCGGAAGAGGCCACGCCCAGAAGTTCGGCCCACCGCAGAAACCTCTCCACCACCTGCGGGGTGAGGTCGCCAGCCTCCTGCCAGATTTCCTCGGCCGACATCGGGCCGTAGTCCGCCACCATGCGCATCACCCTTAACACAGGTTCCCCGTCCACCCCGAACGCCTGTCGAAGTTCCCCGCGTCTGGCAGGATCGATGACATAGGACCTCACCTGCCCCAAAGCGTCACCAAGGTGCGCTTGGTTGCGCAGTTCATCTGCCAGCCTGCCAAGCAAACCGTGCCAGTTGCCGGTGACGGCACGTACCTGGCCCCGAACTTCGGCAGTCTGCGAACCCACCTCAGAGTCCTCGAACCAACGCCGCAGGGCCTGGTCCTGCCAGACCGTCAGCTGGAGTCGTGCCGATGTCAGCTGTCCAAGGTCAGCCCCGTCCTCAAGCAGGCGCCATAGGCGGGCAGGGCCGCAGGCAAAGAGCACACTGACTGGGGCCTCGCGGCTATATAGGCGACCAACCCGCTCCCTAGCCTGTTCTAGCCAGTCGACGGTCCATTCGGCAGTGTCTGGGACAAACACCAGAGTCTTGCCGGTGCCTTTGCGCTTGCGGAGCCTCGCCAGTTCCGCCTCAAAGGCCTTCAGATCAGCAACGCTCTGCAGCACCTGCACGTACTCCGTGCCAAACACATGTCGCAGGGCGTCCGGTACCTCGTCGAGCCCACTGGCCTGGACCCCGATGACCATCATGACGTTGCTGTCCGGTCCGTTCAGCACCCCTTCCTGCGCCGCTGTGAATGGGCTCCGGCGCCAGGAGCTCTCGCCAACGACCGACCGGAACGTCTCAGCATCGTACTGGGCCGGAGGCTCCCAGGACTGGGCGGACATCAGGACGGCCTCAACATGGGGTCGCGGTCCTAGCAGCGCCGAGACATTCGGGCTCCGGAGGCCGTACCGCAGTTGGTCTCGTGTCCTACGCAGAATCCCTAGCCCTTCCATCTCGTCCAGCAGGTTCCTGAACCGGTCGTGCGCGATAGGCCGTTTGTCGTCAGAGGATTCCTGGAATCCGCTCGCCCACCAGTAGAGGGCTTCCTGACGCAACTGCTCCACGGTCATTCCGTCGGGGTACTCGATCTCCTCATATGCAAGCAGGTGGGCAAGGAGGGAGAACCGACGGTCCAGGTCCAGAGTCAGACGGAACTTGTCTTGCAGTTCCGCGCGCAATTCCTTCCGTTCGTAGACCTCGTCGATGTCACCGGGCGTCACGAAGTACGGCGGGGTGTCGGCGGACTCGATGAACCCCCTGCGATGTGTGATGTGGTCCAGCAGGTTCTGGCAGTAGATCTGGATCAGGTTGGGGTAGTAATTGGTCTGTGCCAGAATCCTGTTGGGCAGGTCTGTCGATGTGAAGAACACGCCTAGGCAGGCCAAGGGTTCCACGATCAGGCGGTGCGCCTCCCGTGCCTCCCCATTCTCAAGCAACGGACCCACGCAGATGGGGCGCCCGAAATGCGCCAGCGGGTTGTTCTCCACCCTTGTCGACCGCTGCACGTTGTGCAGCCCCGCAAACACAACCTTGAAGCGCTGCTGGGTCTCCTGCATGAGGCCACGGAGCACATCGCAGCGGCTAAAGGGCGGTTTGCCTTCGCCACGACTGTCGGATTCCAGGAAGCTGTCGGCCTCATCCAGGAGGAGAAGGATGCGGCGCCCCGTGTCACCCTTTAGCCAGGTCCGCACGGCCGCGCTGAACCAGTCCGGACCTACCTGCCGTGGTCGGGACGACCCGGTGAAAAGGTCTGGGGCCTCCGTTCCCAACTGCTCCACGATCAGACTCCACAACTCGTCAATACCGCGATTCAGACCGATCCCATGCTGCTTGAGGTCTAAACACTGCGCCAGCTGACCGCTGCTAGGGCGGCGACAATGCCGTTGTACGTGCTTGAGCAGTACGGTCTTGCCGATCTGGCGCCCACCAAAGACGAAGCAGGAACTTCCGCCCCCCATGGATTCCAGCGCCTGTGCTTCCCGCTTCCGGCCGAAGAACATCTCCGGTGCCAGCAGACCTGCCGTAGAGCTGTAGGGCATGAGCCAGGAGAACGGCAGGCAGCATTCCAGCAGTGCGCGCAGTTTCCCCTCGCCGACGGAAGCCAGATAGGTGACCAGAACGTCATCTATCACGATCAGACTGCGGGACCGACGCCCGCAGGCATGGGCCATCGCCCGGCGTTCCTTGAGCGTGAGACGGCCGAAGTACAGTGCGATGCACCCGGGGTGGGCGGGCAGGCCCGGCTCAACGATACTGAGGATGTCCTCAGGCCCGATGCTGCGGAACACACAGAACAAGGCGAAACGCCCGTTGGCCTGCGACCCGAACTGCGGCGCCGGAACCGGGCCTTGGGCGATACCGGTCTGGACCTCCAGCACCCCCCGGCGCTCGCCAATGTCCTGGATCCCCTTGACCTCGAAGCCCAGGCCGTTGAGGATCTCGCGAATGTGGCCCTTCTCCATCGAGCGCGTCTTGTGGAGCTCAAACCACCGCCGCATGACGTTGGCGTGAGCCATCCGGCGGTTCTGGGGGACATCAGTGATTCTCATCCCCGCGATTGGCGTACCGTACTCGACATCCTTGATCAAGCCGGCGTAGCCACCTGCCGGGTTAGCAAGATACTGCTCAAGCGCGCTGAACACCTTCAGGTCCAGAGCGCCCTTGTCGATGCCGAGGAATGCCTCAAGCTCACTCGCAGCCGGCCCGTCCACCTCGGATGGCAAGGACTGTCCGTCTTCAAGGCGGTCCAGGTAGTCGTTGGCCAGGTATACATCGCCGCCGTCCAGGATACTCTCGATGCGTCCCCGCTCTGCAGCGAGGCCCTTGCTGACCCTTGCGAGTCGCTCGCGAACATGGACTACGGTCTGTTCCTGTTCGGCGTCCAGCCTGGCCCGGGTCTCCTGAAGCTCGTCGAGCACATCGCAGAAGCGCCCGTGCTCCTCAAGCCTGCCTGCAAGTAGGTCTTTCTCGTGCTGCTGGATCAAGGCGGCACGCTCGTTGTACTCCTGGGATCCGACCAACCCCTTCGCCAGCGCGTCACCTAGACGTTGCTGCAGTTGGCGCAGTTGGTCCTGAAGTTGCACCATCAGGGCTTTGATCGACCGTTCTCGCCGGGCCTCCAACTCGCCAATGCACTGCTGGGCATCCCCCCTGGCGCGCAGCACATCCAGAATGTGAGCCGTGGCCTGATGGTTGCCCTCACTGAGGTGCCTCTCGAAGGCGCCGTCCCATCCCGCCTGACCTGCCGCGATTGCACTGACGATGGCAGCGCCGACCTCCGGGGACACTGCGGTATTCGGATCGGCCCCTATCTTGAGGCCGGGCACTCTTAGGAGGTCCTGCCGCCGTACCCATGGCAGCGCGACGGGGGGTACTGCCGGTTCCATGGGGTGCACAGCGCAGAGCAATTGCCCCACATCGGACAGTGCCCTTTCCAGCAGGCGGGCTCCGACTCCACACGGGCAGAACCGCCCCTGACCATCTGCGCCCAGCCCGCGCAGTTCGGCGATGGCTGCCGATTCGCGGTCCGTGATGGCCTTCCTCAAAGCCCCTACATGCTCCCGCCCGAAGCCACCCTCCCGGTGGGGATCGGACTCGACTAGGCTGACCCATGTCCGAGCCAGGCCGAAGGCCTCTTCAGCATACCGGTGCAACTGCCGACGGGCCGGCCCCTCCAAATGTGTCGTCTTGCCGAGGATATCTCGGGTCGAGCAGTCGATCTGCTGCTCCAGCTTCGTGTTCGCCAGGCGCTGCCTAAGCACCTCAATGCTCTTCTCATCGTCCTTCCCTATCCCGCTCAGCAGGCTCTCAACGAATCCCCCCTGCCTCAGCCACATCAGCCAAACTTGCGTGGCTTTCTGGAAGTTAGTCGTGCGGGTCCGGGCGTTCTGCCTCCAGCGGGCCACCTCCTTGATCAACTCCTGGCAACGCCGGTCCCACTCAGCGGTACTCATCGTGGCGCGAAGCAGATCCGGTCCCAGGGTGATCCCCAGCCCTGAGAATTCCACCACTGCCTGGACGATCTCGTGCAGCACCGGGGTGTGCCCTAAGTGCAGGCCTGCAAGCACGGTACCTGCGCCCGTCACCGGGCCCAGAACGGCAGGCCGCAGCGCCGCAGCCGCCAGCACCAGGCGCAGGGCCAGATTCCAGTCACGCGTGTCCTCCCTGAAGAGCGCATCGGCATCGAAGCGACTGAACAGACCCAGAAGCTCCTGCTGCAACTCGTAGTCATCGGGCACCAGAGCAGGACCGAGAAGCAGCGCCTCCGGAACCCACGACGGCAGGATGAACGGCTCTCCCGCCAGGCGCGACTCCATGTCACAGGTAAGGTGATAGGCAAATCCGAGCTCTCCCTCGGCGAGGCATTTCCAGATGAGCCGACGCAGGTGGTACGCCTGTTCGGGTGCCCCGCTCTCACGCAGGTATGCAGCCGCGATCAGACCCATACCCTCATCTGGCCAGTCGCGGAGCATGTTCTCCGGCGCTACTCCGCCACTGACGGGTGTGTGAGCGGCGGTGCATGGCGGATGCGCAGAGGTCTCCTGGTTTCCCTTCCTAGGCCCATTCATAGGCGGCGGAGCTTCCGCGGTGGTCCCTGGCACTGGTTCCACGGACGGAGCTTCCGTGGTGGTCCCCGGCGCTGGTTCCACGGATGGGGCTTGCAGTGGCTCTAGAACTCGGTCCGTCGCCTCAGTCGTCGGGGACAGTGCAGCGGACACTGCGCCGGGCTCAGGAAGGGCGACTGCGCGGTTGCACGTGGACACGCACGACGGCGGCTCGGGCGGGGTGGCCGGAGGAGTCGTGCACAGACCGGCGGTAGTGGGCGTCGCAGGTGGTGGGACCTCGGCAGGTGCAGTATCCGCCGACATAGCCGCTCTCCCTGGCGCAGCCTCCGGTCCGGCCGTTTCCGGAGGGACCTCTCTTTCGGCACCTACTGCCCTTGTGGGGAACCAGTCCAACTGCCCCTCCGCGACCAATTCGGCCAGCCTGGGGAACGCAGCTTCTCCAAGCCGCTTCTCGAGCTGCTCAAACTGTGGCCGCGTGAGACAGAAGGCGCTCTCCAGCCATTCACGGGGCCGCAGTGGCTGAGGCTCGATCCAACCGGGGTTGGCCGACCCGGCAACCTGCTTGACCTCGGCCACTGCCTCGTCGCGGATGCCGCGGAGGCGCGCCTCCGAACGGCCCGATCTGTGCTCGATCACCAACTCGGCTAGTGCCTGTGCCAGGCCCCGAAGGAACTGCGCGATCCTCGTCCGAGTGTCCTTCTCTGTCAGAACGGCTGCCAGCCCCGCGAGACCGGCCTCCACGTCGGCAGGAGAACCGAAGGACTCCAAGGTCAGGTCGGCTTGACTGCAGAGGTCATTCAAGAGCTCCCGGAATGCCGCCATGTCCTCGCGGGCGGTGCCGACAACCACAGCCATCGCGTCCCAGTCCGGAGGGTTGACCCGGCGGAGGTCCCCGGCCCAGGCCTCGAACTGTTCCGCACTTACCGCTAGTGCCTCGTGGAGTGACTCCAGTCGTGCGATATCCGCTGCCGGCGACTCGGGCAAACCCGTGGTCAGGGGCAGGGCTCCCTGAGACGCCGCTGCCTCGGCGGGTGCGTGAGTGACGGGACCCTCAGCAGCTACCGGCACAGGGGGGCCGGACGGGCCCGGTCCGTCTGCATCGGGCCCCGAGGCGCTGTCGTCAGCGCGGGCGACACTGGAAGGCGCCGTGGCAGACGATTCAGCAGTCGGAACGGATCCCCTATAGGTAGCGGCTCCGGGCCAGGCCCCGGGCGGGCTTCTGTGCTTGATAACGAGGGCCACCAGCCTGCTAAAGGGGTGGTCCATCTCCGTCACCTGGTCAGCCAACTCATCGAGGGAGGCAGCCGCCGGCCGCGCGACTATGGCTTCACGCAGGAGGCCCTCAAGAAGGTTGTCGTGGACCGCAAACCGGTGTGCCAGGTCCCACAGAAAGGTCTCGCGTTCAGGTTCCGGAGCACAGACGAAGCGGTCGAAAGCCTTGCCATACTGCCCCTCGCGGTCCGCGATCCGGCGCGGCAGGGCCCCCTTGGGGAACCTCCCGTGGGCTCTGGCGTGTTGGGCCATGTCAGGTTCGTGGTCGAAAAGGAATCGCGTGATACGGCGTTTCTCCTTCTCGGCCAGGTCAAGGTAGGCGGCGCACAGGGCTTCAGTTGCCTCCGGGGGGACAGGTTGCCTTTGCTTCATCGCAGGTTCTCTCCTCCTATGGTGCCCCCTTCAGGGGGTACGTTCTATGGACAGCCGGCAGTGGCACCCCTGAGGTACTTGTCGCCCAGGAGGATCATCGCGAGGTCGTGTGGGGCCACGGCCGCCCCGAATCCCTCTCGCCGGCTGGGGTGAGCTCGTCCTTTAGTTCGGCCTAGCGTGCGTGCACATGATCAGTGCCTTGGCGGAAATCACCAGCGCGAGCTGATTTGCCGGCTCGTGTTTCCCCTCACCAGTGTAGGACGTCAAGACTCGCATCCGCGTGGTCCTCTCTTTCGGAGCCGTCGGCGCCGGGCCGATGCTATGAACGTGATGCAGGGAACCCAGGTCTCTCGTTCCTGGCCCACGCCTCTGGCGAGACCATCGTTCCGTCCCGCACGGATGCAAGCCCCACCATGCCGAAGCGAGGCAATGCCATAGATGAGCTCGACTGCCAGAACAGCAGGCCACAGAGATCTGGGGCATGGGTGTGCCGCCGGGGCCGCCACTCACCACCAACTGCTGTACCGGGGTTTGCAGAACCAGCACTCGTCCCCCGCGGGAGCATTGTCCTCGCCGCGGATCCGTTTGATTGCCAGCCAGGCATGCCGGTAGCGCAGCATCAGGTCGGGCAAGCAGGACGCAGGCACCGAGATCGGGGTGCGGCGGAATACCGGCGTTCGTACCCGTTGCAGGTTGGGCACGAGGCGGTACTCGTCGAACGCCCCCTTGCACCTGACGCCATCGTGGGCGCGCCGTACATGCTCCGCATAGAGCACCAGCTGATCGCCGTCCGGTTCGCCGAAGCGCTTGGATGTCTTGTGGTCGACCACGACGTAGGACTTCCCCTTGCGCAAGACAAGGTCGATAACCCCGATGACCGGTGGGAGGCGTGGGGCCAGGTCCATGAAGAACAGCTCCTCGACGCCGATGACCTCATGCCCTTCCCAGACGTTCTCCGTCAGGGTCGCCAGGGCGTTGTCCAGGTATGGCTGTTCTCCGAGAGACGGGTGCTGCGGGACAGGCGGATCTCCGTCGGCCGGTTGGGCGCCTCGCCGAGAATCGCGCCTCCTCGCATAGGAAGCAGCGGCGGCCTGGTGGAAGAGCAGGCCGGTGGTCAGTGCGTCTGAGCAGGGCTGCTCGCCCAAGATGTACTGCTTGTAGTAACACCGCGGACAACGCTCCACCGTCGCGACCTTGGAATGGCTGAGGTAAGGGACCTTACGCCCATCGAGATCCGCCATGAACTCAGCGAACGAGCCGGTCCAGGCCTGCCATTCGCTTTGTAGGGCCTTGGCCAATCTGCAGCGGGAGTTCCGTTCAGGGCTGGGCGAGGAAGAGACCATAGGACGAAGCATAGTGGCTCACCCACCTGGGTGCCATGCGTCCGTGATCGAGGTCGTGGCGGCTGACCTGCATGCGCGCAACTGCGACAACGATGAATGGCGGGCGCGTCACCCCGGCGGGTGGTGCCTGCCGCAGACCCCGGTCAGCGTCATGGACGAGTGAGTTCCCCACGCTCTGGCCACCACCCCAGATACCAGCACCATGGGGCGATGGTCGCCGCCGAGCGCTCGTGAAGTGGTAACGGTTACCACCTTCTGCACTCACGGCCTTGGATATGGCAGCGATCTGGCTGGCAGATTTGAGGGAG
The DNA here is from genome assembly GCA_903837355.1 of uncultured Victivallales bacterium. Lineage (GTDB taxonomy): Bacteria > Verrucomicrobiota > Lentisphaeria > Oligosphaerales > JAFGRS01 > CAILUI01. The sequence goes on from CAILUI010000116.1 coordinate 58,779, forward strand.
TGCACTCTCTTCCCACCGAGGAGACGACACCTGCGACCGCCTGTCCCTTCCGCTCCCTATTTCCGCAACAACACCTCAGCGTCCGCCTTGCCCCGCTGAAGCCCCGCCTCCACACCCACGTACGGGCACGGCAATCAGCTTCAGCAACGCCTGCATCCACACTCCTGCCCCGGTTGCCCCGCTGAAAGAAGACCATACCCATATTAACAGGATTTTCTTCTTCTCCGAGCTTTCTTCCAGAGACTGGCAGATCTCGTCCGTGGGAATCACGGGCTCCTGCGAAAACACCGGGGCGAGCGGGGCAATAGGCTGTGGAAGTGTACTGAAACAATCTATGCAGCACATGTTTGTGACTTTAAGTAACGATGATCTTGAGGCGGGGCTTCGCGGGGGCAGACGCCGGGGCAGAGGCAGAGATATCGGTTCCGTGGAAATGCCAGAGCACTCATACGCAAGAACAAATGCGCGGAACATCTGTTCCATGAAAAACAAATATGGCTTGAATATGAGAAATGATAGAAAAGTAAAGTCAGCGTTTATAGTAATATAAAATACTGCCTATCAATATCTCCAATAGTAGCGCCATATATGCGATATCAAAAATAAACACAATATCGGAAATATACGAGCATTCTACAGACTACGGTTAGACGCGGTAATTCGTGTCTCACTTCTCCACAAAATGACGGCTTTCTGCGCTTGATAAAGCGTGCGTCATGGTTTCCGCGTGTCCGCGCCAGAAGGTGTGGTAGATTATGTCTGTAACGAATTGAAGACACCAGTACCTGCAAAAGATATAGCCATGAACCTAGAGATACATACAGACGCAGAGTTACGGCGCATCGTGAAACGTGCTCTTGAGCTTCCCAGCCTGGATGCATTCAAATATGAAATAGAAAAGGAAATAAACCACACAGTAGAAATCCGTGGTGCCAATCCTGTTCTTGAACCCATGCTCGCAACCACGCGCTCCTTGCGCCTAAGCGTCCTCAACTTGAGAAAATCATTCTGGATCAGATTCGTTACTCAATGGACCGACGACTACGCGCAGTGCACCGAAGACCAGGGAACTGACGCCGTCGCCCACCTCTGGCGTGGGTTAATGGGCCAGCGGTTGACCCCTGAACAGCGGCCATTGGCGCGGCAACTGGCGATGCAGGCTGGGCTGGTCGAGACAGCGAAATCGATGTGTACTGCTGCGGCAGCAAGCCCGGTTGGCGGTGCCGTGGACGCCGTGTTCACGTCCTTCGCAGAGCACTGCCGGAAGACCGTCGAAGCACGGCACCGCCAGGGCCTGCCCGTTCCTGTAGTCAAACACCCACGACCCGGCACCGTCGGCATTCGCATGAGCAGGCGGTTCCTGCAGGCGCTGGGTATAGGCGACAGCCGCACGCCTGCCGTGGACGGATCCGTGTACTCGTTCTTTAGGCGCAGACGAGCGCGGACCCGGCAAAGCACGATGCCATTGGCGGTAGCGGTGAACCAGACGAGGACGCCGTTGGCGGAAGGTGGTTTGGTCGAAGTTGCCGGAGGCCCCAATGAAAAGTACTGAGCTTTCCAATCTGGTCAACGAAGCACTCCAGAGCCCGACCCGCGACGACTTCAACACGCGTTTGCACGAGGCCGGCTATGTCCTGGATATCCGCAGGCATAACCCTGTCTTGGTGCCGAACGATGGCGGGCGGCATACATGGCTCCACCGACTCGACCTGAACCGTCAGTTCTGGGTTGCGTACAGTCGTTGGCCTGACGGCATCGAAGCTTGGCTGCAAACAGCGGGCCCCAATGCGCTGAAGTTGCTGTGGCACGGCCTCAGTGGCTATTCGTGCGGGCATGCCCAGCGCCGTACCATGGACGAGATCGCGTCGCGGCGCGGCATCCTCAGCACGGCGCAGACAATGTGTAGCGCCGCCGAGTCCGCCGGTGACATCCCCGCTGGGGTGCTGTTCCGCCGGTTCACCAGCGCTTGTAGAAGCGGTGCTCAGAAGCTGGGGCGTGGTCCTGCGCCATGCGATGATTTGGGGAGGAACGCGACCATCGAGACCACGGCAGTAACCGGGATCCCAAGCAGCACCAGTTCGTCGGGACCCAATCCCCAGAACTCCGAACCCTATGCAGGCCACGACACGTCCATCCATGTTGGCGCCATCCTGCCGCAGGGAAGTGACGGCAGCGACGGCAGCGCTGCACCCACGGCTGAGAGTCTCGCGCAGACGGTCGACGTGGCACTGACCAAGCCCTTGTACTCCTGCTTCTACAGCTGGATGCTTGGGGCCGGGTACGAAGTACGTCTGCAGGGTGGGAACGCCGTGTTCGTGCCGGTAAGTGGCGGCCCCTCGGTGTCGTCCGAGAGCCTGGGCGTCGCTCGTGAGTTCTGGCTACGGATGGTCGAATGGCCGGATGCCTTCACACTCGATCATGCCGACGGCGGCCTGCAGAGTCTGGCTGAGCTATGGGCGGGGCTGTTCGGCTGCCCGCCCGGCCGCGAGGAAATCGATGCTCTGCGGCGTCTTCTCCTCCACCTTCATCTGCCCGCGGTGATCCACGCCGCCTACGACACCGCCGTCCACCAGCCATCGGCGTCAGCACAGCACCGTCTGGCCTATTTCCAGGCCGTGGCCTGGAGGATGGTTCACCAGCAGCAGAAGAACTTGTCGCCGAACGAGCAGCGAGCCGCCGCGCTAAGCGTGCCCGCAGGCATGCGGCCGCGGTACCGCTGGACAGGCAGGGCAGTGCGGGGCAGTGGCATGGCGGAGGTGCTGCCCTCCTTCACCAGCGCGAGGCCGGGTACGACCCCTGCTGCTGGGCACGGTGGGGATTACAGGACGATGGATAAGACCTGCGGGGCGGCGTGGGCGGCTGCTTCGTCAGGACACAAACAATAGAGCCCAAAGGAGTTTAGCATGGTTACGAACGCGACAGAACCGAGAAGTGCCGGCGCGGAAGTGGCGACGATCACGGGGGTCTCGAAGACGAACGCACCCGCGACGTCAGCCGAGGCAATCACGGCGGGTGCCATTGCTGGCGGGGGTGAGACCTGGAGTCCAGAGGTACCAGTGAGCACGGACGTGGAGTCGACGACATCGTCACAGCCTGGAAACGCGGTCCCGCAAGCTATCCCCGGGAGCGCCGATGCGTCGGCACCAAACGCTGCCGAGGAGGCGGCCGTTCGGCTTGATCTGCTCCTGGACTGCGTTCGACAATGGGATAAGGCGCGACTGCTGGCGGCAGGTGTCGGCGATGCTGACGTTGGTGGGATCGTGCATGTTCTGGGCACGATCCTGAGCTCCGCCGCCGATGTCTTCAACCGCCCCATTCGCGCATTGTCGGCGATGAACCTGCTGCTGCCGTACACCGAGATGCCGGGCATCGGCGAACTGCAGGAGAGTCTGGCGCGTCTGGTCAAGGGCACTGCGAAGAAGAGTTCGAAGGCCGGCAGCAGTGCAGAGCCGAGGAGCCCCGAGGACCAGGCCGCCAGAAAGGCCGCCGCCGATGAGGCCATGGCCGTGCTGAAGGAAATGACTCTGCCGCACCGTGCCAAGCGGAAACCGGCAACAAAGGCCGCTGAAGGTAAGGCACCGGCTGTACCGGCGCCCGACGTCGACCTCCTTGATCCACAAACCATCGTTGTCGACCCATCCGTGCAGCCGCGCGAGAAGCTCGACGAAGCGGTGGTCGATGAGTACGCCGAGGCCATGCTCTCCGGCGCCACCTTCCCCCTTGTGACAGTGTTTCGTGACCCGGCCGATGGCGGTCTCATTCTGGCCGACGGCTTCCACCGTCACGCGGCGGCCATCAGAGCCGGCCAAGCCAGGATAAGGGCACGGATATACGTCGGCACCAGACGTGAGGCGGTCATGCACGCGGCCGGCGCCAACGCCAAACACGGCCTGCGGCGCACCAACGCAGACAAGCGCAGGGCGGTCATGATGCTGCTCAACGACGATGAATGGGCGCAGTTCCCCGACCGGGAGATCGGCCGCCGTTGCGGGGTGACCCATCCCTTTGTTGCCAACGTGCGCGAGGATCTCGCCCGTGGTAACGATTACCACGCCGACGCTGCGGGTGGCGACCATGGAACACCCGGTACGAGTACGGCCGCAGGCGGAACCGACGGAGCCTTGGGCGCTGACGAAACTGTCGGTGCCGAGGACGCCGCGGCCGCAGATGACGCTGAGGCGAGCCCAGCGCAGGCATCTGTCGATCAAGGCGGCATCGAGCCCACTGAGGGTACTTCAACAGTACCTGCAGGGCCGGCGAACGCCGCACCATCGCCAGAAGCCGATGCTACCACCGCAAGCACCGGGCTCGATGCGATGATTCCCACCGACATGGCCGACGACCGTGGACCTGGCGTTGGTACCGACGCGCCCTCGGCTTCGGAACTCATAGGCCTGGTTATCGGTAGGCTCCAGCAGGATCACGAGGCGTACCCGATCGACATCGTTGCAGCGATCAGGGACGAGCTCGGCAAAGGGTACCCGGGGTTCCTTGCCACCGTACAGGCTCTCTTCGACGCCGCGTTGGTCCAGTTACAAGCCCAGATCGATGCCGCAGCAAGGGCAGAGGCGCAGGCCCAGGCCGCGTCTCAAGTGCCGGCGCAACCGCCAGCGCCAGTAGTAGCTCAAGTCACGCTTGACCTCTGATCCCGCTTGCAGCACTGGCATCGGCAACGGCCCTCGGGTGATGATCCCGGGGGCCGTTTGCTTTGTGCTCTGTTGAGCTTCCGTGGCCCAATCAGCAGGACGCTTCCGGTTGGCCTCTACGCCGACCATCGGCCTTGATCCACACTGCCGATTACGGGTTCACCGCTGACCATGAGGGTAGCGAGCGATTCCCGCCCCGGATGACCGGCCTGAAGGTGCCGTGCCAGGTGTCTACCATGTAGAGCTCGCGTCCTGAGCCGGTGCGCCGTGAACACACTACATGGCGGCCATCCGGCGCCCATGAGGGCGACTCCCAGCTACCGGCGGCGTTGGTGATGATCGTCCGTTTGCGCGCCCCGTCCGCCATATCGACGATGCCGATGGCGTACTCACCCCCCATCCTCACCGCAAAGCAGACCTTGTTCGAGACCGCCGACCAATCGGGCGACACGGTTTCGTCGGGCTCGCGCAGCAGCCGGGAAGAGCTGCCACCGCCCGCAGATACGAGGTAGAGCTGCGGCTTACCGCCACGGTCTGAGACGTAGCAGAGCTGGTCGCCGCGCGGTGACCAGCAGGGCGAGGACTCGGCAGCGAGGTCGCTCGTGACCTGCCGCGATACCTGTCCGGTCTGAGCCGAGATGGTGAAGAGATCGACGCGGCGGTCCTTGCTGAGCGTCAATGCAGCCCGCTGCCCATCGCTACTCAGAGCGGCACCGGCATTGAGCCCCGGAAAACGACTCAGGCGCTTCTGGCGGCTGTTGGCCATGTCCGCCAGCACGACCGAGGTGGCATTGTTCTGGTAGAGCGTATACACGAGGAAGCGATTGCCGCCACCCCAACTGGGCTCAGTGCTGATGCTGCCGTTGTACGTGATCCGGCGCGCGTCGGTGCCGTCGAAACGGCAGGTGTAGACTTCTTTGAGGTTGCCGCTGCCCGCTACAGCAAAGGCGATGCGGGAGTTACACAGGCCCGGGACGCCGAAGGCATTGCGCAGCAGTCCATCCACCGCGCGATACGTAAGCTCGTCAGTCCGGCCCGCCGCCGCGGTCGCCCGCAGCGTGAAGGTGCCGCGTTTCTTCGAGACTACCTGCAGGTCCAGGACCTCCTGGCCGCCAGGCGTGTGCCGCGCCACCACCGTGTAGTCGGGATCCTTGGCGCTGGCCTTCACCGCGAACCAATCGCACATGGTGAGCGTACTCAGCAGCCTGCTGCGGACCGCCTCGCTGCCCTCGAAGCGGGCCAGAACCAGCGACGGGTTGGCTTCGCCCGGCGGCTTCTCGATAACGACCTGGGACTGAAGGCTGAAGGCGCCAACGAAACACGCGATGGCGACGATGGCGTGGCAGGCAAGGCGGTAGCGGGTCATGGAACCCTCCCCTGTGTACTGTGGCGTCCCCCGGCCGGCTGCACTGATGCTCCATGCACGCCCGGCCAACCACAATGAGGAGACGCGTTGTCCGGCGCCGGGATTTGCACAGGGGAGCCACGCCATCTGGCCGGAGTTGCCGGATGCAACGCAGTCGACGTTCTACCGAGCAACAGGGTTGGCTGACCCGATTGACACCAGTACTCCAAGATCCTGCCGAGTCGCCAGATATGAGTGTGTCTCCGAACCGTGTGGCCCAGTGCTTGCCGGCAGTAGGCTTGACATGCGCTGGCCCTGCTGTAGTGTGCGGCTGTTGCCGCGGACGTGGTGGTCATCTCGACTGCCGCCGATGCCGTAGGTAACCAGGAGGATCTCCGACCGACGGGTACTGGCCATCCAGATGGTTAGGTTGGTACTCTCTTCGTTTTCTGGGGGTATCGCCGGCAGGGGTGAGAGGCCTTGATGAGAAGGGGCGGGGTGCCTTATGCAGGTGGCTGAGAGCGCGGAGCTGACGAAGGCCCGGTGGCAGGCACGAAATGACAGGCCCTGGCGGCCGCCGGCCGCGCGGATAGGGCCAGGGAACCGGGACAGGCGATGGCGGGGGCGCAGCAGATGCGCTCTTGCATAGGTGTGACAGGTGCCGCCAAACGCGGCACGTCGACACTGATCAACGGTCTGCTTGGCCGTCCGGAGGATCTGGTTGCTCCTATCTGCAAGTCTCCCGCAACGAGTGTCGTCTCGTACTTCGTGCACGGCCAGCGTGAAGAGGCCCGGGTGCTCTTTCACTCCGACCCGCCGGCCGCCAACCGGCCACATCCTCCACCAACAGCCGAGCAACGCGCGGCCAACAGCGCGGGTGGTCACTGAGACACGGAGAGTCCCATGCACTTGACAGGCTGCGACCAGAGGAAGCAACTCATCAACTGGGCGGACAAGGTGCAGCAGTTCGCCAAGGACCAAGGCGACGAGAAAGGGGCGAAAGAGATCGCTCTGGCAACCCAAGAGTTTGGGTCCGGACGCTTCACTGTAGCCATTCTTGGTCGCACGAAGAGTGGAAAGTCCACACTGTGCAATGCGTGGCTCGGCCGGAAGGACGACACGCTTGCCCCAGTCGATGACGACCCTGCCTCCTCTGTGGTGACCAAGTTTGCCTGGAGCGCGGCGCCTTCAGCCATAGTCAACTACCGAGACGGCGGTAAGGAACCGATCGACTACGACAGTGTGCGTAACTACGTAACCGAAGACGGGAACCCCGGCAACGGCAAAGGCGTCCGTTTCGTTGAGGTGCGCGGAGACTTCGCCGGGCTGGACCACGACGTAGTACTCATGGACACGCCGGGATCTGGCTCCGTGCGCGCGCACCATGACGCACTGCTGCTGGAGTTCCTCCCCGAGGCGGACGCCGCCGTGTTCCTCTGTTCCTCCAGGACTTTTGATGAGCCTGTCCTCGAACTTCTGAGGAGTTGGCGCGAACACACAGGAGGCGCAGAATCCAAGAAGTTGTTTTTTGCCATCAATAAGGCGGACGTGTTGTCAGACACGCAGGATCTGACGGACGCCTTGAGCCACAATACGAGACTGCTCGCCAGCGTTGGCATCAACGTGGACAAACTCTGGGTCATCAGCGCCAAGAAGGCTTTTGCGGGGGACCCCAATTCCGGCGTCCAACCGATGCTGAACTCAATCGGGAAGTTCCTGGGCGAGAACAAGGGCAACATCATGCTGGCTAACTTTGTTCAGCGTGTGGCCTGCGTGCTCAAGCGTCAGGACGAAAGGCTGGCACTGGAGGAAGGGCTTGCTTCCAGGAGTTTGAGGGACTTGGAGCAGATCCAAGGGCAAGTGCGGGCGGAGATGAAAGACCTGCAACGCCGCAGGCTCGGAACAATCGGGAAGTTCAGGAATCGCTGGGCGAAAGCAGTCAGCATGTACGAAACCGAGCTCGATGACGCAAAGCGCCAATCCGTCAACAAGATGCGAACGCTCATTGATCAAGCTTGGACCGTCGCAATCGGAAGCCTCCGATCAACCCTGCCCGTGCAGCTTGACCGCATTGTTACCGACGCCATCAAACACCCAACGGACAACTTCGCGACCGAGGCTCAACGCGCGGTGGATGATTTCCAGAAAGAGGCAGATATCCCGTTTCTCGATATCGCTGTCAATGGCGAGTTCCGGGTGAAGGACTCATCGAATACCCGGGTTGTAGTTAAGATCTCCGATGTGGCGAAGGTCCTGGTTGGGGGCTCGATAGCGGCATCCGTTGGGACGGCAAGCACTGCGTTCGTTTGGACGCTTGCCGGCATTCCGTGGGTCGGCACGCTGCTCGGTGCCAGCGCGATGTCAATACTGACTCCCATCGTCGTGCCCATAGTTGGGGCGTCTGCCCTTGTGGCTGCTCTTGGCGGCTGGCGGGTATGGGCATCCTACCGAGCTGCAACGATTGCGCGGAAGGAGGAAATGGAGCGGGAGTGTGACGCGCAGATACGAGATCTGTTCTCCACCGTGATTAGTGACCGAGTGAGTCGGCTGCGTGCGCACGGTGATCTGATCATCCAGGAATACGAGACCAATCTGGAGGCGCGCATCGGCGACATGGAAGGCACCATCGCAGACGCCATTGAGCGCCGGCAGGCCGGTTCGGGGGCCTCAGCCAAACACGCGGCGGTCCGTCGGGACTTGGACGGTCTCGATGATGCCCTAAGGCAGCTGTCGAGTGAAGCCGGGGCACCTGCCCAGTTGCCTTGATGGGTGGAGGAGTCCGGACGCTATGTCTGATGCACCGCAGGCGCGACTCATCGAGTGCCTCCAGTACCTGTTTCACGATGTGGCGGAGAGGCTATCTCCGACTGACCCGGCACGGCCGTTTCTGGATGACTGTACCAACCGTCTGGGGCAGATGGCCCGGCGGCTAACGGCCCGGAGGTTCGTCGCGGCAGTGGTGGGCTTGACCAAGGTCGGTAAGTCCACTCTGCTCTCCGCCCTTCTTGGGGAAGAGGTGGCGCCGCGCCGCAACACGGTCTGGAGTTCGGTGCCGGTGGAGTATGAGTATGGCGAGGCATTCCGGGCGTGGGTTCATTTCCGGAAGCAGGTCGCGCGGGAGGCACTGAGCTGCCGTAGCGGCGGGGAACTCCTTGATTTCATTGGCAAGGCAGCAACAGAAGGGGGACGATACTCGCCGGGTTTGGTCGAGCTCGTAGAGGCGCGCATGCCCTCACCGCTTCTGGCGAATGGTCTCGTCGTCGCCGACACTCCGGGATTCGGTGCCGCACAACCCGGACGGGCCGATGCAGAGACTCACGCGAAGGTAATTGTGGAGTACCTGAACAGACTGAATGCGAGAAAGGACGCGTTCGCGCAAGTCTACTGGGTTGTGCGGCGGGGCGAGGGCGGCATAGGCAGCCTGGAGAAGCGGTTCTACCAGGAGCACCTCTGTGGACGCTGTGCCGACGTTGTGGTCAACTACTTCGGCCCGGAGGACGGGGCGCATGCGGATCCGGCGTCGCAGAGCAAGTTCCGGCGACGGTACGGGGATTGTTTTGATCCACTGGTTCGGCTCCATTTCCTGGATGGTATGCAGGCCTTGGAGGCGCGAAAGAGCAACGATGCGATGGCGCTGGGATCTTCCGGTATCCAAACATTGGTGGACAGCATGTCGGCCATGGCCGGCAACGCCTACGCTCACCAAGCGGTACGCGATGTTCTGGCAATCTGGGGCGACTTGCATGCAGCGCTCGACCGCAACCTCATTGATGCATCCAGATTGTGGACCATCAAGAAGAGCCGTCGTGACGAGGCCTATTACCAGGCTGAACAGTGCGGGATTCCCCTGAAGGAGTTGGACGCATGAACTCCCCGAATGGGCTCAGGGGGAAGATTGCAGGTATGAGCATGCACTGGAGTGCCGCGGCGCTTGCGAAGGCTAGCGCGTTGTACCACGAAGAGTCGCGGAAGTTGCGCGAGGCCAAAAGCACTGACGTTCGGATCGCCATTCTTGGGTCAGAGGCCTCTGGGAAGACCGTCTTCATTACCGCACTGGCACACCATTTCCGCGAGAACATGCCGGGTAGACCATACTTGGATCCAGCCAACAAGACGGCAAACGATTTCCTGTCAAAGAACTGGCGGTTGCTTGAGGACGGACAGTGGCCCTTCGCCACGGCGAAGAACCAACTGCATAGGGCTTCGTTCCACCTTCACCACGGTCAACACGCTCATCCTCTGCGGTTGCTGGATTTCGCTGGTGAGCACTACCGCGCAGTTTTTGGAGATGATGACCCCGATCTGTCAAGTGAAACAACGAGTGCGCTATGGCAGTACGCATGTGAGGCGGACATTACCCTGATCTTGGTATCCTTGGACGACTTCATGGACGCTGGGCCGCAGGACCGCAGGTCCGAGAACGAATGGGCACCCAAGAAGATAATGGATCTCGCTAAGGCGCGTGGTGCCGCTGTCGCCGTTGTCTTCACGAAGGCCGATAGATTCAGGGCGCCTCTGGCTGATCAAGCGACTTGGGAGGGAGTCTTCAGGCACTATCTTCCCGCAACCTATGGAACCGCTCCTCAAACGCGAGTTTTCCCCATCTCGGCCGTCAACCGCACCGTAGAGAGTGATGGACACGAAGTTCCCGCCAAGTCGTTTGGTTCGGAAGGGTTCGAGGAGATGCTGGGGTGGGTCTCAAAGCAGGCGGACACCATACTTTCCGACAGAGGCCACGATGTACAGACGCTCAAGCGGAAATGGCTGATCGGGGCGATGGTTGCGACCGCCGCCGTCTGGCTAGTTATTACAGCCCACATGATCCCGAAGACAGTGCCAGGGGATGCAACTGCGGATCGTCCGGGCAAGGTCATTGGTTGCTCCAAGTGTTCAGGGACCGGTCTTAGGCCATGCAAGTCTTGCAGCGGTGGAGGGATCACACAGGCGCAGGAAACATGCCCGCATTGCAGTGGCAAGCTCGTAGTCAAGTGCCCGGTTTGTGAGGGCAACCGCCAGAGCGTATGCCGCAAGTGCGATGGCACCGGCACACCGCCCCTCCTCTGTTTTGACTTCGGGGACTGCAACCCATGCGGTGGCAAAGGGCAGATCCCGTGTGTAGCGTGCAACCGTACGGGGCTGACGGCATGTACTTCCTGCAACGCAGGCCGAATAACGGTTCAGCACGACTGCGGGACGTGCAATCGCACGGGGAAGTGCAAATGTGACAAGTGCACAGGTTCTGGCAAACTGACGAAGACTGCGATTTCCATACTGGATATCCTGAGGTGACGATACCCATGAGACTCCACATTGCTATCCACACCAGTCCCGAGCAGGGACCGACAGGCTACCGGTGGCTGAAGGTGCCTGCCGCGGTCGGAGATGCCCTGCTTGCGTCGGGGTATGACCGGGTTGCTCCAGACCTTCCGGGCGATTCCCGCGATCTTCGCGAAGGGAATATCCGTCTCTATGCCGGGATGGCCAGCGTTGACCGCGAGTGGAGCGTGCTCTATCGGGTGCTATATGGTGGACACGATAGTGCCGGGCGGGACTGCAAAGTCTACCTAGCGTGCGGCTTCTTCCGGCGGGAAGAAGCGCGCGCCGTAGATATTCTTCCAGTGCTGGAGGAGCCAGAGTTCGCGAAGACGGATGAAGGGGGGGGGGGGCGTGGCGAAGTGGAGTGGAGTAGACGGCTGCCGGACCACTCGGATTCGTCAGGTGCCATCCAGTCCCGACTTGCTGACAAAGAGGGTGTGCGTAAGGCCATGGCGAATTGCCTTGGCTTGCCGCTGGGCACATCGTATCGGGTAGTCTTCTCTGAGGACCAGAACGCGGGATGGAGCGGCACGCTGGTTCTTGACCCAAAGTGGGGCGAGACGGCGACTCGCGGCAAAGCCTGTTCCCCCAGTGATAGAAGGGCCATCGCGGCACCGGCCGCACTTCCTCTGACTGATGGGCAATCTGCTGCCAGGCGGCTGGCCGTTGGGGCAGACCCATCGCCAGCCCGGGGTGCATCCGGCAGGGCCAAAACGGCGGCGATGTGCGCCATCCTAGTGGGGCTAGGCGTTGGGGTGGGGGTCGGCATCAGCCGACGCTTAGGGGTCTCGCAGGTGGAGGTTGAGGCGATTGTGAGCAAGAAACTGCAGTTGACCACCGAGAATCTTGAGCCCCGTATCAAGGCGATTGAGGAGCGGCTGTCAACACCTATGGTGGAAACGTACTTCCCTCTCCGGACCAATCCACCCGACGGCGGCACGCAGAAGCAGATCGGCACACGTTTGGATATGGCGGAGAGGAGGCTAGGCGAGTTGACCGACGCAGCAGAGGCTGCACAGAGGGACGCCGCCAAGGCTTCCGCCACGGCAGAGACTGCGCGAACAAGAGCCGAAGATGCCTACCGAACTGCCAACGCGGCAATGAAGTTGGCAAAGAGGGGAAACTGACAGTGTCGGGGGTGCGGCGGGCTGATGTCCTTTCCTGGGCACGGCGTGCGCTCGTCGTGCCAGTAACCTGCGGGTAACATGCGAGTAAGACGCGTTGAATGGCACATCCTAGCGACCCCGTGCGCCCGACAGATCCGTCAGACAGCGGCGGCCAACTCCCGGGGCGTCATCTGTGGGACACCAAAGTCGGGATCTGAACGGCGCACGAGTCGAGGACAACTGAGTCACCATGACTAGCGGACTCGAGTTCCCCCTGCGGGCAACGGATCCCGGCCCCCCCGCCTATGGGACGCCGCAGATCGGGAGTGCATCCACAACGACGTCCTCGCGGAGGATGCGGTTCGCCCCTGCATTCGTGGTTGCCGTGGTCTCGGATGTGGCATCGGTCTTCACGGAGTTCGTGCCCCCGGTTCAGTGGGCCATCGACGTGGGTACGGCGTTCGTCCTGTACCTGTTGCTCGGCCGTAACTGGCTGCTGCTGCCAGGGTTGATCGCGGAGGCGATCCCAGGAGTAGCAATGTTCCCGTCGTGGGTTCTTGTGGTTGCCGTGATCGGTGCAGGAGGAGGCTTGCGACTACCGCAAACGCAACCGCGACCCTGACGGTTACGCTCTGCCCCGTTGGTAACCTGCTGGCCGAGATGCGCGGTTCGTCACAGCGGGTGAGCAGGGGTACGCTGGGCTCAGGACCACGGAACTGTGCGAGCGTCCGGTGGTTTCGATGCCCTCCGGGCGTCGTCGGCGGAGTCGCCCGGGGGCCGGCAGGCTTGGCACAAGCATCACCAGGTGAGCCAGGAGTTCACCCGGATCTTCGGGCGGGTTGCTGCGGTGGCGTGAGAGCCCCTGCGGCTAGACGGTGAAGAGCAGAACCGGAAGGGCTTGGGGGGACCCCCAGGCTCTTCTTTGGGTGGGGGTTGGGGTTGGGCAGTGAGCATTGCACCAGTGCCTGGGGGCTCTTCACGGTTTCGCATACCAGCCACACGCAGTGCGGGCCTTGCAGTGTGCTGGCGGTAGGGGCCATGGTGCAGCGCGGCGGATGACGCCCTCTCTCCGTGGTCAATGGAGCACAGAGCGGGGTTCCAGCGCTACCGGCCGGCTTTGCTCCTCCTGACACAGTGTTTCTCATGTTCTGGTTGCCTGCCCCATGGGACTCTCAGGCCGCAGTAGGGGCAGGGCCAGCAGCATGGAATCGGGTGCAGCACACGCATAGCTCCGGACGGGTCGTGGCATCTGCACTGGCATTGGTCCAGTGGTGGTCCGTCGCTGCAACCGCCTATCGCCTCTGAAGAATCTCAGTCTGGGCGGTTTGGCCTGTGCATCTTCCTTCGGCTTTCATTCTCGATCTGCATAATGGGGCTTACCATACCATCCGCTCTGTTGGAGACGAAGCCCGAGGAAGTCGTGCCCTCACGGTGGCCGGCTGATATGCCCCACCACCCTGGCCACGGGCGGCTGTCTCAGAGCAACCCCGGCATCATCATCCCCTCAGCTCTTGCATCCACGCGTGTGCATGCGTAGCTTACACCGCCTGGCAGTAGGTGGCTTTGGGGGAGATGCGTGCGGTGGGGGAGGGGCCAATATGCCGAACGGGCACATCCCGTGTTCTGCGTTTCATCGCTCCGCACCCGGCACCGCTATTGCCCCCGGTTCTCCCGGTCCAGCTTCGCTGCGCGGCCCATTCTCGACGCGACTCACATTGCTGGAACGCGTCGCGAAGGGAGATGATACGAGCTGGGAGGAGTTCTACAGCAGGTATGCCAGGCTCATCGACTGGTTCTGTCGAGAGAGAGCGGTTCCGCCGATGACCTCGCGCGAGGAGCGCTTGTTGGTCATCCAGGCCGTCATGGTGTTTTTCCACAAGAGCGGATACCGCTACGACGTGAGCCGCGGGGCCAGCTTCCGCAGCTACCTCCTGGGGGTGACGCGCAACAAGGTTCGCGAAGTCTGGCGTGAACTGCATCCGGCACGTGAAGTCTGTCCAGAGCCTAGCGACCCCGACGGCGGCCCTTCCATAGTCGAGAGCATGACCGACCCGGCGGGATGCGGGGATGGGCGGGAGCGCCACGAGTGGCTTCTGCGTCTCATTGAGCAACTTCGTGCGGACCCCTCTGTAAGCCCACTCCACTGCCGCGTGCTCGGGCTTCTTCTGGAGGGCGTTCAACCGCAGGAGATCTGTAAGGAAACGGGCCTGACGACCAATCACCTCTATGTGATCAAGCACAGGCTCGTCCGTCGCCTTCGCCAGCTGGACAGCCAGGAGACCATCCTGTGACCACATCCTGCCTGTCCGCCGAGCGTCTCGATGAGCTGGCCCAGGGTCACAAGCCGACCGACCGGGAACACCGACATCTGTCATCCTGCGCGGTCTGCCGCACAGAGTTGGCGGCCTGCCATGCAGATGAGCTGTTCCTCAGCACCCGGCTTCAGCCGGCGCTCGCGGTAGTTGCAGAGCCGCCCGGCGCACCACTGTTCTTCGGTCCATACACAAACTGCGCCCCAATCGGAAGCGGCGGTATGGCCAGCGTGTACTCGGCCACTGCACCGGACGGCTGCATCGTTGCAGTCAAGGTGTGCCGCCACGCCGACGCACTGCCGTATTTCCAGCGCGAGATCGCCACCATGCGACGGGTTCACAAAGCTGCGGTTGCCGGTATACCTCCGTTACTCGACTCGGCCGCGGATCACATCCCAGCCTACTTCGTGACCGACTTCTTTTCGGGTGGTAACCTCGCCCGCCGTCTGGTCGAGAAGGGGGCGCTTCCCACCGCCGAACTGGTCGCCCTCGCGGAGCGCCTGGCATCCATACTCAGTGGACTCCGCCGCCTGAGGATCGTGCATCGCGACATCAAGCCCTCCAACATTCTCCTCGGTGACGATGGCGATGCCTGGTTAGCCGACCTAGGTCTGGCCCGCGAGTACAGCGAACACGCCAACCCCGAGGATCGCCTCTCCACGCTGTGTGTGACTCTCAGCCGCCCCGGCTCGCCACCGTTGACCGTCGCCTACATGTCCCCTGAACAAGCGTGTGGCGAGAGGCTGACTGCGGCCTCTGATGTCTTCGCGCTCGGGATCACGCTTTACGAAGCCGCCACAGGACGGCACCCGTTCGTCGGCAAGACCGTCCACCAGATCGCTGCCGGCATCCAGCGCGACAGCCCGCGACCGCCCAGGGAGTTGGTTCCCGACCTGCCGGCCGCTCTCAGCGATCTTATCCTCCGCTGCCTTGAGAAGAAGGCGGCTGACCGCCCCTCCGCAGAGGAAATCGTCGCGTGCTGTAAGAAAGCGTCTCGGCGAGGCAATCCTCCCTCGATTGCAGGTGGGACGCCTGCGGCACAACCGACAAAGGTTACAGAAGGAGCCGAGACCATGAGCACAGCTACCCAGAGCATCCAGGACGCGGTGCAGTGCCTGCGCCAGAACCAGCTTGCCGTGTCACCACAACTGGAGCAGGAACTCACTCGCCTCCAGGCACCGCACTATCGCATTGCCGTTGTCGGCAAGTACCAGGTCGGCAAGTCCACCCTTGTCAACCGCGTCTTTCTCCGCACCGATGTGCTACTCAAGGAGGGCGACGGTCTGCCCACCACCGCTGTCACAACGGAAGTGGTGCACGGGGAATTGAAGCGCCTGGAGGTGCTGAACTGGCAGACCGAGACCGTCATGTCCCCGGATGGTGCCCAGAGCGTTCAGATCCGTACAGGCGACATCATTTCCGGCGAGGTCATCGCCAACCCGAGCGCCGCGGACCTGGCACGCTTCACCACTGCCGATCCCGCGGTACGGCGGAGTCTCACGGAGCGTATCGCTGGGGTGCGCCTGCACTGGCCATGCGCCAGCCTCCGTCGGTTCACGCTCCTGGATACCCCTGGAGTGGATGATCCAGATCAGGTGTTGCTCGCGAACACTACCTACCGTGTCATTCCCCAGGCGGACGCCGCCATTCTCGTGGTCCGTCCGCGGATGCTGGACACCGTTGAGTTTGATCTTCTCCGTTCCGGCATCTTCGCTACCGGCCTCAGCCGTCTCATGGTGCTTGTTTCCTACGATCCCGAGACGCAGCCCATGTCCGCCGCCAAACGGGCCGAAGTCGCGGCTACGATCCGCGCTCAGCTCGCCGGTATTGGTCGGGATTACATCCCCGTCAGAATGCTCTGCTACGACGCCACGGTCGATGGCGATAACCTGGCCACACCGGAAGCCATCGAAAAAGCCATAGTGGAGTTCGCTGAAGCCAACGTCGCCAAAGGGCGCCTGGAGAAGGCGGCCCGAATCGTTGCGACGGACCTGCGCCAGGCGATCAACACCCTCAGTGCCCAACTCGCCAGCGCGGACAAGACCGACGCGGAGCGGCTGGAACTCCTCAAGGAAGCCAAGCAGAGGAAAGAGAGTCTACGCAGCAAGTACGCCGAGTTCACCGAGGAGTACTTGGATGGCCTCGAAACCGCCCAGCGGGAGTTGCGCGACCGCGTCTATCGTGGGCTTGACCGGGTCGCCGCCGAATACAACGCCGGTTTCGACGCTCTGACAGAGATCACTGCGGTCCAGACTCGCCTCCTCAGTGCCGCTGCTGTGCTCCGCCCGCCGATAGATGACCTCTTCATGGCGGAAGGCAAGACATTCAAGCAGGCCATGGATTCCGTCGGCACTCGCTTCCAGGCACGCTTCCGCGACCTGCCCGCCTCCTTCATCACCATCCGCGATCTGCAGATTGACGGAGGCCTTCTGGCAAGGGTGCCGTCCCTGGTCTTGACGATCGCCGACTACCTCCTAGCCGACTTCATCATTCCCGGCGGCATCATCATTGGCTCTATCATCCGGTACCTGGCAGGCAAGCTGCCCCTGGTCGGCCGCTTCATGCCGGCACGACTTGTCACACGGCTGGTCATCAGCAATGTCAGGGCGTCGGTCGAACAGAATTTCTCGGAGATCAAGAGTGACTTTGGCGCCAGGCTCAGCGCCAACCACGCCGCCATTGACGACAAGTTGCGTGCCGGCTTCGACATCTACATGGCGGAGGAGCTGGAGCCCGTGCTCCGTGTGCTCTCCAATCCGGCCACGTCTGGGACTGACAAGGGCAAGATCGCGGCCACAATTGCCCAAGTCAAGGCCCATGAGGACGCGTTGGCCGTCATCACGGCCTGACGCGGTTGTGCTGCCGCCCACGGCGGCGAAGAACAACAACCATCAGGAACAAATGCGATGAAGATCGCGCTGACAGGCACGGCGGACCAGACGTTCATGGATGCGATCCATGCCTGTTGTGGGGACCGATCGTGTGTATTGGCGAGGCTCCCCCCGTGGGATACCGGAGTCGACAGGGAGATTCTGAGCAGCATAGCGGACTGCCAAGCGACCATCTTCGTAGTGCCGCTTGCAGAGCTGGGGGAGGTCCAACTCAGGTTCATGCGTGAGGTCGGCAGCTCGCACTTGGTCCTGCTCATGGCTGTCCACAACCCCGACTACGGCATGCTGTCTGTAAGGAGACGCGCTGAGGTTCTCAACACCATCCGCGCCCAACTCCGGGATCTCGGGCGCGACCGGGTGCCAGTCGAGTGCGTCATTCTCGGCGGTAGGTTCGGCGACAGTAACCCAGTTGTGGGAGAGGACACCTGCAAACTCGATAGGGCGTGGAAAGTCGTCAAGCGCATCTGCGTTTTTGTCAAGGCTGTGTCAGTCAGCGATACAGTCCCCCACGCGGTGCTGTCCCCAGACCTCGCCCACCTGCAAGCCGATCTCGACTACCTCCAGCGTGTGAGAGAACGGCGGGAGGAGTTCACCTGGCTGAGCAATGTCCTGGACCTAACGCTGACGCTTGGCGTGAGGCGAGAAGGAATGGACTGGCGCTTCACGGTATCCAATGCAGAATCAGGCCGGTTGGAGTTACCGCTGGACACAGTACGCCAGGCGTTGGTTGGTCTGAGCGGAGCAGGGCTGCAGAATACCGCCGGCGCGCTCGTGCCTGAGAGAGTGCGGGCCGAAGTGGCACGGGAACTGGAGGGATGGATGCGGAAGAATCGGATCGGTTGCACCTGCGCAATCGACCTAACTCTGCAGTGTCTCGACCACCAGACGGCGCTCAGCATCCAACAGTCGCCGATCAAAGTGGAGGTCAGATAGCCATGACATCCATGACGCGTACCAACAACGACGTCACCGAGCAGGGCGCACCGAGCGAGCTGGTTACCCAGGAGGAGACAGCCAACACCCTTGCCCGTGTGCTATGGGAGACCACGGCCCTAGTCTCGGAGTTCGAGGCTCCAGGCGAGATCACGAAGGACCTGTCGGGCACAAACGTGGCAGTCACCAATCCCGGCCTGGCCGACACGCTGCTGGCGGAAGTTAGCTGCCTGGGACATCGCGACCTCTTCCCTCGACCCTACGACTGGGAGAATCTGATTCCGCAGCTTGAGCCGGGCGAGGAGCTCCTGTGGATGGTGGAGAAGCTAGGCGGCAACTACTCCATCCACCTCGGAGCCAAGTTCGGGACCGACGCACCGGAAGGCAAGATGACCGTCGACCAGCCGGGCCTGCGCCACAAGCGGTTGGTCGTTCTCTGTGACAGCCTGGCACGGCGGTCCTTCCCCGAAAGCGAGTTGACCCTGCTCAAGCCGGAGAGCGTCGTCGCCAAACTCGAGGAGGCCTCCAAGCAGTGGGGCAGACAGGTCACCTGCGTGGCTGGCGTGCCCTCGCCCAAAGAGTTGGAAGGTGACCGGCTCATCGCGGACCGCGACGAGGAGACGCGCCCCTTTGCCAGCCTCAACGACGCCATGGAGGCGCTCATCGAGGAGGACGATTTCGCTGTTGTGTTCAGCGTCGCCAAAGCATCACCCGCGGACTTGCTGGCGCAGTTCCGCGCCAAGGCTGATTTGCGGGACCAGATAGGACCATCGATCAAGCAGGAACTGGGGAGGAATTGGTCGCAGTCGAGGGAATCAGGGGAACAGACGAACAAGAGCCGTACTTGGGGTGGTTCCCAAGCGGAGCAACGCGGGCTTCTGCCGAAACTCATGCAGGGAGTCGTCGGTTCTCGGAAGGAATCCGCCTGGTGGCGACCGGGCACCCAAGCCGCAGTTTCCTACAACGAGAGCCAGACCATCTCGGTAACGAAAACGGACAGCAAGAGCGAACAGGACGGTAGCAGCGTTTCCATCACCAAGCTGAATACACTGCTCGAGTACTTGGACAAGTCTCTGGAAGCGAGCATGAAACACCTGCAGATGGCGATGGGCACTGGCGGTTACTATGGCTGCGCCATGGTCTACGCTGCAGATCGCCACGCATCTCGACGCATCGGCAAGACGCTGGCCGCCGTCCTTTCGGGCAGTCAGAGCCATCTGCGGCCGATGCAGATTCTGCCGTTCTCAGGCGAGGGCTGCATGTTCCAGCTCAACCGCAACATCGCCACCCATGCGCTCCTGGCACGTGGCGGTACCTTCCTGGAGATACTGGACTGCGAGCAGGTCGGGCGTCTGTTGCTCCTGCCTGATGCCGAACTGCCGGGACTGAAGATGCGCCGGAGCGTCTTCTACGGGCGGCCCGGCATGGAGGCGCCCGGAGTTGACGGCAGGTCCGTCGCTATCGGAACGCTGGCGTTCGCGCGGGAGACAATCCGCAACGAACTCGGCGATCCTGACGCGAAGTCCACGGCAGCGACGGCACGCGGCCGGTTTGCCCTGACCACACGAGACATGTGTAGCCACTTGCTGCTTGTCGGTACCACCGGCAGCGGAAAGACGATGCGTGCGGCGGCGATTCTCAACCACATCCCGCGCGATGCCTTCCGGATCCTCGTGCTTGAGACCGCCAAGAAGACTTACCGCGACCTGTTGCGGCGTGGCGAGGAGGCGCCAAGGGTCTACACCCTGGGTGATGAGAGCGGCCTGTTGAGAGGATACCAGTTCTGGCCTTTTCGTCGTCCCCCGGGGCCATTGAGTGTGGCGGGGGTGGGGCCGGCATCGTGGCGCGTGCCGTTCTGATGCCGGCCCCGGCTCAGATCCTGCCTATCCTTCC
>CAILUI010000117.1 GCA_903837355.1 uncultured Victivallales bacterium
CGCCCCTTCAGCTAAGAATTTGGGGTATGCCCGGTACCCAGGGCGGTGCCCTGGGCTGAGGGATTACGCCCCTCCGGGGCTGAAGAGGCAGAGGCGAACCGGCGGCTTCTGTGACTGGGGGTGCCGCCGCAGGAGCGCAGCGTTGGGACGGCGGATCGAGTACAAGCAGACCCCTTCGGAGCTGACTTGCGCCCGAAATCGCTCCTGCCAGTTGACAACGGAAAAAAGCCGCGGTATTGTGCTCTATGCTTCGGGTTAGTTGTTCAGTGCGCGGTTGGTCCTCGGTAGATGGGGGAATTAAGATGCGTAGCGTTACCTCCGCGGTTGCGGCACTCGCTGTTTGTGTGTTCGTGGCGCCCGTGGCGCAGGGGCTCGGGGTGCACCAGGACTTCAACGGCTACACGGTGCCGGGTTCGTCGAGTGCCTGGTATTACATGATCAACAATAGTCCCGCAACCGGCGTGTTCGTCGGGGACGCGGACGCCGGCGCCGGCGTCGATCCGGCCGCGTACTTCTACCTCAACCATAATAACTTCGTTGTGGGGGCAGGGGCTAACCCAACCGCAGCCGGCAACAAGGTTTATTTTGAGACATATAGTACCTTGAACGCGGGGGTCGCTGCGAATCTGTTCTCAAGCGCCATCGCGGTTGTGAGCCAGGATGCGGGTGCACCGGCGAGCACAGTCAGCGCGATCGAATATTACCTGTATGTTGACACAGTCGGTAATGACAATCTGGCAGATAGCTACTACACAAGCACCCTGTCTCTCGCGGGCAGCCCAGGCACGCTGCAGACGTACCCGACCCGGTCCCTGACGGACAACACCGCCACGTGGAACCAGTACAACTGGAGCGTTGTTCTGGGCGACTGGGTTCCTGCCGGGACCGTCACCAGCATTTCGTCGGCCATCACGGATGAGACGATCGCTCTCGGTCTGCAGTTTGACCTGTTGCCCTTCACACCCGTCGGGAGCAACTACATGACCATCTGGGTCGATAATGTCTTCACCGACGTCGTTCCCGAGCCCAGCGGGCTGCTGCTGGCCTGCTTTGGGGCGCTCGGGGTTCTGGCGCGCCGGGGTCGGCGCCGGAACGCGTGATCGGGCCTGAGCCGCGGCTCAGATGAATGCACTACAGAGCATCCCCGAGCGATCGGGGATGCTTTTTTTATGCCCGGAATCATGATCATACCCGTCCCATGGGAAACCCAGAGCCTGTAGCGGTCTAGACTGTAGGCTATTAGGTTACAAGACCTGATCCGAACCCGAAAACGTAAGACGCCCGAGGTAAGACCTGACAGTCTACAGCCTGAATACCTAACAGCCTTGGCGTCCTGTGAGACGCCCGCGAATCATGATCGATCTTCACACCCATATTCTCCCTGGCGTCGATGATGGGCCGCAGGATTTGGACGGGGCCATCGCCATGGCGCGGGCGGCGCTGGCTGCCGGCGTGCGGGTGGTGGCGGCCACGCCGCATGCGTTGGGCACCCACCTCGATGTCAGTCCCGACGTCCGCGATGCCAGTCTGACGGCGTTGCGCGCCGAGTTGGCGCGCCTGCTGTTGCCCTTGCACATCGTGGCTGGATTCGAGTGTCAGGTGGTGGATCGCCTGCCGGAGACGCTCACGACTCAACCCGCGTACCTGTACGCGCGTGGGCCAGTCGCCGGCGGCCAGCGGCATGTCCTCATCGAACTGCGGGAGAGTCTGCCCGTGACCGCTTTGGACGACCTGCTTTTCCGCCTGCAGATGCTCCGCATTACGCCGGTCCTGGCCCATCCCGAGCGCCATCCCGGGATCGCGCGTTCGGTGTCTGCCATCGAGGGCTTCGTCCGGCGTGGCGGCAAGCTGCAGATCACGGCCTCGGCGCTGCTGGGGGATGTGGGCTGGCGGGAGCGCCGGGTGTGCGAGGCGCTGCTGGGACAGGGGCTGGCCGGCGTGATGGCGACCGATGCGCACGGCGTCCGCGAGGCAGGCAGCCTGGGCCTGGCCGTGGCGCGCGCGACGAAGCTGCTCGGGGCGGCAGCGGCGGCGGCGCTGGTGACCAGTGCCCCGGCTGCCATCCTCGGGCTGGACCTCGCGGAGTGAGGGGAGCGGATGCTGTCATGATGAGTCTTCTGCGCTCGTTACGGTCCTTGCTGCTGGCGCTGCTGCGCCTGCCCTTTGACCTGCTGTTCCTGGGCTACGACTTCGTGTGGCTCACCCTGTGGGTCCTGATCGTCCGTCCCCTGCGTCGGCGCGGCGATCCCACGGAACCGCACCCGGCGCCGCTGCGTTGCGTCATGTCCGAGTCGGTGCAGCTTCAGGACGGCAACGTTCAGCTCTGCGGCCCGGCCCGCAAGTACGGCACGCCGAGGCTGTATGCCCTGCTCTGTCGCTGGTGCACGGTCAGGAAGCTCACCGAAGAGGATGGCGGGGGTCTCTGCGCGGTCTGCGAGTGCCCCACGGCGTTCGGCTTCTCGCCGCTGCGCCACGCCCTGGTTGGACTGGCCCTGGTTACCTTCTACCTCGGGGTCGGGATGGCGGGATGGCGAGTTGCCGAGCACCTCACTCGCGTGCGTGCCACGCCTGCCGTCGCACCCGTGGTGGCGGTGCGAGCAGCGCCCGGCGACGAGGCCACGGCGGCGGCGGCGCGCCAGCGAGTGGCCGAACAGATCCAGATTGCCCAGGCGCTGCGCGCGGCGGGTAAGGCCGACGAGGCCCGGCTGGCCTTCAAGGACGCGATTGCCCTTGACGCCAGCAGCCTGGCAGCGCAGACGGGGTTGGCCGAGTGCGCCTATGGGCTGGGCTTGTACCCCGAAGCCGAGCAGGCCATCGGCGACGTCCTCAAGCTGGACGCCAACTCCGTCCCGGCGCTCCTCACCCTGGCGCGCATCAAGGGGGCGGCGGGCAAGGTCGATGCCGCCACGCAGCACGTTCAGAAGGCCCTGGACCTGGAACCCGTGAACGTGGAGGCCATGTTGCTGCTCAGCCAGTGTCACCTGGCCGCCGGACGCCTTGACGAAGCTGCCGCACAGGCGCAGGCCGCGATCACGCAGGATCCCCGAAACCCCGGTGGCAGCCTGGCGTTGGCCAGTACCGAGCTGTTGCGTCAGAACCTGGCTGGGGCAGAGGCGGGTTACCGCAAAGCCCTTGAGCTGGACCCGACTCTGCTCACTGCCAGTATCGGGCTGGCTCGTATCCAGCGCCTCCGTGGCGACTTCAACGCCGCCATCGCCACGCTCGACAAGATCCTGGCCAAGACACCTGATGCGACCGACGCAAGTGTGGAACTGGCCGAGGTCCATGTGGCCCGCGGCAAGCTCAGCGTTGCCATCGGCGTGCTGCGCAATGTGTGCGAGAAGCAGCCCCGTTTCTACCTTGGGCGCGCTCGCCTGGCGGAGCTCCTGGTGCACAGCGGCAAAACCAACGCGGGCTACCTCGTGGCCCGGGATCTCCTGGCTGACGACCCGGGCAGCATCCGCGCTCACCTCCTGCTGGCGGACGTCTTTCTCCGCAACGGTTTTCCCTCCCTGACGGCCGAGCACTGCCGCGCGGTTCTGGCGCAGAACGCCGGCCTGGTCCTGGCCATCAAGCTCCTGACCCGTGCCTGCCTGGCCACGCAGGAGTACCAGGATGGTGCCGTGGCCATCCGCCGGCTGGTCGAACAACGCCCCGCGGACCTGGAAGCGAAGATCATGCTGGCCTACTGCTACGAGGGCATGGGTACCAAGGACACGTCCATCGAGCTTCTGGAAGCCGCAGCGACGGCACTGCCGACCTCGCCGGTGCCCTTGCTGGAGATGGGCACCATCTACCGGCGCCGTGGCGATCAGGCCGCGGCGGCGGCAGCCTATGAGCGCGCGCTGGTGCGGGCGCCAGATGATCCCATCGCCCTCAGTAACTGCGCGGCCCTGATCCTCGACAGCGGCGGCCCCAAGGAGCGCGCCCTCGCGTTGGCCCTGAAAGCCGCGGAGCGCCTGCCAGGGAGTCCCGCCGTGGCCGACACTCTGGGCTGGGCTCATTTCCAGAATGGCGACATCGGCAAAGCCATGGAGTGCCTTGTCTATGCCGCCATGCAGGCGCGCGACAACCCGACGGTGCGCTACCACCTGGCGGTAGCGCTGTACGGCAAGGGCGAGGCCGCCAAGGCCGTTGATCAGCTCCAGCAGGCCCTGGCCATCGACCAGGAGTTCGCGGCCGCTCCCCAGGCCGCGGCCCTGCTCGAGAAGATCCGTGCGGAACTCCAGGCGGCCCCGGTGAGGGCGGATCCGAAGTAGAGGGAGCGGGCGAGACGGGAAACGGCTCAGCGGGGCGGACGCCCCTGGGAAGCTTCGCCCTCCAAGGGAGCGCTCCGCGTTTCCTGTGTTGTTCTGGAGGGCGAAGCGCCTCAGCGCAAGCGCGCGAGCACCGCCTCCGCGCCGATCAGTGCAACACCGTTCACGGGCGCGACGAGGTCGTCCGCATGGAAGATCACGGGCAGCAGTCGCCGGCCGGCCGCCCCGGGGAACTGCCTGATCTTCGCCAGAAGCTTCGTCGCGATGGCCTGTTCCTGGCCGCGGATGGCCAGTTTGACCTCGCCCACCAGCAGGGCCGTGCTGTCCAGACTGGTGGCCACCACGTCGAACTCCAGCGCTTTACGGTCGAGTCCGGGGCCCCACCAGCGCGACGGTTTCCCCCAGGCCAGCCCGGCCACGTCGTTACCCGTCACTGCCTCGCGGCAGAGGCATTCCCAGATGCCACCCACGTGCTGGCCCCAGCCCAGGCGAACCGCTTCGCACACCGGCTCCAGGCGGCGGGCTTCCAGCACGGAGCGGTTCGGTTCGACGAAGCGGTACCAGAAGCCCAGGAAGGGATCGGCGATCCGGTAGAGCGAGCGTTTGCTGTCGCGCTCCGCCACCCCCCATGGCGTCTCGCGCGCGATCAACCCGAGGTCCACCAGCACACGCAGCGGCCGCGAGAGTGCGGTGGCCGGCTTCCCCAGGCGCGCCGCCAGTTCCGAGACGCGCTGGCAGCCCTGACCGACCAGTGACAGCAGGGAGTTGGCCTGCACGCTGTCGCGCAGGTCATCGGCCAGCAGTCGTTCCGGTTCCTGGTACAAGACGCCCAGCGGATCCAGCACCAGCGCTCGCATCGCCTCCCATGTGTCTGCAAAGGGCTGTGCCAGTTCCCAGTAGCGCGGGATGCCGCCCCAGAGCGCGTAGGCATCAAGGATCTGGCGCGCTGAGGTCAGGCCCAGCGCCTCGCCCAGCCAGGCGGCCCCCAGCGGCCGGAGGCGCAGGATTTCCCGCGCGCGTCCATAGAGCGGTGCATCTGCGGCCAGCACCAGCCCATGCATCATCCGTTGCGACGAACCGCAGACCACCAGATGCACCGGCTTCGCGCCGCCGCCGTCCAGGTTCTTCTGCAGCAATCCGGGCAACTCGGGGCTGGTCGCTACCAGGAACGGAAACTCGTCCAACGCCAGGACCGTGCCTGGCGGCGCGTCGGCCCGCCAGCGCGCCAGCAGGGCTTCCCAGTCTGGATACTGTACGCGGTCGAAGCCGGGCAGCAGGACCGCAATCACTGCCGCGAGCGCCCGGCGCTGAATGGCCGCCTCGCGCAGGTCGCTGCAATAGTACCCGCCCGCGGCCTGCGCCCCCAGCGCCTCCAGCAGCAGGCGCGACTTGCCCGTACGCCGACGGCCATAGACGCAGGCGAACGTTCCCGTCGTCACCGCAAACGCCCGCCGCAGCCGCGCCAACTCCTCCTGGCGATCCAGAAACGGCAGTGCCATACCGTGCCCCGAAGATTATACCGACACCGTATTATGTTAGAGACGTATAATACTCATAAAGCGGCGGCCCTGCAAGCCCGAAGGGCCTGCCAGGACTGCGCGGAAGATGCGTTTGCTGGAAGGATAGGCAGGATCCGGAGCAGAACAAGGCTGACTCAGGGGACGCTCATACCCCGCGCCCCTGATCATGACGGTAGCGCTGTACGGCAAGGGCGAGGCCGCGAAGGCGGTTGATCAACTCCAGCAGGCCCTGGCCATCGACCAGGAGTTCACGGCCGCTCCCCAGGCCGCGGCCCTGCTCGAGAAGATCCGTGCGGAACTCCAGGCGGCCCCGGCCCGTTGCGGGCGGATCCGAAGTAGGAGGAGGGTCGGGGGTCGGGGGTCGAGGGGTCGCACTGGAGGGCGAAGCGCCGGCTGAGCCGTCGTATTTTGGAGAGCCGTCGTATTTTGGAGAGCCGTCGTATTTTGGAGAGCCGTCGTATTTTGGAGAGCCGTCGTATTTTGGAGAGCCGTCGTATTTTGGAGGGCGAAGCGCCGGCTGAGCCGAGGCCGCGTGATCGCGGCCCTGCGGGAACGGGAACGGCCCGTCAGGGCTGGGGCGCAGGTGCGGGCTGAGGCGTGGCTTGGGGCGGTGCGGCCTCCGGCGTGGGCTGCGGCTGGACAGGCCTGCCGGTGGCGAGCGCAGTGGCCAGGAGGTCATGGACCGTGGCCAGGGGCAGGCTGGCGCTGAGGGCAACGCCGGGCGGGATGGCGGTGGCCACGGCGCTGGCCAGCAGCGCCTTCCTGACCGGGCCCAGGGACGCGAGCTGCTCCGGCGGCAAGAGGCGCAGGAGCGCGAGGCTGCTCTGGCACCAGGTCGCCAGCGGGGCAACCATCTCGGGGTTATGCGGTTGTACGGTCAGGACCAGGTCGGCGCTCGTCTGCCCGGTCACGGTCAGCGTCAACAGCCCGAGATGTTCGGCGAGTCCGGCCGGGAGCTTCTGGACCTCCTTGGGCAGCCCCAGCAGGACGCACTCCACCAGCGGCTTCGGTGCTTCGAGGCCGCTCAGGTCCTGCTGCCGTGCGTGGCGCTTTCCAGAGGCCAGGTTCCCCAGGAAGGCCTCGACCTGTGCGGCCTTGCCGACAACGATCTCCTGGGGACTGAGAAAGGCCACCATCGTGCCCTTGTTGGGCCGGGTATCCGCGACCACGAACTCCACCCCGGGCGGGGTGCTGACCCGCAGGTTCGCTGACGCGCCCGCGGCGCCCCGGATGGTGACCAGGTTGAAATCACCGCGCAGCACTGCGATCGGGCCTGTCGTCGGCGACACTCCGAACCAGACCTCGGTGACCGTTTCGAAATCGACGCTCATTTGCTTGCGGGCCCGATTCGCCAGGCGGCTGAGGCGGTCCTGGCCGTCGAGCACGGCGTTGATCTCGGGGATGGCCCGGACGCCCTTCACGTCGACATGGCCGAGCAGCACGTTGTCATCGGCAAAGCGCTGACACCAGTTCTCGGCGCGGGCAGCCAGCGCAACCAGGGCGGTAGCCCCGCACACCATAGCGAGCAGACGTTTCACGATGGGTTCTCCTTGGCTAACTCTCAACGACCGTGCTGGTGCGCTCCGAGGTCGGGTGGCGCCTGGTCTGACAGCGGCTGTCCCCAGAAGTCGCGGCCGCCGTTCCCCGGGATCACGACCCCGGCGCCGCGGCAGGGCGAGGTCGGCTGCAGGTGGTAGCCCGTGAGCGTGTCCATGCCGTCCTTGCCGCTGCCGGGACTCGCCAGTTGCGGGTCCACAGAGAGCGCCTGCGCGTCGGGCGGCCGGTTGCGGTGATTCCCGAAGAAGGCGTTGTGGTCAAAGACGATGTTGGTGATGGCGCCCAGAGCGTACTGCGCCTCGCCGGCGATGTAGAAGAGGTTGTTGCGGAAGAGGAGGTTGTTGGGCTTGCCAAAGGTGCTGCGGACCAGTTGCACGGTCAGGCCCGGGCGCGTGTAGATCGTGTTGTTGTAGATCAGACTGTCCGTGGCCGTGTCGCTCTCGAAGGTGAAGGTGGCGGTGGCGTCGTCCTGGCTGAGGTTGTAGCGCACGATGGTGCCCTTGCCGCCGCAGTTCAGCAGGAAGCCGCCGGCGTTGTCGTGGCTGTAGTTGTACTGGAAGATCGTGCCCGTGCAACTGCCGTCGTCATCGAAGGCCTCGCTGTCCCACACCGTCAACCCGCCCACGGCGGTGTGACTGACCTCGTTGAACTGGATCAGGGTGTCCTCGCTGCGCTGCGGCCAGATGCCGGCACAGGCACGCTCGCCGGGATTGCGGCCGACGCGCTGATGGGCGTAGCGCAGCACGTTGCGCTCGATCAGCGCCCCACTGCAGGCGAGGATGAAGATGCCATCGCCGCCGATGTCCCGGAGGCGGTTGCCGCGGATGACGACGGCGGTGTTGCGGTGCGCGTCGGAGGGCGGCCCTGGCCAGTCGGTGATCAGGATGCCGTTGCGGTCCACGTGTTCGATGGTGCAGCCCTCGATCAGCAGGTCCGCGAAGGCGGTGGACGGCCCCGAGTTGCTGCAGAGGATGCCGCTGTCATCGCCGGTGCTGCCGCCGTGGACGTCATGGATGTCCAGGCCGGTCAGGTACAGGTGTCGGGCCACGCCGAAGTCCTTGAGGCGGAGGACGACGCCCCGGTAGCCGCCGCTGATGTCCAGGTTGCGGATCTCCCAGTGCTGCTGGTTATCGAGCAGCACGCCGATCTGCTCGGGGTTCTCCGGCCCGCCCGCGGTGCGGATGCAGGGCTTGTTGCCCTCGCCGTAGCGGTCGACGACGTTGGGGCGGCCCGGCAACCCCGAGCCCTGCGGCCGCAGGCTGCCCGCGTACGCCCCGCCGGCCTTCAGCAGAATATGGCTACCGGCCGCAAACGGCTCGCGGTTGACGCGTGCCAGAGTCTGCCAGGCCTGAGCGGGCGAGGTGCCGCTGCCGGCGTCGTTGCCCTGCTCGCTGTCGACGTAGAACGTGACGGCTGCCGGCGCGGCCGCAGCGTCCTGGGCCGCCGCCGTCCGCCCAAGACTCACGCCCACCATCCCGGCCATGGCCAGATATGAGATGAGGTTCACCGAAGCCTCCTATCGCGCCCGCGCGGGCTGCGCAACCGCCGCCTGATTGTGGTGGGTGTCACGTTAGCGCCTCGGCGCCCGAAATGCGACCGGAGGCACGTGGTGTATCAGATACTGCATCAGATGCGCTGGCGCTTGACACCTGATGCGCCAGCGTTAGGATAGCCCGTGTTCGCCGGGCCGCTTTGCCACAGGTCCGGCACGCCTGGAAACGCGGGCTGAAGGCTGGAGTCACGACGATGCGGACGACATTGGACATCGACGAGCCGATCCTGCAGGACCTCAAACGGTTGCGGCGGGAGCGGAAGAAGCCGCTTGGACGGATCGTTTCCGACCTGCTGGCCGCCGCTCTGGCACGGGACGAAGCAGGCCCGCCGGCGCCGGCCGAGTTCCGCTGGCACGCCCGCCCCATGGGCGCTCGTCTTGACTTGGCAGACCAGGAGGCAGTCTACGACGCCATGGAACGGCCGGCCCGCCGGGAGGGCTCGCCATGAGTCTTGCCCTCGACGCGAATGTCCTGCTGTATGCATCCGACGCGGGAAACCCCCATCACACGGTCGCACGTGCCTTCCTCGAAGCCTGCATCGGCGGCGACGAGATCATCTACCTGGCCTGGCCGACGCTGATGGCATACCTTCGCATCGCCACCCACCCCGGGGTGTTTGACCAGCCGCTGACCCACGAGGAGGCGAGCGCCAACGTCGAGGCCCTGCTGCGCTGTCCGCACGTACGCATCCTGGCGGAGGCGGAGGGCTTCTGGGCCGTGTACCGCGCCACGACCGCGGCTGTTCCTACCCGTGGCAACCTGGTGCCTGATGCGCACCTGGCCAGCCTGCTGCGGCAGCACGGCGTGCGCGCCATTTGTACCCACGATCGCGACTTCCGCAAGTTCGACTTCCTGCGCGTCGCGGATCCCTTCGCCGCGACACGCTGAGGGGTGGCGTGGGGCTCACTTCGGGGTTACGGCGCGCAGGCCGGGGAACTTGCCGGCGTCGGCGGCCTTCCAAAAGTCGTCTTTGAGGCGGTTGTAGATGCCGTTGAGGCCATCCGTATCCTGATTCAGTTCGACCGGCAGCCAGACGTCGGGCGTGGGGTTAGGCCGGGGCGCGGTCATGCGTGGCGCCCAGCGTGCGATCACCGGCGTGACCGGCCGCCAGCTCCGGTCGGGGTTGAGGATGCCGTAGTCGCTGCGCTCATTCCAGCGGTAACCGCCCGGGAACCACCAGCAGACGGTGCCGTTGGCCCCAGACTGGAAGGCCATGCGGTAGAAGTCGTCGTAGAAGCGGGCCGCGTACTCCAGCCGGGCCTGATCCGGCTGCACTCCGGCCCAGACGGAGTAGCCGAACTCAGCCCACATGATGGGCAGATCCGGCGCCACGCAGCGCCCATAGGCCGCGGTGAACCAGCCCGGCTTGATCCGCTCCCAGTCGCCAATCCGGCCATAGCCTTCCGGTTCGAGGATGTCCACCGCGCGGGCCAGGCCGGCGAAGTCGTAGGGCATGGCGGCCGGGCCCGCGGTGGGGTCGCCGGCGATGCTCATGCGGAAGCTGACCAGGTGATTCGGGTCGATGGAACGGACCAACTCCCGGGCCCGACCGTAACGCTCGTGCAGCAGATCGTTCTGGAACTGCCGGTAGTCGAGGACCAGCCGCCGCCACGGGCCATCCTTGGAGACCTGCTCGTCGGCGGGGCCGGTCAGCGCCGCGCCGGCGCGCGGCGCCGGGCAGCCCCAGGCCTTCTCGGCGGCGGCGACGTCGCCGTAGCGCTGGGTGACCCAGGCCGCCCAGTCGGCGTCGTAGCCGACGCGTTCCTTGTACTCGTGCCAGAAAGGCTCCCAGGCCAGGTCGTAAGCGAACAGCGTATCGCTCTGCGCCAGGCGGCCGAACTCGATCATCTCCTTCATCTGGTCCCACTGGAAGTCCATCGGTGTCCCCGGCCGCAGGGAGAGGTTGACCAGCAGGCCGTGCGCCTCGCAGCGACGGAGCAGGTCGAGCAGGTTGCGCGACTCCATCGAGCGCCGGTACTGGAAGACGCTGATCATGTTGAAGCCGATGGCCTGGATATCCGCCAGGTCGCGCTCGATCAGTTCGGGATCGTACGGCTGCGGGTCGAGCCAGTTCTCGAAATAGACCGTCTCCTCGATGGCGATGCCGGTCGAGGGCATGTAGTTGACCCCATGGGCGAACCAGGGCTTGCCGTCGCGCCTGAACTCGCCCTGTTCGCGGCTGACGAAGCGCGGCGTCGCGGGTGGCGCCCAGACCCCGACCTCGTGGGTGAGGCGGTCGACAAGAGCGCCCTCGCGGCGGAGCTCGACGGTGACCTGGAAGGGCCCAGCGGGGGCAGCGGGCACCGGCCACGAGGCCTCGACCTGGGCACTGGCACCGTCCGCGACCTCGAGGGGCCAGCGCTGTTCCCAGACGGTCTTGCCGGCGGCGTCGGCCACGCGCGCCGTCACCTCGCCGCGGGCCGGCTGTCGGCCACGGTTCGAGACCAGGGCGCCGACCGGCACCGCCTCGTTGCCGAACGAAGCGTAGTAGGCCGCGCCGCCTTCGTACAGGAAGAAGCCGTCGTCCAAGCGGCGGGCGAGGTCCGCAAACCAGGCCAGCGCGGCGGGTTGCGCGAAGAAGGCTGGGTCGTTCACCGGGATCGAGACCAGGGCGCCGCCGACGGCGGGGGTCGGCCCGGTCAGGAGCAGGGCGGCGGCCTGGCCGCAGACCCGGCCCTCGGCGTCGAGGGCGTCGAGCAAGGGGGCGAAGCGCCAGCGGCGGTCCTTGTGAATGCCCGTGCCCTGCGGCCGGGGGTGGGGAGCCAGCGTGCTGGCTGCACGCAACCCGGCAGGAACGCCCACAAGCGCCTGCGCCGGAGTCGCTTGCAGGTTACTTAAGGTGCTTACCGTGTAGAGTTTATAACGCGGGTAGACGGCCTCGATCGGAGTCGAGTCCTGGGCGCCCATAGCGAGGGCTTCGCGGACGGCGGCGGCCGGCGGCGGGGCGCTGCCGATGCTATCGACCCAGAACTCGTGGCGGCCGCCACCGACGGCGGTGGTGTGGGTATTGGCGAGGCCGATGGTCAGGCGCTCGGCGTTCTCGGGGTGGAAGACATCGCCGGCCTCGCCGCGGCCCTTGGAGGCGCTGTCGTGCCAGTAGCGGAAGGCCTCGGGGGGCAGGGCGACGGGCTGCCAGTCGGTACTGATCGGGGTCACCGCAATCCACCGCGAGCCGTCCTTCTCGGTCCACTCCAGGGAGAGTTCCGAGGTGCCCTTGTCGCCGCGGGCACGGAGCACAGTCCAGGCGTGGCCGGCGGAGAAAGGGCTGGCAGGCAGGGGGACACGGAAGGTGTCCCAGCCGGTGAGGTCGGCAATGGCGATGTGCAGGCAGCCGCTGCTGCCATCGGCGCCGGGGGTGGCGCGCTCGACGACGACGGGTGACTCGGGGCGGTTGCTGCCGCGCACCCAGTCGCCACCGCCATCGCGCTCGAAATCGAGCAGGACGCTGGTCTTCAGGGTGGCGGCCAGGGCGGCCCGGTACTCGGTCGTGGGCAGCCAGCGGCCATCGAGGTTCCAGGTCATGGTCTCGAAGGCAGGGCCGCCCAGGAACAGCGCCTTGCCGCCGGCGCCGAGGAAGCGCGCCACCGCGGCGGGCGCCGCCGCCGGCACCTGGCGCGGCTCGCAGAGGATGAGGAGGTCGAGGTCAGCCGGAGTGAGGACGAACGGGTTCGCCAGTACGGCGTTGTCGACGGCGATCACGCCATGGCCGGCGGCGCGCAGGCGCTGGCTGAGGTCAGCGGCGAGGGCGGCCACCCAGGCAGTGTCCGGGGCCTGGTAGATGCCGATCAGGCCGGTCGGCGTACGCGCGGCGGCGAATTGCTGCCGGGCGGCAGGGCTCTGGGCTTGCATGGCATCGAGTTCCTTGCCGCGCTCGGCCGACACGACGTCGATCAGCGGTGGCCGGGCAAAGGGGCTGAACGGCTGCCGCCAGTCTTCGCCGAACCAGCCGACGAGTTCAAGTTGCCGCGCGCTCGCACTGGACGGCACCGCGATGGTGAACGTCTGCGTGCCCGTACCGCTGACCTTGGCCACCTGGCCGCTAAGATAGCTCCCATCGCCACTTTTCATCTCGCAGTGCAGCGCCGCCTCGGCCACGCCGGCCGGCGTGGTGTAGCGCACGTCCACGGTCATCTGGCGCCCGGCGATCGCCCACGGCGGGAGTTGGCCGAACTCGCACGAGTAGCCATCCGCAGCCAGGGCGGCCCGGGTGATCCCCAGCATGGCGACAAAGGCTAGATGCACGCGCATGGACGAACGCCTCCTGCTCCGGAAAACGTGGAAACGGACACGGACCCAATCTGCATGACGAACCGCGGAAGTCGAATGCTGAGTGTCGACGGGCGACCCCGCGAGCGGCATGAACGACACTCTGACTGCTTGGGGATCACACCGAAGGCCCCCCAACTCAGAACGAAGGGGCTCAGAGGACCGCGTAAACGCGGGACTACGAACCGGACCCCCGGCAGACGCCTCTGGGTTTGTAGTCCCGCCTTGAGGCGGTCTGACTTGGGGGCCATTGTTGGGAGGCATTCGGGTCGGACGTCCTTTCGGGCCACGTGGCGCAGCGTTGCTCTTGGTATGATGTTAGCGGCCGCATGAGAGCGAACACTGTACATCGCTGGCGCTGTGCCGGGCTGGCCTTGGCCGTGCTGCTGGCCGCGGGGTCGGGGGCGCAAGCCAGCCGAGTCGCCGTTACCAACGTCACCTGGCCGGCCGCGGAGCCGCGGTTGATCCGCCTGGACCTGAGTTGGGATAACTCGTGGCGCGGCAGCGTCGAGCCGGCCAACTGGGATGCGGTTTGGCTGTTCGCGAAGGTCCGCGTGGGGCCCGCCGGGGTCTGGCGCCATGCCACTCTCAGCACTGCCGCGGCTGACTACGCCGTGGCCGACGTCGGCGGCGTCGCTGCCGCCTTCAGCCCGAGTGCCGATGGCAAGGGCGTCTTCGTCTACCGCCAGACGGCTGGACGTGGGCCGATTCGCTGGACCGGGGTGACGTTGCGCTGGCCGAGCGTCCCGCCCGGGACCGACCTCGAGGTGCGGGTCTTCGCACTGGAGATGGTCTATGTCCCAGCGGGGCCGTTCTACCTGGGCGACGGGGTCTCGCCGGGGCGCTTCCATGCCGGCGGCAATCCCAGTCAGCCCGCCCTGATCACGGACACCCCGCCGCGTCTGCGGAAGGTGGACGGGGGGCTGTGGGCCGAGCGCCAGGGCGTCGCTGCGAACGCCCTCGGTGCCAAGGGGCCAACCTGGGATAAGCCGACGGGCGTCTTGCCGGCGGCCTTCCCCACAGGCTATGCGGCGTTCTACATCCAGAAGTACGAGGTGACGCAGGGGCAGTACGCGGCGTTTCTGAACACGCTCGCACCTCGGCAGGCTGCGGCGCGCCTGCCGACGCGCGCGGAACTCACGGTCAAGGTCAGTGCGCGGCGCCGGGATGGGGCAGCGTCGGCGGCGCCACCGCCGACCTACCGTTACACGGTCGCCCTGGGGGCGGACGGGCGCTACGCGGCGAGTGCGCCGGACGGTGCCTGCAACTACCTCAGTTGGGAGGACGCCACCGCCTTTGCCGACTGGGCCGCGCTGCGTCCCCTGAGCGAGTCGGAGTTTGAGAAGGCCTGCCGCGGCAGCACCGCGCAGCCGGTGCCCGGCGAGTATGCCTGGGGAAGCACCCGGCTATCGACGATGACGGACTTCCAGGGCATCGACGGCAGCGGCACCGAAACGGCTCTTCCTGGCGATAGCAATACACTGTGTCAGAAGAGTATCCGCGGACCGGTCCGGGTCGGCATTCACGAGACCATGCCGACCCGCGAGCTGGCCGGGGCCTCCCATTACGGGGTGCTGGATCTGAGCGGCAATGTGGCGGAGGCTGTGGTGCTGCTGAGCAGCCCGGCGGGCCGGGGCTTCACGGGTGTCCATGGCGATGGGGACCTGGGTGAGACCGGGGTCGCCGACGTACCCCTGTGGCCTGGGCGCGGCGGCTTCGGCAGTCGTGGCGGCGACTGGACCAGTCCCGAGGAGGAACTGCGGGTGTCAGCGCGCAGTGCCACGGTGATCCTGCCTGCTCGCCGCCTGCCTGGCAACGGCTTTCGTGGGGTGCGCAGCGCCATCAGCGACCGGCTCCCGGGTAAGTAGCCCCTGTGCCAGCACGGCGATGCAAGGGCGCAAAGCGGTGTCAAGCCACCGGCAGTCCAAAGCTTGGCCTGGCGGCCGACGCGGTCTGGAACCGAGTCTGGGCGGCGCCCGGACTCCGTGGACTGCGGCGGCTGGACGCCGCTCTCGAGCGGCAACGGTGCAAAGCGGTGTCAAGCCACCGGCAGTCCAAAGCTTGGCCTGGCGGCCGGCGCGGTCTGGAACCGAGTTCGGGCGGGGCCCGGACTCCGTGGACTGCGGCGGCTCACGGGGTTGCCGCCGCCGTGGCCACGGCCGGTCGTTCCTGGGCGAGGCGCGCGATTTCGTCGGCGCCCAGGACACGGTGGTAGATCGCGAAGCCAGCGAATTGTCCGGTGGTGGCGAAGCTGGGGTCGGCTATGGCGCCGTAGGTGCCCACGAACAGGTCCCCTGGCCAGCGTTCGGTCTGCACCGTCCCCTGGGCCTCGGCCACCGGCTGCCCGTCCTGGAACAGCCGGAGGGTCTGGCCGTCGACCGTGGCGACGAGGTGCATCCAGCGGCCGGCTTCCGGCCGACCGCCATCGCAGTTGATCCCGCCCACGTACCAGCGCCAACTGCCGCCCAGCCACTGCAGGAACCAGCCCGCGTTGCCCCACATGCCGCAGCCGACCAGCACGGGCATGCTCCCCGACCCGGCGCCGCGCTCGACGCGCACCCAGCAGGCCAGGCTCAGGGGCTGGCCCAGGTCGAATTCCTCACGATGGGCGATCGTCAGTTCACCGCCTGGGCGCGTGTCCAGCCCCCCGGAGGTGCAGCGGGCATTGCCGCGCAGGGTGGTTGGGACCGTTTCGCCGTTGTACAGCGCGCCGGTCGCGCCCGCCGCGCTGAAGGCCAGGGTGAGGACGGGGTCGCGCAGCAGGATAGCGCGGGCTTCGACGGCGGCGCTGGGGTCGCTTTCGCCAGCGCGCCGGTTGACGGCTCGGACCACGTAGCGGTAGGGCACGTCGGGCACGGCCGTGCCGTCGGTGAAGGCCGGCGCGCGTTGCGGCGCCGCGGTCAGGCGCTGGAGTTCACCGGCCCCGGCGTCACCGCGGTAGATGTGGTAGCCCACGGCCCGCGCCGCCGGTGCTTCCCAGCGCAAGCGGACGGCGGCGGAGACGGCGCGCGCCACCAGTCCGGTGGGCGCCGCGGGCGGCGCCAGTACCGGCACGTCCAGGCTGGTGTAGACTGGCTGGCTGCGGCCGGCCGGCGAGGTGAAGCAGAGGGCGTAGACGGCGCGGCCCTCGGTCACCGTGGTATCCGCGTAGCGCCCGAGTGCGGTCACCGTCTGCAGCGTCTCTTTGGTGAGCGCGAAGTCCGGGGCGCTGCCGCGGTGCAGTTCAGCATCGAGGCCGATGGTGCGGGCGGAACGCTCCCAGTTCAACAGCACGGCGCCGTCGTCCGCCAGGGTGGCCGTCAGCGCGACAGTGTTCGGCAAGGGCGGCGGCAGGAACATGCGCGAGGCGCCGGCGCTGACCTCGGCCCCCGGCATGTCGACGCGCGGAGCGGCCAGGGCCTGGTCGCGGGCCTGGCGGATCCGCGCCAGGAGGCGCTGGTAGGGGGCGGCCGCGGTCGAGGCGAAGCTCACCACCGGTTCGCCGCTGCGGTCTGGCTGCACCCGCGTATGCCGCTCGAACCACTCCGGCGGCTGGACCGCGTGGGCGTAGCCTTTCCACAGCAGATGGATACGCTGGCGGTCGGCGGTGACGGCGCGGTCGCGGCAGAAGCCCAGTCCGTAACCCGGGGCGCCGGCCGGCAACGGCGCCCGCAGGATGCGGCTCAGTTCGGGCTGGCGCAGGTTGACCCAGTCGTTCTCGAGGTACAGCGCCTGCTTGCCATCGCCATGGCATTTCAGGCAGCCGCTCTCGCGCATTTCGTCACCGAGGGCCTGCTGCAGCTCTTTCCAGCCCCGTGCGGCGCAGCCGGCGGCGGTCTGGTCCCAGGCGCCGTTGTAGACGCCATTGCTGTCGATCCAGGCGAGCAGCAGATCGCGCTCGCGGCGGCTGAGGTCGGGCACTCGTCCCTGGTGGCCGCTGACCAGCAGTTCGGCCAGCGGGGCCGCGCCCGAGCCGTGGGAGCGTGGCGGGAAGAGGCGCGAGGACCACAGGGCGGTACCATTCATGCAGTCGATGCCCGCGATCCAGTAGGCCGTGAGTTGCGTCTCGGCGCGGTTGGCGAGGGTCTCGTAGCTGATGTTGAAGTACTCCGTCCAGCCGCCCGAGAGGTCGATACCGGCCGCGATGTCCTTCTCACCGCCATGGCAGGGGGCGCAATGCCGGTCGAGGATGGGCTGGACCATGGTCGGGTAGTCCATGTAGCCGCTGCCCCACGACTCGGGCTGCGGGGCGTGCGGCGGTTGCTGCAGACTGACGCGGGCGGCGGCGGCGTTACCGGCGGTCCCGTACTTGGCCTCATGACAGCCGATGCACGACCGCGTCGTACCCGGCGCCGCCTGGACGAAGGTGCGCATGGACTGCAGCATCCGGCCCTCGGCATCCAGCGCCTGGACGAACAGCGCCCGCCCGGCCGGCGCCTCGAAGTAGGCCGACCCGGCGGCGTCCACGGGCACGATGCCGTGGTAGATCTTGGCGCTGAAAGCCAGGGCAGCGCTGACCAGGTAGACTTGGTTGAAGGGGCTGCCCCCCATGCTGGTCGGGCTGACTCGGGAGGTCTCTTCCATCAGGCGCAGCCATTTGATCTCGCCACGCTTGACGCCGTCGAGACCGCGGTAGATATCCTGCACGTAGAAGCGGCCCGTGATGGCCTTGCGGTCGGTGGTATCGACGATCACCGGTGGCACTGGCCGGGGCTTGATCAGCATCGGCGAGTGCAGGCAGATCTCGGGGTCTTCCAGAAGCACGAAGCGGTGGCCGCTGCGATCCATCATCTCGATGACGTTGCGCGTGCGATCCGCCGGCCGACCGCTGAACAGCACCGCCGCGTCGCTCAAGGGCCAGGGCTCGCAGGATTGGCCCAGGTCGAACACCGGGTTCTCGGGGTGCTCGAGGTTGGTGATCGCGGCGGGGTCGTTCTTGCCCAGGCGGGGATCGATGAACGCGATCGAGCCGTAGGGCGAGGCGTTGTGCTTGGCCAGGGTGCCGACCACCAGGTGCGAGCCGGGCACCGGCCGGGCGTCGAGGATGGCCTCGGGGAAGGTCATGTTGTTGGCGAACAGTGCCGTTTCCTGGCTGCCGTCGGGGTTGATCGTCCACAGCGACTGGATGGTGAGGGCGTTCTTGTCGACGTACTCCCAGCGTCCGTGCAGGATGCGGCCGTCGGGCAGAACATGGGGGTCAAAGTCGTTGACATGGTTGATGGAAATCGGGTGCAGGTCGGAACCGTCGGCGTTCATGACGTGCAGGATGGCGACGCCCGTATTGGCGCAGGGCACCAGGCCGCTGGGGCGGGTCGAGAGCAGCACGATCCGGCCATCGGGCAGATAGGCGGGCGCGATGTCGTGTTGCCCGGCGTGGCTGCCCTTGTAGTCGGTGCAGGTAGGGACGGGGTCGGTCAGTCGGCGCAGGCCGCGCCCATCCACCCCGATCTCGTAGACGCTGGTCGAGCCGCCGGGTTCCCCTTTGAAGCAGAACAGCAGCCGTGTGGCGTCCCACGAGAGTTCGGGGTAGCTGTAGACGCCGAGCCCAAGGGTCTCTGGTGAAGCGGGATCGATGATGGTCCGGAAGCGCCGTTCGGCGACTGGCGCGGCCGGGTTTTCGAGCACGTAGATGCCGCCGCCGCCCGGCGGCCATTTGTAGTAGGTATCGTAGATGTGGATGCCGGTGTAGGAGTGCTGTCGGGTGAACAGCAGCGGCGCGTCCAGGCCCTGCCGCAGGCGCGCTTCGGCATCGGGCACTTCGGCGCCGGTGGCCGCCGTAGCCAGTAGCGCGGCCATCCCTGCCAGCCGCAACGACCAGGTATGTAGGTTCAGAGCTCTCATACGCATGTGCTCACCCCCATGGCGATATCCGTCAGCGCGGCGAAGCGCCTGCAACCAACAGCCCGTACAGTACCATCACCGGGATTGCCGCACCAGCCACAGTGCGGTGGCGCGGCCGGTGGGTCGCCGCCATATTTACGGGCCGTGAACCGCCGTGTGCCGTGCACACCGGGAGAGCCGCCATGAGAATGCCGTTCGTAGTGGGGGCCTTGGCCGCGGGCCTGAGCGTGAGCCTGGGGGCGGCCGAACCTGTGGAGAAGCCCGCCATGGCCGCCACCACGCACCTGGTCAGCATCCTCGACACGCGCGACTTCGGGGCGGAGAACCTGCACGTCGGCGACCTCAACGGCGACGGCGCTCCGGATCTGCTCTTCGTGCAGAGTGTCTTCGGCACCCGCGAGATCACCTGTCTGACCGCCACCAGTCTCAGCGGCGAGGTGCTCTGGCAGCACGGCACGCCCGCGCCCGACAACGGCCGTATCTACAGCGATCTGCCGGCGCAGATCTACGATTGGGATGGCGACGGCCGCAACGAGGTACTGTTTGTGCAGCAGGCTACCTACATCGAGCCCTACCTGGCCGGCGGCTATGCCCGTGAACGGGCCGCGCGCTACGCGGGCGACGCCTTCATGGTGGTGCTCGATGCGAGCACCGGCAAGGAGAAGCGGCGCTTCGCCATCCCGGCGCCGGCCGACGACTGCTTCCTCTTCGCCGACCTCACCGGTCGCGGCCGGCGGCAGGACCTCGTGGTCAAAGATCGCTACTGGAATATCTGGGGGGTCGCTGCCGAGGGCCAGACCCTGTGGCAGTACACGGGTTCGGTCGGGCACTTCCCAGCCTACGGCGACGTCGATGGCGACGGGCGCGACGAGGTCTTTGTGGGGTATGCCTTGCTCGACCACGATGGCAAGGTGCTGTTCGAGCATGACTCCGGGGGGGCGCACCAGGACGCGGCCTATGCCGTGCAGGCGCCCGACGGCTCCTGGCGGCTGCTGTTTGGCAACGGCGGCATCCACTGCCTGCAGCCGGACGGCAAGGAGCTCTGGCATCACCCCCTGCGCGAGGCTCAGCACGTCGTTGCCGGCCGTTTCCGCCCGGATCTTGGCCCGCTGCAGTTCATGGTCATCGACCGTGGCCAGGGCCTGCCAGCCGGCGGCCGGGCGCCGGCGACGTTGTACCTGTACGACCTCGATGGCCGCGAGGTCTGGCGCCGCGAGCAACCCGTGGGAAGCTGCTTTGCGGCCTGCGTGGCGCTGGACTGGTCGGGGTACGGCGAGGCGCGTGAACTGCTGATCTACAACCGTGGCGGTACGGGCGAATCGCAGCCGCCGGCACCGCTCCAGCCGGCCGCCATCTACGATGGCTGGGGGACCGTCGTCGACAGCGTCAGTCCCGCCTACCCGGCCGGCCGGCCGGCGGCCGACCAGACGGCGCAGGTCTATGCCCTGGCGGCCAACGTCTGGGGCGACCGCCGTGACGAGGTCCTCTTCTTTGGCCCGCGCGGCGCCTCCGTCTGGGCCAACGCCCGCCCGCTGGCGATCCCCAGGCTCTACAACCAGACCTACTACCCCGGGATGTGAGCGGGGGCGGGCGGTCAGCGTGGTAGGCTGAAGCCCTCACGGGCGAAGTGCTCGTCGAACGCGATGGCGTCGCGCAGGCCGTGCCGCCGCATGAACTCGATGGACACGCAGTCGGTAAGACTCAGAGACCGGGCCCGTGCCTGCCGGCAGCGTGCGGCCCCCAGTGCATGGAGGTCCGCGTCGACCCAATGTACCTCGCAGAGCCGGACCACCTTGTCCTGCCATGCATCGACAGCGGCCCACCCGAGACGTGCCTGAATTACGGCCTACGACTCATGCATTACGTAACTCGTTGACTGCAGGCGCCACGCCTCGTTCACGGCGCGGCGGAAGCACTCGCGCGCTTCCGCATGGTGCGGGTCCGAGCCGTCGAGGAAGGCATAGAATCCAGACGTATCGACAAAAACCGCGTTCACGGCTCTACTCGCTTCGGCTGCTCCGCAACTGCGGCATCAGCCCACCACTGGTCATGGGGCTTGAGGTTCTCGGTCGACAACGGTTGGAACTTCCCGGCAACGGCCATTAGCTCGTCCGCAGAGGCGTCGGCACGCTGCAGGAACAGCGCGATGCCTTCGCGGATGCAGTCAGCGATAGAGCGATTCTGGCGCGCCGCCTCCCGCTGCAGCGTGCGGTAGCATTCGTCGGGCAGTTGAACCTGTGTTCTCGTCATCATGCTTACACTATAGCCGTGTCGTGCGGTCCCAACCAGAGGCGCGGTTCCAGGCGTCTCGCGGTCCGGCTGCGTGCTGCCGAAAGAGGGCGCGATATGGCGAGAGGTCTGGCGGAGCATCGGGAGGATCATGGCCGTGGCGCCTGTGTCGAAGCGGAAGATAGCTGCAGAGCTGCCGCTACTTAGGAGTGTAACCGCCTTGACAGTCGGTGCCGGTTGCTCGCTTCGGGCCGGGAGTCGGGGTATCTTCAGCAGGTGGGGTGCAGGGTCGCAGGGCGAGTGTTTGCGGGCGCGCCGCTCGCCCAGGGATACCGAGGCAAAACGATGGGCTGTCTACTGGTGCTGGTGGCGTTGGCGGTACCGCGGGTGCTGATGCTGTTCGTCCTGCTGCTGACGGGCTGGTTCGGACGGGCGTTTGAGACCCGTCTCTGGCCGATCCTGGGGTTCGCGTTCATGCCTTACGCGACGCTGGTCTACCTGGGGGCCATGCTCGGCCGCAACCACACGCTGAGCGGGGGCTGGCTGGCGCTGTTCATCGTCGCCATTCTGGTCGACGCCGGGCATTGGGGCGGTGGGTATGGATCGCGCCACCGGCGTGGCGGCAGCGGGTCATAGGGCTGGGGGCCGCGGCCACGGGCGGCTAGGCGCGGACGGTCCCGACGATCTCCGCCACGCTCTTGGCGCCATGCCGGTCAAGGTACTCATCGATGCCCTGGACGATCCGCACCAGGCAGCCCGGGTCACTGAAGATGGCGGTGCCGACACCCACGGCGTTGGCGCCGGCGAGCATGAACTCGATGGCGTCGGCGGCGGCGGTGATGCCGCCCATGCCGATGATGGGCGCCGTGATGGCCCGCCGGGTCTCGTAGACCAGGCGCACGGCGATGGGCTTGATCCCCGGTCCGCTGAGGCCGCCGGTGACGTTGGCCAGGCGGGGCCGGCGGGTCTCGATGTCGATGGCCATCGCCGGCAGGGTGTTGATCAGCGAGATCACGTCCGACCCGGCATCGACCACCGCCCGCGCGAAGTCGCCGATGCGGGTGACGTTCGGGCTGAGTTTGGTGATCAACGGCAGCGTGGTGACCGCCCTGACGGCGGCGACGACGCGGGCGGCCATGGCGAGGTCGGTCCCGAAGGCGATGCCGCCCTCTTTGATATTCGGGCACGAGATGTTGATCTCGAGCGCGGCGATGCCGGCACGCTCCGCCTCAAGTCGGCTGGCCACCTCGACGTAGTCCCCGAGGGTGCGACCCCATATGTTGACGATCACCGCGGTGGGCAAGGTGCGCAGATAGGGCAGGTACTCGGGCTTGCCGATAAAGGCGTCGATGCCGGGGTTCTGCAGGCCGATGGCGTTGAGCATGCCGCCAAAAACCTCGGCGGTACGGGGGGTCCGGTTGCCGTGTGAGGGGAAGGGTGACACGCCTTTGACGGTGACCCCACCCAAGCGTTCCACCGGCACCAGGTCGGCGTACTCATGCACATACCCGAAGGTGCCTGACGCCGCGATCACCGGGTTGCGCAG
Organism: uncultured Victivallales bacterium; assembly: GCA_903837355.1. GTDB lineage: Bacteria > Verrucomicrobiota > Lentisphaeria > Oligosphaerales > JAFGRS01 > CAILUI01. The sequence goes on from CAILUI010000117.1 coordinate 22,748, forward strand.
GACGATTCCTGCTAGATTGACACTCAGATCGGCCATAGGGGTCGTCGCACCGTGAAGAGGGGCCTCCTCGGAACTGCCGGAACGCAGTGAACCATACGAGGCCAGTAAGCGAAATCAAGACACAGGCGTCCCACAGGACGCCAAGGCTGTTAGGTAACTCAGGCTGTAGACTGTTAGGTCCTACCTCGTGGCATTTTGCGTTTCCGGATTCGGGTCCGGTGTTGTAACCTAATAGCCTACAGCCTAAAC
>CAILUI010000118.1 GCA_903837355.1 uncultured Victivallales bacterium
CGGCTCGCCGAAATCGAAGAACTTCGAGTACATCGGCCAGCCGCCGTACTTCTGCATCAGTTTCGCACCGACCAGTGCGTCACCGAGTTCCGTCTGGGCGTCCCGGAGCGTGAACTTCCCGGACGGATCCCCGTTGGCGGGTAGCACATAGCTGAGTCCCTCGTCGGCCGGGGCCAGCGGGCCGTTCATGCAGGTGGTGACGGACGCGAACCAGCGCTCCTTGATGGCGCCGCGGTTGGTGCCGAGGGCGAAGTAATCGTCGGGATGCAGGCGCAGGCGGCAACCCGGCGAGCTGAACCGGCGTGGCACGAAAACCGGGATCAGGCGCAGGATACCCTGCCCCTTTTCGACAGTGGAACGGATGTTGTTGGCAATGCTCATGTTTCTCCTTTCAAGTGTTGTTGCGGACGATGAGTTATTGAACGACGGACTGACATTTGCCTTTCCCGATCTTTTCACGGAGGGCGAACTCCAGTTCGCACCAGTAGTTGACGGCCTCGGGGTCGAGTTCCACGCTTACGCGGTCGCCCGCCTGCGAAGCCTTGGCCGGCTCCAACGAGCGGCCCTCCCCGTCGACGAGCCGCGCGCCAAGCAGGCAGCCGGTATGCCGCAGGACGATGCGGCCCACGCCCTCGCGCAGCTTGACCATCAACCGCGCGCTCCGTTCGATCGGCTGGCCATCCTCGCTGTAGACAAGCGCGGTTCCACCCTCGCCCGCCACAACTGTGCCGTTGCTGTCGGAAAGTGTGATGGCCTCCACGAGCACCGGCCGTCCCTCCACCAGGTGCAGCAGGCCGCCCTGGGCGCAAGTCATGCGCCACGGGCCGATGCGCGTCTCAGCGGGCCCGAGGTCCGGCTCGCGCGCAACGATCCAAGCCGTGCCGCGGGAGGTCGGCCTGCGGAAGAGCTCGCTGTCATGCGGATCGGCGTCGGGCGGCTCCACGCCGGCCGCCGCGAGAAGTTGGCGGTAGAGAGGGGGCAGCAGGCGCCGGTCACGGGATTCGGGCCGGATCGGTGCGTGGACGTAGATGCCGAGGCCAAGGTGCCAGGAGGCGCTCGCCACACCCTCGGCCGCCTCACCGAAGGCAAAGGTTCCGAGCACGCCGCCGTGGCCGCGCAGATCCAGGGCTACGAGCAGGATCTCGTGCCGGCCGGCCGGCAGGCCGCAAGGCAGGACATAGGACTCGCCCCAGCCGTAAGCGCTGCCCACCAACCGCCCGTCCGCGTAGATCCAGAGGTTGGTGCCGGGCATGCCTTGTTCCCCGCATGGACCACGGACATAGAGCACGCCGAGCGGCAGTTCCATGCCAAGCGCGCCGCAGGGGCCGGGCAGATCCACGGTAGCGCGCAGCAGGTAGTGTGCGCCCGGACGGAGGCCGGCATTGAACGAGTCGCGGGCCAGGCCCCAGGCTTCGCCAGGCCGGCAGGGATTCCATACGGTGATCTCCGGGTCGCAGAGGTCGCCGAGGCGGACCTCGGTGGTGATGCGTTCCGGCGGGATGTCGCCCGCGAAGGCCCACTCCCAGGCGGAGACCGCGACGGCCTTGCCGCCCAGGGCCAGGGTGGGTTCGCGCGCCGCCGGTGGTTCGGCCAGGAGCGGAACGCCGCCCGACTGGTAGAGCGCGCCACCCGCGCGCACATGCTCAAGGAGCCGCTCGCGCAGGGACG
>CAILUI010000119.1 GCA_903837355.1 uncultured Victivallales bacterium
CCGCCGCACCATCTTGGCTCTGGCGTTGCTGATCGCCGCCAGCGACACCGGCCCGAGCCTCTGCCCCAACTCGGCGAGAGAGTAGCGGCCGCGGCAGAGAGTGGCGGCAAGATAGAGCAGAACCTGCCGTGCTTCGCAGTTCCGGTTGTGCCGGCGCAGCATTTCCTCGGCGCCCGAGTCGTACGCCCCGCCGACCGCGGCAAGGACCGACTCAAGGGACTGCCAGGAGCTGAGCCGTCGGTGCTGGCTGCTTTCGCGCCGGAGGTCCAGGTTCTCCTTCAAGTCGTTGAGCCCCCGGCGCAGGCGATCCGTGAACCGCTCGCTGCCCAGGACGGCACGAGCGGCAGCTTCCTCCACGGGATCGGCGATGCCGCCAAGCACCTGCAACTCCATGGCTGCCCGGTAAGCACCCCTCTTCTCAGCCAGCCCTTGCCCCCACCCCTTGAGCACGGCATCGCGATGCAGCCAGGACGGGCACCGCCGAAACCCCATAATCTGCCCATAGCTGCTCCATGGACAGTGCAACGCCGCGTCGTGACGCGCAGCCGGCGGCTTGCTCGCCAGCGACCGAACGCGGACAGGATTCAGGTGGATGTATTGCGTCACCTTGGCCACGTACGCCTTTGAGTCCTCCACCACGAACGCCTTGTACCGGCCCTGGAAAACATGACCGCACGAGCGGTGCTTGTGGTTGTACATGCTCGTGAACGAGGTCAGGAAAGAACGCATAAAGGCCCCCAGATTCGGTTCCCGCGTCCGAAGGTGGACGTGCACATGGTTGGCCATCACACAGTAGGCTCGGACTTCGACTCGGAATAGCTCCGCAAAGTGAACCAGCCGGTCCACGAGAAGTTCCTTGTCCGCATCCTCCCGAAAGATCGGCAACCGAGCGTTGCCCCGGCAGATGACGTGGTAGCAGGCGTCTGGAAACTCAAGCCGAAGAGGGCGTGGCATAGCGGCGTCTCCCTATCCTAGACTCGCCATACTGTGCGACGGCCTGCCGCTAAAGACAAATTAGAGGACTGACCCGCGCCCCCCCGCGTCCAACCAGGAAGTTTCTCCGGACCGGCTTGCGAACCGCTTGGGGAGGGCCTTTGTTATGGCAAGCCTGCTGAAGGACTCTTCTCTCAGATCGTGGGGATACGTTCATGATGGTCTGGCTGCGTGCCGCAATCGTGCTCTGCTGCATGGGAAGATATGTCGGAGGGGGTGAGTCCGTAGAGCTTCCCAGTATCGAGCCCAGGCCTTATCAGGTTGCCGTCGCACCCTCTCTACTGACGGAGCCGCCGGCGCCGTTATTCGAGTCAGATTCCCAGTGGGCACAGGTCGCCAAGCAGGTGGATGTATACCGATACTACGGTGTGCAGCTCATGAAGGGGAAGGAGTGGGAGTGGACGACCCATCTCGACCCCCAGGCACTGGTCACGTTCACCAAAGCACGGAACATGCAGATAGCCTGCGAATTCGGCGATTTCCATCTGGGAGACGGCCCGGCGATTCCAGACGCGTCGACATTTGCCTTCATGCAGCTTGACCCCGTCTTTGAGGCCGGAGGAAACGTCTCTTCGATTCATCTGGACGGCCCAGTCAGACGTATGATCACGGGAGTCAATCAGACAAACCCAAACGCCATCACCTTGGATACGATTGCCGCACGCATGGTGGATTTCTGGCAGAAGATCCACGCGAAATACCCGCGCATTCGTATCGGGCTGATCACGAATTTCCCGAATTGGGACTACACGCGCGCGCTCGTTGGTTACAACGGGGATTACACCGACCAATCGGGAGTAACCTACTCGGAGGTCCTCGACGCACTGCACCGCGCGTTGGCGGAGTCTGGCGAGAGGATCGCTTTTGTGGAAGTGGACTGTCCATACAACTACTACCGGGAGACGCGCACGAGAAGCAATGACGCAGCAGTGAACAATGCCCAGCAGTTTGTCGAGCTGCAGAAATGGTGCGAAGAACGCGAGATTCGTTTCTACGTCATCGTCAACGCGGAACCCAGAGACGCCGGCGCAAGAGGGTTCCATGACTTGACCTGCCAGTACGTCCGTCAGTTGCGCCAAGACGGCGTATTCCCGGACCTGTTTACCGTGCAGTCTTGGTACAAGGAACCGCTCAAGAATCTGCCTGAAACGGAGCCATTCACGTTCATGAACACGGCGAAGGACGCTATCAGCCTCATACGAGGGCTGTATCCGAGCGAATAGACACGACCCCTTGCTCCAGGACACGATTCGCCGCGTCGCTGAGTCAAACGTTCGGCCACTTCGCAGGCCAGGCGGGTCAGTCCTCTAATTTGTCTTTAGTAACCGAGGCGTGCAGGCCTCGCGCGATCACCTCGACGCGGGCTCTCAGCTTCTGGTCGACCCGCAACCGCCGCACCATCCTGGTTCTGGCGTTGCTGATCGCCGCCAGCGACACCGATCCGAGCCTCTGCCCCAACCCGGCGAGGGAGTAGTGGCCGGGGCAGAGAGTGGCGGCAAGGTAGAGCAGAAAGGCGGACCAGAGGACTAACCGGCTTCCCGCTCACGCGGCGCCGGTAGCGGGTGAGGGCACCCGCCCGTACCTCGCGCCCGGGGCCATGCGCCCGAGGCAAACCCCGATCCACAATGGCCGCTTGCCTGGCGCCGACGCGACTCCCTGAGCGGCGCCAGGTCGGTGGTCGCCGGTCGCCAGCCAGGCTTGCGACCGCAGTCGAGTACTGGCACCCCCGACCTTGCCCAGTCCGCCCGTAACCACGCCTGCAGCTAGGGATCCAGCAGCCTTGGCCCCCTTCACCAGGTCAGCACGTAGCGGCCGGCCCCCGGCTGCCCGACGCTGAACGTGATGCGGCCGTCCACCACCGTCACCGGCACGACGCCGAGGGGCGCGGCCGTGCCGGCGGCCCCCGCCTCGGCGCGAACCTTGGCCGGATCGATGGTCACGCCCGGCAGCAGGCGGCGCAGGTCCAGCGCCACCTGGAACACCCGTTCGCGCGGATAGGGGAAGAGGGTCAAGCGGTCGGCCGCCCGGTTCACCTTGACGGAGCCATCGGTCGCAACGCTTCCGAAGTCCGCCCAGGTTCCCGGCGGGTTAAGCCGCACCGTGAAGTCGGCCTGGCCCGCATGCAGGCGCGCGGCGACCGCCGCCAGATCGCCTTGGCTGATGGACGTGATCCTCCCGTCCGTACGCGTCAGCAGCAACTGGGCCAGGTAGATATAGCCGTCGTTCTCCAGGCCCTTCAGCGCCACCCGCGGCCCATCGTGGAGTCCGATGACCAGGTCGTAGGTAGCGGGAGAGTCCTCGGGGAGTTCGATCTCGTAAGGGCCATCGACCACGACCTCGCCCTTGCGCCAGGTGCTGGTTGGCCGCGGCAACGCGTGATCCTGCTGGGCGACGATGCCGCGGTTGCGGGTGTCCGCCTCGTTGCGGAAGTGGACGAAGCAGTGGTAGTCCTGCGGCAACTCCTGCTTGACCTGCCACTCGTAGGTCACCCGGATGCGCCGCTCGCCGAGGTAGGTGAACTCCCGCAGCCGCGGTTCGACGTCCAGGGCGGCTTTGCGGTACGGCATGTCGACGTGGGTACGGGCATCCGCGAAGACGAACTCGGGGCATTCCGCATAGTCCGCAAAGCGCCCCTCCTGCAGGCTGGTGTGGACCTCGGTGCCGGGGCCGAGCGCGAGGAAGCCCCAGGTCGGCAGCACGCGGTCCTCGACGGTCCAGGGCGTCGCCCCCCAATTTACCCACAACCGCAGCCCGGAATCGTAGGTGATACGCTGCCGCAGCGTGTTGCCAAGAGCCAGGGCGACCCCACCGGGCACCAGGCGCCCGGCGACCTCATAGCGGATGTCGGTCACGCGCGCGTTACCGTACAACCGTTGAACGGGGTGGGTGAGATGGTGCTCGCGGGCCACCCACTGCACGTTGTCCACCTGAGCGGCGCCGACGAAGCCGGCGTGACCGTAGGCGAGCTCCTGGGCGCGGTACTTGTCGATCTGCTCCAGGGTCCCGGTATCGCGTCCGAAACGGTGCTCATAGCCGCCCGTAAACCAGCGCTCGTAGTAGCCCATACCGTGGTTCACCATCTGCGGATGCAGGCGGAGCACGTCGAAGTCGAGGAACGGCGTATGATTCTCGCCACCGCTGACTTGGGCCTCGACCCCATCGCAGAGGCCGGCCCAGTAGAAGTGGTTGTGGCCCTCGCCGAAGAGCGGCCCGCCGTGGGTGTCGCGCATGTACTGGAAGAGCTCACGGTCGGCGCGCACCTTCGCCTGCATCATCGCTGCCAGGGGCTGGCTGGCCTCATGGTCAAGCTGGTGCCACGGGGGCACGCAGGTATGGACGTCGAGGTAGGCGGCCGTGGTGGCGTAGCGACGATGAATTTCGGGCGTGTTCTGCTGCGCATAGCCCAGGGCCCGGTTGCACTTGAGGCCGTAGCTCTGCACGCCGGTGCCGGCGTTGAACCAGGCCGGGCATGGCGTCCCATCGGCGCGCAGCACCCGCGCCGTGGCGTCGTAGGAGGGGGCATCGGGGTAGATGTCGATGTAGTTCTCGTGCACCGACCAGACGTAGCCGCACTGGTTGGCAGCAGCACCGAAAATACGCATGCCCTCGTCGCCGCCCAGGCCGGGGTCGGCCGGAATGTGATCGGGGAGCTTGACGTCGTAGCCGAAGCGTTGCCAGACGTGGTTGATGATGGCCACGTGGTCGATGCCGTTGTCCTTGAGGTCCAGGAGGTTGGCCGCGCTGCCCTGGAAGCTGCCTTCGTGCTGGTTCCAGACGTCGAGCATCAGGCGCGGGCCGAGCAGTTCCTTGAAGGGCGACGCCGGGAAGGGCACGCCGGGCAGCACCTCGCACACCTGCGGCGAGACCGCGATGTAGCCGAACTCGCGCAAGGCGTTGCGCACGCCATCGGTACGCGGCTCGTAGAACGAATCCCCCTGCGGACAACGCGAGGCATTGGACTGGGTCCAATCGAGGTAACGGCAGACGAACAGGTGCTCGAGCGGCAGGTACTGCACCGTGCCCGGCGACCAGTCGGCCGGCAGGTAGGGGATCGGGATCACCCGCCGCAGCGGCACCGGCCCGATCCCCCCCAACGAAAAGCGGTCGATCACCGCCGCCTCGCTCGTGACGGCCACCGTCAGGGCTTTGCCATCGATGCCGAACACCCAACGGACGCGGCAGGCTGTCCCCTGAACATCGTACTGCCAGTCGGCCGCGATCGCCGCGGTCCCTTCACGCACCACCCCGACCAGCGTGCCGGTACGAGGCGCCACCGAAACCGCCTTGTCGCCCTCTTTGGCCACCATCCACAGCCCACCACCCGCAGCCGGCTGAAAGGGCCTGCCGCCGTCGACCGTCACCGTCAGGTCATCGAGCGTGCCCGTGGTTGGCCGGTAGGCATACTCGACCGTGGCATCGGCCGCGACCGCCTTCAGGAACCAGGTACGGTCGGCCTCGCGGACGCTGACCGCGCTCGGCAGCAGCGTGGCCGGCACGATGCCGCGAGCGGGGTCGTTGGCCACGGCGGTGAGTGGAACCGCATCCACGGCCTGGCAGGCCTTGCGGGCCAGCAAGCGCTCGACCTCGGTGCCCCCTGCGGCACTGGCGTCGCCCACCTGGATGAGGGCGTCGCCGAAGTAGGAGAAGTCGAAGGAGGGGTCCTGCGCCGGTCCGGGCTCGACCTGCAGGCGGAGCACGACCTCCTGGCCGGCATACCGCGCGAGGTCGAAGGCGAAGGGCTTCCATTCGCCCTTTTCATAGTGCTCATGCAGGAGCACCTCCTCCTTGCCGCCGGCCAGCAGCGTGCAGCCGAAAGTAACGCCGTCGCTCTTGCCGGGCACCGCCATGTCAGGCCGCATAGCAATGCCAAAGCTGAGTCGGATCGGCGTCGTCTCGGGAAAGCGCAGGCGGTAGTCGACCCAGGCCTTTCCCGGCGGCACGCGCCACGGGGAGTGCAGCAGGATGGCCGACGTCCCCAGCACCCGGTCGCCAGGCTGATAGCTGATCCCGCTCACCGGGTCGAAGTTACCGATCCAGGCCGGCGGCATCTCGACCATCGGCCCACCCGTGGAGGCATACGCCACCCGCTGCAGCCCGATATCTTCCAGCCGCGTCGTCCCCACCGGCAGGGTGACCGCGGCCTCCTGGGCCAACAGCGTCGCCGCACACACAAGGCTGGATAAGGCCACAAGGCCAGACCGTCTGCCACTCATCGCGCACTCTCCTGTTTGCTGATCACGGCCGCCACTACACCCCCGGCGGGTGACCCGGCGACCGACCTCGCCTACCGGGCTGTAAGGTGATGCGCCAAGAAGCCTTGGCAAGCGGAGCCTGTTGCCGTTGCTCAGGCTACTGGATCTGGGCACTTTCTACCTGCCGAACGCCGTGGAACAGGAGTCGTTGGCGCCTTCGCCGCACGCGCCGCCACAGCCTGTACTGCAGGCGTTCGTGCGCACCTGCCAGGTGTTGCCGGTAGAGGCCCCGCGAGAGTTCGCGACCGCGTTGAGCCTGGCGGATCGCTGCGTGCTGGAACTGGCCCTTCGCTGTCAGGCAGACCTGGTCGTCGCCGACGATTCCGCTTTACGCCGGGCAGCCCTGGCCCTGGGCCTGCGGCCCCTCGGGACGCTGGGCATCCTGGCTCTCGCCGCCAAGCGCCGGCAGGTCACCTCGGCGGCGGCCATCGGCAAACTGCATGAGCTCGTTACAGAACACGGCTTCCGCGTCAGCGCGGCGGTCTATGCCGAGTTCGAGCGCCGGCTGAACAGCCCCGTGCCGTGACGCCTCGCAGTCGGGTGCCGAACCCCGGCGCGAGACGGGGTTCCTGGGACTGCGGCGGCTGGACGCCGCTTTGGCTGACGCTTGACGCCCGGCCCCTTCCGGCCTTGCCAGTCGCCGAGGTGGCGGGGGCGCCGTATAGTAACGGCATGGCACAGCCGGCGACAGCATGTTCGCGCTTCACCTGGGACGACTACCGGTCGTGGCCCGACGACGAGCGTTGGGAACTCATCGACGGGGAGCCGGTGGCCATGTCGCCGAGCCCAGGTTGCCGGCACCAAGCCGTTTGTCTCGCGATGGCCTCTGAACTGCGCGCGTTCTTGAGGGGCAAACGCTGCCGCGCCATGGTTTCGCCCTTGGATGTCAAGCTCTCCGAGGTCGATGTGGTTCAGCCCGATGTGCTGGTGGTCTGCGATCCCCGCAAGATCAAGGACACGCACATCGAAGGCGCGCCCGACCTGGTGGTGGAGATTGCCTCGCCGTCGACGACGGTCTATGACCGCACCCTGAAGCTTGAGTTGTACGCCCGTTACCGCGTCAAGGAGTACTGGCTGGTGACGTCCTACCCGCACCTGCTGGAAGCCCTGCTCCTGGACGGCGACGGCTACCGTATCCGTAAGGTCTACCGCAAGCAGGACACACTGACCAGCCCGACTCTGCCCGGACTGGAACTGCCGCTGGCCGCGATCTTCGACTTCCCGATCCCCGACGCAGAGCGCATCCTCGAGGTCCACGAGTCGACGCCCCCTTACCCGCGGGTGGCGCGGCCTCGAACCGAAAGCGGTGTCAAGCCACCGGCAGTCCAAAGCTTGGCCCACGGGCCGGCGCAGTAGGGTATCGAACCCCGGCACGAGACGGGGTTCCTTGGACTGCGGCGGCTGGACGCCGCTTTGGCTGACGCGCCCCGCGCCGCAGAGCCGAGCCCTACCCCACGATCAGCCAGCCGAAATCCGCCGAGTTGGCCGTGCCGTAGCACAGGCGGTTGGTCTCGAAGGGGTGCCGTTCAACCCAGGTGTGCTGAATGGCGCCCTCCGCAAGCAGGGCGTTACGCTCGAGGTCGAGGCGCCAGGGACGCTCGGCAGGGACCTCGGCGCGCAGACGCGCCAGCGGAATCCGCGCCGTAAGCGACCAGCCCTCGGCCGTACGGCGGGTCACCGCCGTCCACTCGACAGGCTGCAGCGCGTAGCCCTCCGAACAGGCCAGCGCGCCGTCGGCGCTGACCTGGTACCACTGCGCCGGCCACAACCGCCGGGGCTCGATCAGAAAACGCACGCTTTCCCCCAAGGGAGCCTCGGCCTCGGCAGCCGTCGGGCGGGTACAGCGGACGGCAAGGTAAAGCGCATCCCCGTCCAGGCAGGCCTTCCAGAAGGTCCTGGCCAACGCACTGGCGGACCCTGTCTTCACCCCGAGCTCCGCCTCTGGCAGGTCGCGCCAGACCGGCCCGTTGGGGTCGCCGTCGAGGGCAGGCCCGGTGCTGACTCGCGGACCGCGCTGGACACGGCCTGCGGGGCACACCCCGGTGTACTCGGGCCAGAGCGGCTCGCCCGCCCGGATTTGCCGGGCGATACGGGGGAAGCCTTCGTCGAGCAGATCCTGCAGTTGCTGCATACGCCATTCAAGCTTGGCGGGGAAGTACTTGTAGCCCTCGGCCTCGGAGTGGAAGCCGAGCCGGGAGTCCGCCTGGGCGAGGGCCATCAAGGCGGCGTCCAGGACGAGCTCGCGCCGGACCAGGCGCCGCATCCGGGCCAACGACCGGCGCTGCGCCGCCGGCGCTTGCCAGGGCAACTCCTCGCGCCGCGCGTAGAACTCGAGCAGGTTGGCACCGCTCTCGAACTGGATGCCCAAAGCGGTGGCAACGCCGATGTCGCGGACCCGCTCCGCGTTGCCGGCGTAGGCGGGCAACAGCCGCTTGAGGATGGCCGCACCGCGGTTCCAGTCGTTGGCCATAGCACGACACAAACTACAGATCTCCGCGAGCGTGTGGGTGTAGCCAAAGCACTCCCCGATGCGGTCACCGCTGGCGGGAAACGCCTTCAGGGTGAGGTAGGACGCGAGCTCCCAGGAGGGCGAGATGGTGCGGTCCGCGGGATCGAGGTGCAGGGGCCAGGTCGGCGCGTCGTGCATGGGGCCGTACCAGCCGAAGACGTGGTTGAGCGGGAAGTTGCTGTAGCCGCTCTGGAACAACTGCCAGGCCTTGACCACACGCGGCGCCGCGGCGCCCCAGTCTCGCCGAGCCAGGTTCAGGAGGAAGGCGTCCTCGCTGGCCGGGAACGGCGCAAAGGCGAGTTCGCCCGCGGCCTGGTTCATCAGCCCTGGGTAGTTGCCGAAGTACCAGCACTGCATCACGCCGCTGACCCCGAGCTCATGCATGGCCCTGTACTTGCGGAAGAGGTGACCAGGCACCGGCACGAAGGGCGCCGTGGCCACCTCGTGGCTGCAGCCGACCTGCAGCTTGGCGAACATGCGGTTGCCGCCGCGAACCGCCGCCTGCGCGCAGTCCGCAAACAGCCGGCTGGGGCCGATGAAGGACAGCCAGTAATCGAAGATGCGGATCTTGCGCCCGCACTGCTCAGCAATGGCAGAGGACTCGAAGTTGTGCTGCAGGATGACGCCCGGGGGCAGACGCCCGGCGCTGGTCACCGTCATCTCGTCACCCCAGGACCAGTACTGCCCATAGGGCCAGGAGACAAGCTCGGCATCCGGGTTGGCCGCGTGCATGCCGCGCGCCATCGCGGCCAGGGTGTCGTTGAGCACGTCGTAAGGCTCACGGTCTTTGCAGCGCGGGCAGGAGAGGCCGCGCGGGGCGTATGAATAGCAGTGCGAGCCGCCTTCGCCGATGCTGATGTTGATCAGACCGCCCAGGTCGGGGATCGCCGCAAACAGGTTCCGCAGCGCCTGCTCGAGGTAGGCCTGCGCGGTGGGGCTACTGGTGCAGAAGAAGTGGCGATTGCCCCAGCCCATGTGCTGCCCAAGCAGTTCCGGGTGGGCCTGCGCGACGGCACTGTCGGCCATGATCGGGATCGGCTCGTTGGCGAAGACGTAGACCTTAATGCCGTAGCGCGCACAGCGCTCGGCAGTCGTCCGCAGCTTGTGGAGGCGCGCGGCGGTGTCCTGGCTGTACTCGGGCAGCACCGTCTGCGGGCAGATCTCGGCAAAGTGAATGGTCAGCCACAGCCCATTGATCCCCTCATGGGCCAGGCGGTTGAGGTACTCGTCCGGGTAGTAGTTGACGTCGTCCGTCAGTTCGTCGCGGTTCTTCGGCGGCCGGTGGATGGGCCCGAAGAAGCAGCGCGAGATCCGGGTGCGGATGACCGGGCGCCGCGTCGTCGTACCGAGGCGCAGAAAAGGCCCGCCGGCCCGCCGCATCTCATCCTCCAGGAAGAAGATGCCGCGCCGGATGCCTTCCGTGTCACCCGCCAGGATCTGGCACTCGTCCCTGCCGATGACAACGCGGTAGGCCTCACGCACCTCCGTAACCATGTGGCCGGTGCGGATCCGGTACGGGCCGGGCTGTGGGATCGCGGCCGCATCGAGGAATCGGCCCAGGTCCTGGTAGGCGGTGTCGAGTCGGCCGCGCTCATCGGGGAAGGCGGCCTCGATCACGACGCCGGTCGCCAAGGCGACCTCGCCCCGCCGTGGCGACCGCTCTGCCCAGCCAAACGCCGGCCACAGAGGCTGCTGCAGCTCATCGACAAAGCGCCAGGTGGACTCCGGCGGCTGAGCCGGCTCGGGACGCAACGTGGACATGGCTCGTACTCCGCTGAACTCGGGCTATGAACGCATCTCGCGCGCTGGAGCGCCGCCCACTATAGCCCCGGACCCTGCCGGCGGCAGGCCCGGCGTTCGCACCGGGCCGTGGCGGCCTCCGGATGGCGGGTCCAGGAGCCCGGGCGGGTCGACAGCCGTCAGCGTGCCGCCTCGGCCCCCCCGGGCGCAACCAGCGGCCCGGCGGCTTCCCAGCCCGGCCGGGTCACCACGAAGTACATGCCGGCGGCACCCGTACGCTCGCGCTCGTTACCGCCCAGAGACAGACGGCCCGGCGCGGCCGCGCAGCGGTAGACCGTGTAGGCTTTGTCCTGGTCACCGATCCTGACCCGCGCCTGACTGTCCACCCGCCGCCACGAGTCCTGCCGCAGCCAGCCGGGCAGATCGTGCGCCTCAGCCCAGTAGCAGACGTACACCGTCGAAGCTGCAGGGAGCTCAAGGGTAAGATGGTCACTGCGGGTCGAGTAGTCGTCATCGTTTGCCGTGCGCACCAGATCGCCACCGGCCACCTCCGGCGGGAGTGACACGATGGCGTAGGCGCGGTCACGGTAGCAGAGCGCGCCGGCCTTGGCGCCGCCGGACTCGCCACGACTCACGACATGGGACCCCATTTCCTCATGGGCCAGCTCGATCATCGCCTTGCCGGCGACGAAACGAGCCCGACTCACCTCCTTACCCTGCGCGTTCCAGCCGGTGGCCAGGCCGTCGGCGAACCTGCCCCGCCACCTCGACTCCGCCTTCCTGGCGCCATTCGGCCAGTACTGCGTCCACACACTCACGGCGTCGGCAGGGGTGCCGGCCGCAGGATGCTGCCACTGCCATTCCAGCGCACCCTCGGGGCGCCACTGCGTCTCGGCTCCGACCTTGCGCCCAAGGTGGTAGGTGGCCTCGTACTGCGTCCGGCCATCGGCGTAGAACCGCGTTTCTTTGCCATGCAGCAGGAAGCGTCCGTCGTCGGCCAGGCCCCCGCTCCAGACAATCCGCGGCCTACCTGCGGGCGACGTCTCCCGATACTCCCTGGGCGCGACGACCTGGGTGGCCGCCGGCGTCATCAGCGCCGCGTCGCCGGGGTCGGCGGCCTCGGGGGCCAGGATCCAGGCTTCGTTGAGCTCAAAGTGAAGGCAGGGGTGGTTCATGGAGGTGATGAGATGGATCATCCCGTTGGGGGCCTGGCAGGCGGCGGCATAGCCCAGCGTGTCCGCACCGCCCAGTGCCGTCCCGTTCTCGTGCGCTTGGGTGCCGACCAGTTTCCGGGTATGCCAGGTCTTGCCGTCATCCTCCGACAGCGCCACATAGGAGCCCAGCCGGGTCACCCCCGGCGGTTGCTTGCCGTTGATGTCCTGGAAGTCTCCAGCGAAGAACAGCCGCCCGCTGCGCAGGCGCAACAGCGTTGGGCGCTGGTTGCTGGCCAGAGCCGGGAACTCGGTCTTGAAGGTCTCCCAGGTCGTGCCGCCGTCGCGGGAGACGACGCCAGGCATGAACCCGTCCAGGTGGCTGTTCTTGCCCCCCATGCCGAGGATGCTGCCATCCTTGAGGAGGCAGTAGGTAGTGTGTCGACCGGCGCTGCGCCCGCCGCTATCGCGCCAGGTCCGGCCGTCGTCGCGGCTGGCCCAGAGCACCGACTGCGAACCGTTGCCGTCACTGGCCACGTACAGGACCCCGCCCGGCCCACGGAAGGCACTGTTGATCGGTTGCCGCGAGTGTGTGCCGGGCACCTCCAGGAACCGCGGGAAACGCACCTCGCCCCAGGTGGCGCCGCTGTCGCGCGACTCGATCCACTGGAACGGGAACGCCCCGGGCAGCAGGGGGTTGCCCCAGAAGAGCCACACCGTGCCCCCCTCGCTGTACAGCAGCGGCGCATGGTCGTTGGCGCCAGGGAAATCCACCCATGGCGCGGGCATGTCCCACTCGTCAGCGCCCACCCGCAGACGGGCCGCGATCAGCGATACCTCGGGCTCGTACTCGTGGTAGGAGGTATAGATGGCCATCAGCACGTCGCCATTGGGGCACACCGTCAGCGCCGGACAATGGTTGTGCCCGCGAAAAGAGGGATGGAGCCCGGCCGCGTCATGGGCAGGGGCATCCCGGTTGTCGGGGGGAACGGGGAGCAGGTGGCGCTTGCGCAGGTAGGGCCGGGCTGGATCGGGCCCCGCCTGCGCCGGCTCAGCCGTGTCCTTGATGCCCAACTGAGCGAAACTGACGGTGGCTGGCCAGGGCGCCGTAGCCGGCCTGGGTGCCTGCACCACGCGGAACCCGATCCGATGCTGACCGTGGCCGACAGGTGCACCCGCGTCGGCGCCAAAGGCCGGCGCGATGCCCGCCCGGTGAGAAACATGGGCGTAATGCGCCGCGTCGAAACGGACGATCTGGACCATCCCCCCGCCAGGCTCGTCCAGGCAGCCGCCACGCACCGCCCGGGCCAGACCGGTATCCGGCCCGACCGGGTCCGTCTGCGCCTGGTCCGGGTAGTCGCCGAACCAGTCCTGGCACCATTCCAGCGGACCCGACAGCATGCCCTGCAGTCCCAGGGCCTCGGCCTGCTGGGCGGCGTACTCCCACTCGGCCTCAGTGGGCAGACGGTAGGGCCTCCCCTCCACCTTGCCGAGCCACTCGCAGAAGGCAACGGCATCGTGCCAGCTCATGCCGGTCGCGTAGGGCGCACTGTCTGTGGTGCCAACGAAATCCGGCCGGAAGCGGCGGTACTGCTCGAGCGTCACTTCCGTGGCCGCGATGCGGAAGGGGTAGGTGATCCGCACCGAGTGAGCGGGCAACTCCGTGAAGCACAGGTCACGGCGGAAGCTCTCGTCGGCCCTGCCCATCCGGAACTCACCAGCCGGCACGTCGACCAGCTGCTGACCAAGGCCCTCGGCCGCACCCCCGCCGGCGGCGGCAAGAGCGACCATGACCGCGAGTCTCGTCACCTGTCCCATGGGGCTCGCCCCTCCCTGTCACTCCGGGAAGACGTAGTAGCCCGGCGCGGGCTGATGCTGGACCGCGTAGTAGATGGCGCCGACCGCCATGAAGAGCAGCCCGCCCAGGATGTCACCGGCAACCACGCCGATGAGAAACGGCATGCTCCGGACGTGCAGATTGTGCCCGCCAAACCGGGTTACCAGCTTCTTGGCAGCCCAGCCCATGAGAAACGAGGGGCTGAAGCACATCAAGGGCCAGGTGCCCCAGGCCAGGAACATCACCGGGTGCAGGGGCCAGCGCACCACGCGCAGGCGCAGCACGCTGCAGAGCACCACCGCCGCCGCGCCCAGCCCCGCCGCCCACAGGAACGCCGGCTGCGGCTGCAACGCCGCCAGCCGCCCCCAGGCCGTGTACGCTTTGGAGGTCGCCAACTCGCCCGTCGCCTCGAGCCGGAGGGTGGCGTCGGTGACCTTGTCGAAGGCGAAACGGGGCACCACCCGGCTGCCCCAGCCATCGACCAGCGGCACGCCGTGGGTGTAGTTCGCGGCCAGCACCACCGGGATCGCGATGCACAGCCCCACCGCGAACACCAGGCTGCCACGCCAGGCGACTCGCGCCGGCGCCACCAGCGCCTCGTCACACAGCTTGAGGCCGTTGGTGACATAGGGCATCAGAGTCTCGCGCACGTCGACCATGAGCATGGCACAGACCAATCCGGAGATGACGATGGCTTTGGGGCCCAAGGCGACGGTCCCAAACAGCCCCAGCAGCACCCCCAGGGCGTTCCAATTGTTCTCGATGTGCGGCAGACCGGTCTCGGCACTGACTCTGGCGGTGACCATGAAGGCCACCAGCAGCAGAACCACGACGAGAACCGCAAACGGCCAGTCCAAACCCAGCCACACCAGCATGCCGACGGCAGCGGCACAGATCACCACCAGCCCGCGGCAGGCCCAGACCGTATAGGGCTCCGGAGCGCTGCCGGGGGCGGGCACCGCCGGCGGAAAGAACGCGAAACGGCACACCCGCAGGTAGTGATGGCGGCCGATATAGAGGATTACCGCGGCCATCCCGGCGGAACTGCCGAACATCTGCCAGGACGCGACCCCCGTCCCGGGCTGATACGCCTGCAAATCAACGCCATAGCCGGCGAGCACCGCCGTCAGCCCCACGGCAACCACCTGACTGAGCCCCAGACTGAGGCTCACTTCGGACGACAGGAAAAAGGAGAAGGCGATCACGGTGGGGTAGACGCGCGGCACAAACAGCATCCACCACCCCGCCCCACGGGTCACCTCCGGCCACAACTGGGTGATCGGCGTGAAATCGAACCAGCGCGGAAACCAGATGAGCACATCGGGGAAGTACCCGTACAAGCCGTCAAGCAGGTGAATGCCGAAGACCAGGCCGAACCCCGCCCAGAAGGCCCCGGTGCGCACCAGGGGCCGAGTGCTGCCCGGGGCGTGCCCGGCAATGATGGCCCGCCCGAAGGCAACGACCGGGTAGGGCAGCAGTTCGCGCCGGCTCCATTCGGGGTGGACGATCAGGCTCAGGCAGAGGGTGGCCGCCGCCATCAGCAGCAGCAGCGGCCCCCACACCGCGAGCGGGCGCAGCCAGGCCGCCCAGGGCACCGCCCGGAAGTTCAGCAGGTGCTTGGCCCCGTACTCGCCGGTGAGGTAGGCCCCGGTCACGTCCTCATCGTAACGCCCGCCGTTGACCAACAACGATTCCGGGGCATAGGACAACGCCTCCGCCCGCTGCCAGCCCGGCGTCGTGCGCTCGAAGTGGGCCGGCAGCGCCAGAATCTGGGTGAACTCGCGCATCAGGCCGCTGCCCGGTATGGTGCAGCCCACCAGGGTCAGCGCCATCACCACCGCCAGCTCGGACCGCTTCAGAGCCGCCCGCGGGAACACGCGCCGCAGCAGCGGGTTAAGCCCCAGGGAGAAAAGCACGAGACCGCCGAACACACTGATGGGGAAGTGATTCCCGGCAATGTGGTTAAGACGGAAGACCCAGTCGTTGAGATAGCCGAACCCCGCGATCAGCGTGCCGCAGGTGAAACCGATGATGACGGCTCGTCGGGTCACAGACAAGACTCCTGGTTGCGGCGACACCACCCGCCTCGCCGGGGCGCCGCACGACCGGCCGCCCTACAATGGCCCCAATCTCCGCCACTGCCCAGCGTTTCCCGCAAACCTGTGCACACTTGTTAATCTAGTTTGATAAGACTATAATATTCGGAGACAGCCGGTATTCCAAAGGGACTCGACATGGGCGCACGCACGATCGGCATCTTCCAGGCGAAGACTCACCTGTCCGAGTTGGTCGAGCAGGCCCGGCAGGGTGAGTGCTTCACCATCACCCACCACGGGCGTCCCGTGGCCGAACTCGGGCCGGCCCGGGCTCGGCGCACGCTCCCGCGTCGGGGCATGGCCAAGTCCGCTTCCTTCTTCATGGCTCCGGACTTCGCCGCGCCATTGGCCGACTTCGCGGAGTACCAGTGATGCGCTATCTTCTGGACACCCATACGCTTTTATGGTTCTTGCAGGGCGCCGCAGAACTGCCGGATACGGTGGCGCGGCGCATCGAAGCTGCGAGCGCCGAGAATCACGTCAGCATCGCCTCGGTGTGGGAGATGGCGATCAAAATCAGCCTGGGCAAACTGACCGTGCCCTACTCACTGGACCATGACCTGCCGCGGATCCTGGAGGACAGCGGGTTCGTGGTCTTGCCACTGAGTTGTGCGCAGCTTGGGCGCGTCGCTCAGTTGCCGTTCCACCACCGCGACCCGTTCGACCGCGTGTTGGCTGCCCAGGCCCAGTGCGAACGGCTCACGGTACTGAGCCAAGACACGGTATTCGACGCCTACGCTGTTCGTCGGCTCTGGTCGTAGCGCTGGCGGCGGACGGAGGACGAACCATGGCAGTGACCACAAACGCAGAACTCAGAGACCTTTTCCGCGGCCCCGGCGGCACCGCTGTGCGGCGCCGCGAAGACTGGCCCCGGCGGCGTCAGGAACTGGCTGCCGCCATCGTGCCGGCCGAATACGGCGGCATGCCGCCCACACCCGCCGCACCCACCCGCGTCGAGTTCCTGCACCAGAGCACCGTCCACCCGTGGGAAGGCGTGCAGATCATCACCCTGCGCGTGATCCCGGCCACCGAGCGCCCGATTCCTTTCACTCTGTACCTGCTCGTGCCACCGGGCAAGGGCCCCTTCCCCGTCGTCCTCAACGGCGACGGCTGCTGGCGCTATGCCACCGACGCGGTGGCGGCCGAGGTCCTGCGCCGCGGCAATATCCTGGCGCAGTTCAACCGCGTCGAACTGGCTGCGGATGTCTACACCATGGACCGCAACTCCGGGCTCTACACGGTCTACCCGGAGGGCTGTTATGGCGCCCTGTCGGCGTGGGCCTGGGGCTACCACCGTTGCGTCGACGCGCTGCTGACCCTGCCGACCGTCGACCCGCAGCGGATCGCCATCGTCGGCCATTCGCGCGGCGGCAAGGCCGCCCTCCTCGCCGGCGCTACCGATGAGCGCATCGCGCTGACCTGCGCCAACAACTCCGGCTGCGGCGGCGCCGGCTGCTACACCTTCCAAGGCCCCGGCTCCGAGACCATTGCCGACAGCTTCAAAGCCATCGGCTACTGGTATGCACCCACGCTCAGAGATTACGCTGGACGCGAAGCAGAACTCCCTTTCGATCAGCATTTTCTAAAAGCCATGGTGGCACCGCGGGCACTTCTGACCTGCGAGGCCCTGGGTGATCTCTGGGCCAACCCCACCGGCACCTACCTCACGCATCTCGCCGCCCGTGAAGCCTACCGCTTCCTCGGCGTCGAGTCGCGCCTCGGCATCTGGTTCCGCGCCGGAGAGCACGACCACGGGCTCGTCGACTGGCAGGCGTTCCTCGATTTCATGGACGGGCAGTTCCGTGGTACCGTGCCCGCCACGCGCTACGACACCTGCCCATTCACCGACCTGCCCAAAGCCTTCTCGTGGTCGGCACCGCTACCGGGGTAAGGAGCAGGGCGCACAACGCATTGCCGCCGGGCGACCCCAGCCCTGGCTGGAGGGGCCGCGGCACACAGACTCACAGCCGGATGCCCTGCAGGCGCTCGATCAGGTAACGGTAGTGCGCGAAGGGCATATCCGGTGACGCCATGTCGTCGAGCGCCGGCAGGAAGCCGCCGGCGTGAATCAGTGGCAGCAGCCGCTCCAGCTCGCGGTCGATGGCTGCGGGTCCAGCGATCACGGCCTCTTTGGCGATGTTTCCGCCCAGGCGCAGGTCCCGGCCGAAGCGCCGACGCAGGCCGGGGGCATCCATGCCGGCCACCACCTCCAGCGGCCACGTACAGTTGAAGCCGTGCGCCAGCATGCCGGGCAGCAGCACCTCGCACTGGCCCGCTGTCCATTGGCAGACCAACGGCACCTGGTGTTCACGCAGCAGGGCCAGAATGGGATCCTGATGCGGGTCCCAGAACTCGGCATAGAGACGCGGCGAGATCAGCGGACCGTTCTTGCCGGCCAGATCCTCGGCGAACAACGCATAGTCCACCTGCACCTGACCCAAGGCCCGCCGCAGAACGTCGCACATCAGTGTGCTCAACTGTCCGAAGATATCGTGCATCAACCCCGGGTCGTCATAGAACGCCGTCAGGAACCGCTCCATGCCCATCGCATAGAAACAGAAACGGAAGAAGCATGGAAACAGGCAGATCCCGACCGGATCCGGCGCGGCGTTCAGGCGCGGCACCACCACACTCTCCCAGTCCGCCGGTAGGCGGCTCGGCGTCGCGCCCAGGAGCCGGCCCCGGTAGGCATCCCAGTCCCGACCGTTCTTCACGGGATGATCCAGGTGCCCGTAGAACATGCTCGGGTTCTCCTTCATGGCGCGTACCGTCGCACCCAGCCAGTTGACCGTGGTGATCGACACTGCGTCCTCGGCAACGAGCCGCTCCTCGAAGGCGGGAACGGGCCCCCAGGAGAGGGGGAGGTGAACCAGCCGCGACATGCCCAGGAAGTCCACCGGATCCACGCCCCGCGGCAGGCCTTCGCCCTGCCAGCGCTCGCGGGCAGTGCTCTCGAAGGGCTCCAGCGCCAACACCGGCAAGCGGTCTACAGACTCGTAGTGCAGCAGCTTCCGGAAACGTTCGCGTGCGGTCATCTGGTGCCCCCCCTGGTGCACCGAGCGGGCCCGCCCCCCTCGGACTGCACCCCCATACTCTACGCCCGCATCCGTTTGCACCGCAAGGACAGCGCGCACAACACGATGGCAGTCACTGGCGTGAGGCGCTATGGTTTGCCTATGGAGTGATGTCGGTGCGCTGTGGTAAGGGGAGGCGGAGTGGCCGTCAGAGCTAAACACTGCCTGGCCGCCATGGCCCGCGGCCTGCTGGTCGCCGCGGCCCTGGCCGGTGCTATGGCCGCCTCCACGGCACAGGCCGCGGCGGCGACCGCGGCTCTCGCCCCCCGCGTGCTGCTGGTCAACTCCTATGGCCCGACCACGCAGTGGAGTGTTGAATTGACGACGGGGGTGCGCGCCGCGATCATGGCCCATTTCCCGCAGGCCGTGCTCACGGTGGAGTACCTGGCGGAGGACACCATGGCCGACGCCGCGCCGTCGGCACGCCTGGCCGAGCGCCTGCAACAGGAACACGCGCGGGAGCCTTTCGCAGTCGCTATCGTGGCCGACGACGCGGCCTTCGCCTTTGCCCTGACCAGACGCGACCAGATGCTGCCTGGCTGTCCGCTGGTGTTCTGTGGTGTCAGCGATCTGCCGCCGGATGTCCTCGGCGCCCATCGGCTGCTGACCGGGACCATCCACCTCCGTGACGTCAGCACGGTCATGGCCACCGCCCTGAAGCGGCATCCCGCCACCCACGCACTGGTCGTCGTCCACGATCTCTCCCCGGCGGGTCTGGCCTACCGTGAACAGGTGCAGTCCTGGACCGAGGACATTCTGCGGCACCGACCGGGGCTCGTGGTCGCCTTTCTCAGCGCGGCGCAGTACTCCACTCCCGAACTTATCGAGCAGATCCGCGTGTTACCTCTGGACAGCCTGGTCGTGCTCACCGCCTGGTCGCAGGACCGGGATGGCCATCCCCAGCAACTCGACGATGTGCTGGCCCGGGTCGCCCGCGTCTCGCCCGTCCCGGTCTACGGCGTCACGGGCTCAGGCGGTGGCTTCAGCACCGCCGCGGCCCGGCTCGATGAAGCCCGCCAACAAGGCACGGCAGCCGGGACGATGGCGGTCAAGATCCTCCAGGGCGTGCCCGCTTCGGAAATCCCCATTCGCATCGTGCGTTCCACCCCGGACGCCGAGGCGGCCGCCTATATCGATGAGGATGGGCCACGCCCGACGGCCGCCGCTCGCCCAGCGCCCCCCGCGAACGCTGACACCCCCTTGCCGCGCGGGCTCTTCGCCGCGCTCTGCACAGCGGCCGCAGGGCTCCAAGCGGCCCTCGTCGCCATGCTCTTTGTGGTCATGCGGCGGCGGCGGCAAACCCAGTGCGACCTCGAAGCCGCACGCCGACGCGCCGCCCAGATCATCGACAGCGCCGAACTGGGGCTGCTGGAATGGGACCTCACAACCGGCGCCGTGGCGAGCAATTCCCATTTCGCCGAGAGGCTGGGGTACCTGCCGGACGACATCAAACCCACGCGCCAGCACTGGCAGTCCATGGTGCACCCCGACGACCTGGCGCGGGTCCTGGCGGCCCAGCAGGAGTGCCTCGATGATCAGCGCTCCGTGTACTCGGTACGCTACCGCCTGCTGACCCACAGCGGAACCTACCGCTGGGTCCTGGAGCGCGGCGAAGTGTCGGAGCGCCTGCCGGATGGCGGCCCTTGCCAACTGCTGGGAGTTCAGACCGCTGCGGAACCCCTGCCCGAAACCGCGCCGATGGCGGCGGACTGAGACGATCAGACGTCCGCCTCAAGGGCCTCGATCTGCGCTTTCAGACGCGCAATCTCGTCTTTCTTCAGAGCCCGCTGCGCCTTGCGGATCGCAGCGACTACCTCCTCCTGAAACTCCGTCGAAACCCGCGTCCAGAACTTGGGGTTGGTAAACTGGCTATTCGACTCGAGTATCTGCAGCGCAGCTTCACGCTCTTGCCCAGTGCTCTTCCGAGCATCCTGCATTTTGACTTTCTGGTCGTCCGACAGAGGTCCGCGTGGCATGGTCGTCTTCCTTTACCTTCGGCAGGTGCCGTCCGTGTGTGGTTGAAGGCACCAACGTGGTGCCACCGTCCTTTGTCTAAAATAGATGACTTCCGAAGACGGTTCAAGCTCGCTGGCGCAACTCGGAACGCGCCGCCGCCCAAGGCGGTTCCAAGATCGCGGTTCCCGCTACGGGTGAACGCGTGAGAACGTGAAAGCGTGGATTCGTGGCAGACGGCCGGCACACGCGCCGTAACCCTCACGCAATCACGCTCTCACGCTTTCACCGTGCCGGTGACCAACACCGATGGTCGTTGGGAAAACGGAACAGCCCTGGCCTCCGTCGGCCAGGGGTAGCGCGCCGCCGTGGCGACGTCTACGTTATCGCGTCGCGGCAGAGGTCTGCCGCCATGGTGGTGCACGCCGGCGCTCCGCGGTTGGGGCTCAGGCGCACGCACCTCGAGGAGGAGTGAGCGATGGCTGACATCCGCCCCTTTGCCGCCGTCATGCCGCCTCGCGATAAGGCGCAGAAGGTGGCTGAACCGCCGTACGATGTCATGAATGCGGACGAGGCCCGGCGCCTGGCCGAGGGCAACCCACTCAGCTTCCTGCGGGTGGCCCGTGCCGAGATCGAGCTTGCCGCTGACATCGACCCCTATTCCGATGAGGTCTACGAGCGGGCCTTGCGCAACTACCGCCGGCTCTGCCGCGAGGCGCCCCTGACTCCCGATGCCCGCCCGCGCTACTACGTCTATTCGCTGCTCATGAACAGCCGGCGCCAAACCGGCGTTGTCGCCGCCGCCGCCGTGGATGATTACGACTCCGGTGTCATCCGCAAGCATGAGAAGACACGGAAAGATAAGGAGGATGACCGCACTCGGCACATCACCACCTTACGTTCCCAGACCGGTCCCGTCTTCTTGACCTACCGCGATGCAGCGCCGGTCGATACCATCGTGGCGCGGACCATGGGCGACGAACCGGTTTTTGATTTTGTCGCCCGTGATGGCATTCAGCACAGCGGCTGGCGCGTCGCCGACCGCGACACCGACCTGCTGCGGCGCGCCTTTGCCGAGGTCCCGAGGTTGTACATTGCTGACGGACACCACCGCGCCGCCAGTGCCAGCCGCACCCGGGCCGCTCTGAGCAAACGGAATGCAGCCCATTCCGGACGCGAGGAGTACAATGCCTTCCTGGGCGTGATCTTCCCCGCCAGCCAGTTGCGCATCCTGCCGTACAACCGTGTCGTCGTCGACCTGCAGGAGCGCTCGCCGGAGGCCTTCCGTGAGGCGCTGGCGCAGACCCCCTTCCGCCTGGCCCCCGCGGCGAGCCCGGTCCCCCCCCAGGGCGGCACCCTGCATGCCTACCTCGAGGGCCGTTGGTGGAGCCTGACCTACACCGGCGACCGCAGCCGCCTGTCGCCGGTGGACCAACTCGATGTCAGCCTGCTGCAGAACCATATCCTCGCGCCCCTGCTTGGCATCGAGGATCCCCGTACCAGTAAACGAATCGACTTCGTGGGCGGCATCCGTGGCACCACGGAACTCGAGAAGCGCGTCGACGCCGGCAAGGCCGCGGTCGCCTTCAGCATGTTCCCGACCACGCTGGACCAGCTCATGGCCATCAGCGATGCGGACCAGATCATGCCGCCCAAGTCCACGTGGTTTGAACCAAAACTGCGCGATGGGCTTTTCATCCATGACCTCTGAAGACGACAGCCGCCCGCAAAGCGTTTCGCTGCTCTATGGGCACACCGGTGCCACCCTCCGCCTACCGTCGGGCGTGACCGTGCTGCAGGGGCTCCATGTGCCGCCCCTGCCGGAGCCACAGCAGGCGGTCCGGCGCGCCCTGGAGGCGCCGATCGGGACCGCGCCGCTGGCCGCGTTGCTGCGCCAACGGGCCCCGCGGTCGGTGGCGATCACGGTCTCGGACATCACCCGGCCCGTACCCAACCGCGACTTCCTGCCCGGCCTGCTGGACACGGTCCAGGCGGCCGGCGTCCCGCTGTCGGCCGTGGTCGTGGTCATCGGCACCGGCATGCACCGGCCCAGTACGGCCGCGGAACGCGAGCGGATCGTCGGCCCCGAAACGCTCCAGCGCTGCACCGTGCTGGACCACCGCGCTGACGCCGCCGAGACCCTCACCACCGTCAGCACGGACCCGCCGGTCCGTGTCTGCCGCCGTTTTGCCGAGGCGGACTTCCGCATCGTGACCGGTTACATCGAGCCGCACTTCATGGCCGGCTTCTCCGGCGGCCGCAAAGGCGTCTGTCCGGCGCTGGTCGACCTGGCGACCGTGCAGCGCTTCCACGGCTTCGAGACGCTGCATGACCCGGGCGCCGAAAACGGACGGCTCGAGGCCAATCCCTGCCACCGCATCGCGCTCGAGGTGGCCCGCCTGGTCGGCGTCGACTTCCTGTTCAACGTGGCGGTGACCCGCGACCGGCAGATCGCCGGCATCTTCTGCGGCGATCTGGTCGCGGCCCACGAAGCCGGCTGCCGGCAAGTCGCCGCCTGGACCCGGGCCCGCGTCGCGGCGCCCTATGACCTGGTGATCAGCAACGGCGGCGGGTACCCGCTTGACCAGACCTACTACCAGACCGTCAAAGGCATGTGCGGCGCCCTGCCCGCCCTGGGCGCCAGCAGCACGCTGCTCCTGCTCAGCGCCTGCGCCGAGGGCCTGGGCTCGAGCGCCTATGCCGACCTGCTCTTCGAGTACGGCCGGGACTGGCGGCGCTTCCTGGCGGACGCAGCCGCCCAGCCGGGCCACACCCGGCTGGATCAGTGGCAACTGCAGATGCAGTGCCGCGTGCTGGAGCGCATCGGGACGGAACGGCTGTGGCTGGCCACCGATGGCGTCGCGCCCACCGACCTCGCGCGGCTCGCCGTAACCCCGGTGTCGGGCAGCGGCGACGCCGTCGCCCGAGCCCAGCGCTGCGTCGACGAGTTTGTCGCGGCCCATCCCGGCGCCCGTATCGCCGTCATCCCCGAGGGGCCCTACACGCTGCTTGAGCGTGGTTGAACATGAGAACCCGCACCCTGAACCGCGCCGCCTGGCTGTGCCTGGGGTGGGCCATCGCGGCCGCCTGCCGGGGACAGGTCGAGGCCCCGGTGACCGCCGTCAACGCCAGCCTCGGCCTGCCGCTGTTCGCGCCCGGCCAGCGCCTCTGGCAGGAAACGGCAGCAACCGTGGCGGGCCGGCTCGGCCTGCGCCCCGAGGCCACCACGGCCGCACTGCGCTTCTGGCACTCCCGGACCCTCACCGTCTTCGGGTTGAGTGCCGACGAGGTACGCCTGCTCGAGGGTCCGGATGGCTGCCCGACGGCCATCGAACTGAACCTGATCAACAAAGGCGACTACTTCGCCCCAGCCGCCGCGCGCCGCACAATGGCCGAACTCTACCGGAACGAGCCACGCAAACTGGAGCGAGCCACCCTGGACGACCCCCAGGTCAAGCGTGACCTTGACCGGCGCTTCGCGCAGGACGTCGCCGCCAGTGCGCGGGCGGCCGAGGCAGCACTGAGCGCGGCCTTCGGCGCGGCCCGCAACCAGGCCTTCCAGCAGGCCGAGCGGCAACACGTCCGACGCTGGGACGGGCAGGGAGCCGCCTTCCTCCTCGATGCGCGGAAAGGCGAGTTCGTGATGGTCCGCATCCTGCCCGTGGCGGACGCCGACGAGGGTGGCCGTTCGGCGCGCCGAACGGACCGCTCCGTACAGCAGGACCTGGCGACCAACGTCGTTACCGAGGCCAACGGCGACGTCTGGATCCGCAATATCCCGATGGTCGATCAGGGGGAGAAGGGCTACTGCGCCGTGGCCACCGCCGAGCGCATCCTGCGCTACTACGGCATCCAGGTCGACAGCCATGACCTCGCCGCTGCCGCGGGCACGGAACGCGGCGGCGGAACCACCTGGGACGGGATGTGTGCAGCCATCAAGCGCATCGCCGACCGCAACCAGCGCAGCCTGCGGCCCTTGAGCCCGCTGTCCAACGCGCGGACGGTGGGCCGCTATATCGACCGTGGCATCCCGCTGATCTGGGGGATGTTCGTGACCCCGGAGATCGAGGACCTGGCGCAGCGGCGGCTCGCCGACCGCGCCACGGCCGAACCCCGGGACTGGGCCCAGCGTCTCAAGGCCGAGCGTGGCCTCAGCAGACGCGTCAAACCCGACCTCACCGGAGCGCATCTGCGGTTGATCGTGGGCTATAACCCGACCACCGGTGAGGTGGCCTACTCGGACACCTGGGGCGAGGACCGTATCTACTGGCTCGGCGAGCACGAGGCCCGCCTGGTCAGCTTCCCTGGCGCCAACCTCGCCACCGTGGTGCCGTAATCAGGCCCGGTTGAGTCCGCCCGCCCAGGGGCTACATTGAACGGCACTCAATACCCCCGGCCACAGCCTGTGAGGACCTCGCGATGAATCTCGGCATTGTTGGCCTGCCCGCGGCAGGCAAGAAGACGGTCTTCAGACTGCTCACCGGAACCAGCGCGGAGAAGGCCCCAACCCGCGATGGCCTGGTCATCGGCACCGCTGCCGTGCGCGATCCCCGTATCGACCGGCTCTCGGCGATGTACCAGCCCAAACGGACCCGCTACGCCGAGTTCGACATCGCCATGCCCCCCGATCTGCAGCCGGATACAGCCCGCGGCGCCGCCTGGCTGGAGCCCATCCGACGCTCCGACGCGCTGATCTTCGTCGTGCGCGCCTTCGCGGCCGACCATGTCTTCCATATCAAAGGCAGCGTCGACCCCATCCGCGACGTCGAGCTGATGCTGATGGAGTTCCTCCTGGCGGACCTGGACATGGCGGAAAAGCGCCTGCAGCGCATGGACAAGGAGCGCAAGGCCAAGCCCGTGGACAACCTGCGAGACCGCGAGTACGCCGTGGTCCAGCGCTGCCTCGAGCACCTGCAGTCCGAGCAGTCGTTGCGGACGCTGGAGTTCAACGACGAAGACCGTAAACTCATCCGCAGCCTGCAGTTCCTGACCCTCAAGCCGTGGGTCGTAGTCCTCAATGTCGGCGAGGGCATGAAGGAGGCCGAAGCGCGTCTGGACAGCCTGGCGACGTCCCTGCGCACCCAGGGCGCCGAGGTGGTGTTCCTGAGCGCGGCGATCGAGTTGGAGATCGCCGAGCTGGCCGACGATGAGCGCGAGGCGTTCATGCAGGACCTCGGGCTCAGCGAGCCCGCAGCACACCGCCTGTCGCGCGCCGCCTACCAGTCGCTGGGTCTGATGAGCTTCTTCACCGTGGGCCCCGACGAAGTCCGGGCCTGGCCCATTCGCTCGGGGGCCACCGCTCCCGAAGCCGCCGGCCGCATCCATTCGGACTTGGAGCGCGGCTTCATCCGCGCCGATACCGTGACCTACGAGGCGCTGGTGGCTGCCGGGTCCGAGAAGGCTGCCCGCGAAGCGAACCAGTTCCGCCTGCACGGCAAAGACTACATCGTCAAAGACGGCGACATCATCGAGATCCGCTTCAACGTCTAGCTCGACCCTCCCCGATCCGCGGAAAGGTGCCTGCCCCGCTGAGCCGGTATTGTGGAGGGCGAAGCGCCACGGGGGCGCACGCCCCGCTGAGCCGGTATTGTGGAGGGCGAAGCGCCACGGGGGCGCACGCCCCGCTGAGCCGGTATTCTGGAGGGCGAAGCGCCACGGGGGCGCACGCCCCGCTGAGCCGGTATTCTGGAGGGCGAAGCGCCACGGGGGCGCCTGCCCATAAGCGCTAACTAATTAAGCTTGCATCTCGTCTACCGCGATGCTATTGTTGTCTTGGTTGCTGTACCCTCAACCAGGAGGCCAGGCACACGGTGAATGAGGACTGGGATCTGCTGCTGAGTTTCCTTCCGACCAA
>CAILUI010000120.1 GCA_903837355.1 uncultured Victivallales bacterium
CCTCCGCGACGGTGCCACGTGCAGCGGGCAGGTGTTCAGCGATCTGTGCTGCCAGGTCTTTCACGGTACTGACCCCCCGGCCCGGAGCGGGCCGGTATATAGACGATATCATATACATACTCTTTGGAAAAGTCAAGAGGGCTCCGCTCATTTCTCATGAAATTCGTCACCGGCGAAATCGATGCCCCGCGCGGTAGAACCGCAGAGCGCCCCCGGACCCAAACCAGCAGGCCCCCCCATCCAGTGACCGGTTACGGTTTCCCGCGGCGGGTTGGCAGGCTCGAGAGGTGGCTCGGCATCCGCACCAGAGCGCGATGGTCAGCAGCGGGAGGGCGTCCCGCTGCTGGTCACGGCGACGGCTTCATTCCGTCATGCTCGGTCCCAGTCGTCCTTACTGATCTGTGCTTGTCGCAGGATCTCATGGACGAGACTGGCGTGGATGGCAGCGCTGCCGTGCGGGTTTGGGATCCGCACTTTCAATGACCCCTTGAGCATGAACAGGTGCCGGCCACCCGAGATCGGGCCAGCAAAGCCAAGCGCACGGAACTTACGGATCAGCTCGTGTCGTGCCAGATGACCGGCCATCAGACGAGGGCCTCTTGCCGGAAGGCGATCTCGATTCCGTCAACGATCGGCAAGGTATCCCGGTCACGAATCTTGAGCAACAGCCACTCTTCGAGCACTTCCGCCAAGTCCTGGCGGCACTCCTCAACGGTGCCGGCATTGGCCCAGACACCGGCATAGCCGGCGATCTCTGCAAACCAGGTACCGTCCTGCAGCTTCCGGTACTCGGCATGTTTGAGGGCGGCCTGGATGTAGGCTCTTAGCATAGCGGCTCCCGATGTCGAGGTTCTCTCATACAATGCGTGCCCGCGCGGGCTATGCAAGCTACCACCTAAGGGCGCATTTCAGGGTACTGCCGGCGGCCGTGGCGAAGCCCTGGCCAGCGGCTATTGTACAGTCTGCGCGTGTGCTTGCCAGGCTGGCCCGGCGGCGACGGCAGGCCCAGCGGCCAGCGGCCAGCGGCCAGCGGCCAGAGGGATGAGGGCTGAAAGCTGAAGGCTGAGGGCGGAAGGCGGGAAGGATGAGGTCCGGTTCCGCTGCGTCCGCTTCAGGTTTCAGGCTTCAGGCTCCAGGTATCAGCCCTCAGCCCTACCCGAGTGTTCAGCGTCTGCCAAGTTGGGTGCCTCTGTGATGGATCGTGAGCTTCTCAGTGCGGCTTTCCCGCGGCTTGTCGACCTGGCCCGTGACCGTCTCGAGCACAGTCCCGCCTGTCATGACTGGGATCACACTCTGCGGGTTCTGAACAGCGCCCGGCACCTCTGTGGCGTCGAGGGTGCCGACCTGCTCGTGGTCGAGTTCGCGGCGGTGCTTCACGACGTGGGCCGGCCCGCCGAGCTTGCCGACCAGGGCCGCACCTGCCATGCCGAGCAGGGGGCCGCCGCCGTGCCCGGGATCCTGGCTGCGCTCGGGGTCACGGATTCCGCGTTCAGTGAACACGTGGCGGCCTGCGTCCGTACACATCGCTTCCGCAACCGCACCGCCGACCGGCCGGCCACCCTGGAGGCCCGCATCGTCTTCGACGCCGACAAGCTCGACAGCATCGGCGCCATCGGCATTGGCCGTTCGTTCCACTTCGCCGGCCGCATCGGCGCCCGCGTCCACAACCGTGCCGAGCAGGCCGAGGCGTCCGCCAGCTACAGCCGCGAGGACAGCGCCTACCGCGAGTTCCTGGTCAAGCTACGCCATCTGCACGAGCGCATGCTCACCGCCGAGGGCCGGCGCCTGGCGGCATCGCGCCACCAGTTCATGGTCGCCTTCTTCGACCAGCTCAACCGCGAAGTCAGCAGCCAGGACTATGCGTGAGGTGGCGGCGCACCGCAGCGCAATTCCTTTTGGCGAGGCGCCCGGCCGCGGGCGCGCGGTGGAGGCCCACCGCATCTCCAGGTCATTTGCCTTGGAGCACCTGCAGCCGGCGGTAGAGCCGGAGCGGGTTATCGCGGAACCAGAGCTTGAGGATGTCCTTGGCGTCGCTCAGGCCGAGCAGGCCGCGGTCGATGCGTTCGCCGAAGACGCGGGCGTAGTCTTCGCGCGCCATCGCCAGATGCCCGACGACCTTCTCCACCGGCCGACCGTAGTCGCCGCCGAAGGCCAGGACTTTGGTGACCGGCACTTGGTCGAGCAGTTCGTCGATACCGGAGCGGCTCTGCACCTGCGAGATGATGTGGGTCCAGCAGAGGTTCAGCCAGACATTGGGCAGGTTCTTGGCCACGACGATGGCCTCGCGCACCGACGGCATGCCGAGGTGGTAGAGGTCGAAGTCGGTCTGGGGATGGGCCGGGGCGAGGGTCAGCATGTGGGTGCAGTCGATGTCACGGAAGTCGCCCCAGATGCCGGCGTGGACCGCCGCCACGAGGTCGAACTCGGCACACAGGTCGAGCAGCGCGTGGGTGAGGTGACTCTGCAGCACGTGCTGGGCTTCAGGGGGCAGGGCGTGGCCATCCATGGCCTGCCGGAAGGCAGCGGCGGCGGCCTTCGGGTCGGGGGAGGCGTAGTGGCGGGACATGAATTTGAGTCCGACCATGCCCGCCGTGGTCCAGGCTGCCACCTGCTGGCGAACCACGGCCAGGTAGCCCTCGAGATCGGCGGGCGTGGCCGCGCCCACCCCCGCCGCCAGCCGTTCGACGGCGTCGCGGTGGCCGACATCGGCCAGCATGCCGGCCGGCATAATGGGCACGAGGGGCGAGCCCACGTCCATACGGCCGCATTGGGTCAGGGCCACCAGGATGCGGCAGCGCTCGCCGAGCATGCGGGCGTAGATGCCTGGGGTGTTTTCCGCGGCGATGCGTTCGGAGAGTTCGTGGTAGGTGGTGTCATCGATGCGATCCACGCAGTAAACAAGCTTGGCGGTGAGGATGGCAGCGCGGGCGTAGGAGCCATGCCGGATGGCTTCCCACCAGGGCTGGAACACGGCCCAACGCTGCTCAAGGGGCAGGGCGGGGTCGAAGAGGCTCTCGTAGGTCGGCCGGGACACGCCCCAGACGTTCAGACCGCAGTAGGTATCGCGATCCATGCCGGCGGCGAAGAGGTCATGCCGGCAGTAGTGCGAGAAGAGCGTGAACACATCCTGGGGCTGGCTGGTGCGCACGGCCTCGGGCGGCAGGTGCTCGTGGCAGTCGATGATGTCGAGCCCACCCATGAACTCCAGCAGCCGGCGTTCGCTCAGCGTTTCGTGCGTTGGCATGTGGCACTCCTGCTGCATCGGACGGATCGGACGGATCGGACGGATCGGCGGTGGAGGCCCACCGCATCTCCACCGGCGTTCTGGAGAGGCGCCCGGCCGCGGGCGCGCGGTGGAGGCCCACCGCATCTCCACCGGCGTTCTGGAGAGGCGCCCGGCCGCGGGCGCGCGGTGGAGGCCCACCGCATCTCCAGCGGCTTCTGGAGAGGCGCCCGGCCGCGGGCGCGCGGTGGAGGCCCACCGCATCTCCACCGGCGTTCTGGAGAGGCGCCCGGCCACGGGCTCACGGTAGCGGCCGCGGGCTGTAGAGGTAGGCTCGGCCGTAGAGCCCTTCGGCCGCCTGCGCCTCGGACAGGCTGGTGTTCACGCGCAGGACGATCTCGTTGGTGGTGCCCGGCGTGAGCGCCGCACCCACCTCGCACTCGAGGCTGGACGGACGCGTGTAGGCCTCGAGGTATGGCCGGTAGCCCACGAAGCGGCCGTTGACCCAGCACCAGCCCTCGGTGGTCAGGGTCGGGACCACGAGCACAGCCTTCCGGCCCGCCGCTGTGGCCGGGACGTCGACCCGGAGACGGTACCAGAGGATACCGGCGTGGGGGTAGCCGCGCGCATCCTGGTAGCCTTGACGGTAGAAGGGACGGCGGGTCAGAAGGGTGCGCGGCGCGGGCCATGGAGCCTGCGGGGTGTACCAGCCCGCGTGCAGGCCCTCGTCGTGGGGATCGAGGCAGAACTCGACCGTCTCCGGGCAGACTGCCAGCAACTCACCGGCCGTGCCGTTCTGCCGTTCTGCCTGCAGGGTGTACCAGGCGACGCGGTCGGTGATCTTCCAGTACCAGACGCCGGTGTGATAGCCATTCTCGTCCGGCCAGATGAAGAAGGGGTTGATGGCGTGCAGTTGCGGGCGCAGGGCGAGCATGCGGGTGCCGGCGGCGGCGGCGGCAGCGAACTCGCCGGTGAGTTCTGCCTGGTTCATCTCGACGTAGGCAACGAGATGGTCGTAGATCAGCCGTTCCGCGCGCACCCGGGTCGCGTACGGCTCGCCGGTCACCCGGGCCTCGGCGCGGGCGATTTCCTTACCGAGCCGCGCCAACAGCCGGGGCGTGTACAACTCCGGCAGGCAGCGGTCCTCGTGACCGTGGACAGTGCTCGTCGTAATCTCCTTATCAAGAGTTACATAGAACGCCTGCATCGGCTCTGAAGCAGGGCCGTACCAATGCGTGAAGAAGTCGTCCAGGAAGGCGTCGACATCGGCGTCGGCATCCCACTCCAGGCGGGCCCGCAGGCAACGGCTGGCGATGCCGGACTCGGCCCAGACATTGCGGCTCTCGTCGTGGAAGCCCAGTATCCCCCACTGCTTCATGAGCGGGAAGTCACGGCGCAGCTTGCTGAACTCAGGCAGGGGGGTCAGGCCGGAGACCAGCACCTGGTAGTTGTAGCCGTAGATCCAGACATTCGGGCAGAGGGCGGCCCAGCGCTGCAGCATCTGGCCCTGGCGTACCTTCTGCCAGCAGTGCTCCTGGTCGTAGCCGTGCAGCGTGCAGCTCCAGATGGCGGCGAACATGATCACCAAGTGGTCGTCGAGGGTGACACCCTGGGGCGGAATGTCGCGGTTGGCGTAGCCGTTGGTGGCGATGTAGGTATCGGGGAACTCCTGGCGAACGGCAGCGGTGACCCGGTTGACGAAGCCGATCCACTCCTCGGAGGTGCTCGCTTCCGCCGGCACGCCGGGCCGGCCACCCATGCAGGTAAAGCCGGTATTCAGCTTGATGGTCTCGGGGTTGTAGTCGCGCGGCAGACCGTCATCGGGAGCAAAGCCGTAGGAGCCCGGCTTCTCGCGCAACTGCTTCTTCACTAACTCGGCGGCGATGGCGACAGCCTCGGGGTTGGAGAGGTTGGGCAGGTAGGGGTTGCGGGTGCCGTCGGCGTTCAGGGCAAACAGCTCGGGCTTTTCCTTGAGCAACTCGGGGCGGACGACCTGGCGGGCGCTGGAGTCGCTGGGGATACAGAAGAAGTCGGCAGTGTCGGGGTTCATGAGGTTGCGGAGCTTCCAGAGGCGTTCCTGGGCGGCCAGTTCGGGTTTGGCGTGCAGCCACCAATTGCGCATGGGGAAGTCCGGGCGCTCGCTGATCTCCATCTCGGCCACGGCGATGGTGGGCAAGGCCGGCACGATCTCGCCGAAGTCTCCCGGCATGAACCAACGCACGCCGAGGCGGCGCAGGAACTCGTACACGGCGTATTCGGTACCGTGGTAGGGGCCGTCGTTGTTTCCGGCCAGGAGCAGGCGGTCGCCACGGCAGGCGATCACGTAACCCTCTTCACGCCGGCTGCCGGTCAGGCCGGAAGGGATGGTTACCGGCAGGGCAGCGCTGAGACGGCTGGCGCCGACCAGCACCAGTGCTCCTTGCACGGGATCGGCGTCGGTCTGCAAGGGGAGCCTGGCCCCCGAGAGTTTGGCGATGTAGTCCTGCAGTTCGCGGGCGGCAGAGCGGACCTTATCCCCGGCGTCCACGGCGGTCACGATGGTCGCCGCCGGGACCCCGGCCCGGACCAGGAACAGCTCTCCGGCAGCCGCGTTGCCCGCCGCCGCCAGGGCCAGCACGCCGACCCAACTGGTCACACCGCCACCACGAGGTACTCTGATCATGCCTGCCTCCTAACGCGCCTTGTGGTATCCACCGCCCGCCCGAAAGCGGCATCGAGCCGCCGCAGTCCAAGGAGTCCCGTCGTTGCCGGGACTCGGTGCCATACCGCGCCGGCCGTCAGGCCAAGCTTTGGACTGCCGGTGGCTTGACACCGCTCTCCGCTGACACTCGCATCGCCCCAGAGTTCGGCCTGGCCGGTCTCAGCGCTGCAGCACCCACACATCGGCGGCCTCCAGCGGGCCGCTGACCAGCAGGTCGGCGCCCTGTACCGAGGTGGCCAAGGGCACCCCGCGGGTCGACTCGACGGTGCGGATGCCGGCGGCATTGCGGACCGTGACCCGCAGGCTGTCGAGGGTGCGCAGGGTCCAGTTCGCCAGCGGGATGACATCAGCCTGCGGTCCCCGCAGCAGTTGCGCCTCGACCAGGGGTTCGGAGAGGCTGATGGGGGCGACGATACCGGCCAGGGTGATGGCCGCGGTCAGCACGGGCAGTTGCTCGGGCCGATAGCCGGTGATGACCTGGTCGGGCTGCGGCCCGGCGGCGCGCACGTAGCCCAGTCCGGGCATGAAGGCGAAGCGCAGCACGGTGCCCCGTCCGGCCTGCCGTCGGCAGATGGCGGGCTTGCCGTCGGCGAAGGTGGCCAGCACCTCGGCACCGGCGGCGACCGCGTCTTCGGCATAGCCCAGCAGGGGCAGCGTGCAGGCTGGCCAGAGCGGTCCGGCGGCCAGGGCGATCTCGCCGCGCGGGTTCTGGTAGGGGATGCCGAAGTGCTCACGGTAGTCGCCCTTGGGCTTGTCCACGGCATTCACGCGCACGCCGGCCAGGTCCAGCAGCTCGGCCATGGGCTCGTTGAACTCGTCGGCACGAGCGGAGCCCGCGGACATCTGCAGGATCCCGCCATGGTTCACCCAGGCCACGATCTGGGCCGCCGCGGCCCGGCGCAGGTTCGACTCGGTCAGGTACAAGACCCGGTAGGAGCTGAGCACGCCGTCGACGAGATCGTCTTCAGACAGCATATCCACCGGCACATGAGCATGCTGGCAAGCGAGGTAGAGCGTGCGGCGTTCGGTGCCGACCGCGGCCTCGTCCTGCCAGATCTCGTGGCTCTTACCATAGAGGATAGCGACCTGGGCGGGTTCGACACGCGCCGGCTGCAGGTAGCGGTCGGCGGCCGCGATGTCACGCAGGGTGCGGCCCAGAACGCGCTGGACGTCGAGGTTGTCGGAAACCATGCCGTCGGCAAAGGCGAAGTAAGGCCCGTAGCAGTAGAAGTGCAGGGTCTTGGCGCCGTGAATGAGGGCCGAGAAGGCGCGCTGTTCGAGCGTCGGCACGTGGTTGCAGATGATGTACTCGCCCACCGGCAGCCCGGCGGGGCGGGCGGCTGCCCGCAGCATGTCCACGATGTAGCCGCTGACCTCAGGTCCGAGGCTGCCCCAGTCCTCGGACCACAGCAGCGACACGGCCTGCGTGCGGCCGTAGAGGAACCAGTCCGGGCCATTCGCCAGCGCCGCATCCCAGCCGCTCAGAGCGCCGTCGGTGAAGTTGACGCAGTTCAGGATGTGTGGCCCCAGGTGCTTCTCGGCCGCCAGGCGCCCCTGCCGCACCAGCCCGGCGTTGGTCAGATCGCGGAACTGGATGGACGCGTAGTGCAGGCGGCGCGAGGGTAGGTCGGTGGCCTGCTCCCGCGGGATCGGCTTGGCCCGCGCCCAGTCGGGCAGGCCGACGTCGGCGGGAGCCAGCCCCTGCTGCTGCAGGTATTGGCGGAAAGCGCCGGTGCAGCTCGGGCAGTCCTGCAGGTGGGCCAGGCTGCTGGTGCCGGGCTCGTCCTGCAGGATGTTGCGCTGACACAACGCCAGGGCCTCGGGGTCCTCCTGGCGGATGTCCGCCGCGGCTTTGGCGAAGTGCTGGTCCATCAACTCCGGGAGTTGGGCCGCGGTAGGGCAGGCCCAGGCCTGATAGGGCACCCACTGGCTCAGGAAGGAACGCCGGATGCCGAGGCCGGCGGCGAGCAGTCGGCGGACGCCGTAGAGGTCGTTGAGCGTGTTGACACCGAGGATGCGGGCGACCTCCATCTCGGCAGCCAGCACACGCTGGGAACGGTAGGAGTCGCCGAAGCCCCAGATGCCGACCTCGAGCGGGATCAGCCCGGCGGTGTCCGGGGGGGGCGGCAGGCCGAGGGCTCGGGCCCGCTCGAGGTGCGCGGCGCTGAGCGCCGAGGCCAACGTCACCACCTCGGGGAAGCGCTGCAGATCGCCGGGCAGGACGAGGCTGGAGAGGTCGCCGTCGATGTCTTCGGCGAGGGTCCGGGCCTGGGCCTCGTCGGCGGCCGGGGCGAGCTGGTACTCCGCCTTGACGTGGGCCAGGGGCTTGCCTTCGGTGGCATACGCACACTTGACCGTCGTCTGCCACTTACCGGCATCCATGTAACGGCTCAGATCGAACCAGGGCGACCAGGCGCCGGCCGCGATAGGGGCGCCCGCGGCCCCGAGGCCGGCGCTGGTGACCAGGCCCGGATCGTGGTAGTAGATGGGCGCGCGATGGATGTAGGTGCGCAGATGCACCGTGACCGGCACGGCGGGATCGAGCAGTCGGAAGCGTAGAAAGGCGCGCGGTGCGAAGTCGCGGTAGTCGGGTTCGTAAGTCAGGTCAGGGGTCAGCAGGACGCAGTCCAGGCGCTGGCGGATGCCGGGAACCGCCAGGTAGAGCACCAGCGTCGCCGGACCGGCGTTGAGGGGAGCGGCGAACGTCTCCCAGAGGCCGCGCCAGTCGCCGCCGGTGGGGGTGGTCCGGTAGACGTGTTCGAAGACGGTCTGACCGCCCTGCAGGATGCGCAGGCCGAAGCTGCCTTTGTAATCGCCGATCTTGAGGTACCGCACCCAGGCGTTGTAGGTCCCGGCGGCGGGAATGACGACGTCGCGGCGGGCCTCGCCCTGGCCACCGTCATTGGCCAGGACAGCGTTGCCCGAGGTGGCGTCGTAGATGTCATCGGCCCAGCCATCGCCGGGGCGCCAGTCGTTGCCGACCGGCGCGAAGTCCTCGGCCTCGACGAAGACCGACGCCTGCCGCCGCGCCTCTGGGTCGAGGGCGGCCCCGGCAGCAGCCGGCGAGGTCGCCAGGAGGAGCAGCACGGTAACGGCCAGCCCCGGCAGGACCGGAACACCTGCACCTCGCGCCATACTCGTCGCCCTCCACGTCGGGCCTCGCCCCCTGAAGGAGGTACTCCTGACGCATTTCCGCCCGGGACTCGCCCCCTGAAGGGGGTACTCCTGACGCGCGCCCGTTCGCGGACGCCCTCAGGGCGCCTTCGGCGCCGCCGCCGCCAGACTAGCACAGACCAGTTCGCGATCGCTGCGGATGTAGATACTGCGGTTGGCGAAAGCCGGGTGCGTCCACACCACGCCGCGCGGATGCTGGTCCTTGGTCGGCTCGATGAGCTGGGCGCGGCTGAGGATCTGCAGGCCAGCGGGGGACAGCGTTGTGATCGCCAATTCGCCCCTCTCGGTGAACATCCAGACTTTGTCGCGGTTGCGGACCATGTGAATGACGCCCCAGCGCTCTTTGGGCAGCAGTTCGAGGCTTTCCCAGACGCGGTCGCCGGTGTCGGCCTTGAGACAGCGCAGTTCGCCATAGCTATCGACGCCGTAGAGGTAGTCGCCGTCGAGGAAGGGCGTGACCACCAGCGACTGCAGGGCGTCGGTCTGTTGCTCGCTCTGGCCCTTGCGGTACCACAGGCGCTTGGCCGCGGGCTGGTCAGGCGTCAGCCCCAGCATCAGCGAGCCCTCCCAGAAGTCGGTCACGAAGACACGCTTGCCGTCGCAGATGGGGTCCGCGACCCCGATGATCCGTTTGGGCTCGGGGAAGGCCTGTTCCCAGAGCAGTTGTCCGGAGGCGACGTCGAGCCCGACGACCCGTTCTGCGGTCCAGCCGACCAGCACGCGCTTGCCGGCCTGGGTGATGACGATGGGGGTCGAGTAGGAGGCGCGATCCGGCAGGGCCTTCCAGCGCTCCTCGCCGCTAACGCGGTCCAGCGCCACGATGCAGGCATTGTCCTTGCCGCCGACGTGCAGGACCAGCAGCGGCCCTTCGATCAGCGGCGCAGCGCAGATCCCCCAGACCGGAATCCGGAGGCTGTAGAGAGCATTCAGATCCTTGGCCCAGAGGATCTTGCCGGTCGCCGCATCAAGGCAGTGCAGATTCCCCATGGTGCCCAAGGCATAGGCCCGACCGTCGTGGACGGTGATCGCAGCGCGCGGCCCGGCCTTGAAGCTGATGCTGCCATAGGCGCAGTCGTAGACCTGCTGCCACAGCGGGGCCCCGGTCAGCGCGTCGAAACAGTGGATGCGTTCGACTTCGGTCGGCTTGGCGACGCGGTCGCTGACATAGACGCGGCCGGCGGCCACGGTGGGCTCGCTGTAGCCGCTGGAGATCTCCGCGCGCCAGAGCACCGGCAACTGCGGCCCGGCAAAGCGCTCGATGAGGCCGGTCTCGTTCCAGGTGTCGTCGCCGTTCGGCCCGCGCCACTGCGGCCAATCGTCGGCCACCAGGAGTGCGGGCAGGCTGAAGGAGAGGAGGCAGAGGACTCTGGAGAGCTTCACGCCGTTGACCTTTCCGGGCGGCTGCTTAGGAGGTTGCTGCCAGTCACTGCGAACACCGCACTAACCTTGTCTCTCCTGGCGCGAAAGGCAAGAGAAGGGCAGGCAGGGCGGTTTCAAGAATGCGCCGCCTGCTCCCGGTACCAGTCCAGGAACGCGCTCGGGGAGAGGACCAGCATACCCGCAGTCAACGGCGCCGGGAAGTGGCGCAGGTTGCCGGTGACGAGGCAGGCGGCGCGGCCCGCAATGGCGACTTCCAGGAATGGCGAGTCGTCGGGGTCAGGCAGGGGATGCGGGAGGGGCAGCCCCGAAACGATGGCGCCACTGCGGCTGGCATGTTCAAGCAGATCGGTCACGAGTTCGTCGTCGAAGTGGAAGCGTGGCCGGCGAAGCACCTGGCGGTACTCTGTAAGCAAGCGTGCGTCGAGGCAAAGCCGCAACTCACCCGCAACGAGCATGCGGACGATCTCGGCACAGGGCGAGAACGGCGAGAGCAGTCCCGAGACCAGGACATTCGTGTCAAGGACGACATTCACCTGGCGCGGTCCCGACGCACGGCATCGATCTCTGCCTGGATCTCGGCGGGAGTGAGTCGGTCGAGCCCGCACGCCGCCGAGTTTGCCTGCAGACGCGCCACGGCCGTGGCGGCTCTGGCCTGCCGGATGGCGGCGAGGCTCTCCTCGACCTCGTCCTCGCGTACACTGCTCAGGATGGCCACTGGCCGGCCGTTGCTGGTCACGACCATCTCACGCTCCGCCGGCAGGGCGGCCCATACCCCAGCGGACTTACCGCGCAGTTCGCGCACACTAAGGAAC
This sequence comes from uncultured Victivallales bacterium, assembly GCA_903837355.1. Lineage (GTDB taxonomy): Bacteria > Verrucomicrobiota > Lentisphaeria > Oligosphaerales > JAFGRS01 > CAILUI01. The sequence continues at coordinate 11,291 of CAILUI010000120.1, forward strand.
TTCATCTTGCACCCCGTTTGTCACCCAGTAGTGTACACGATAATGATACATGGTCAAGATGGTAGGGGAGTGGCACCTTCTCTGGTAATGACGCGCGCGAAAGGGGTAGCACGAGATGGCGACTGCTGGCAGAGCGACGCGAGGGGAAACAGGGCTGGGATGGCTGGTCAGGGCGGTGCTGCCGTGGCTGCTGGCGGCCGGGGCGGTGCACAGTCAGGCACTGCCGGTGCCACAGGTCCCCAACCCGTCTTTCGAGGCGGGCACCGACGGGCAGCCGGCAGGCTGGACGTTGACGGGCACGGGCGCCTGGGGCGATGACGGTGGCGCGGACGGGCAGCGTTACCTGACGGTCGCGAATGCCGGCGACTGGCGCAGTGCGCCGCTCAGCTTTGCTCCCGGCGGCATCTACGAGTTGCGGCTGCGCTGCCGCTACCGGCCGGGGGCCAGGCCGAGTTCGGCCAGCGCGGTGGTTGGCCCGGAGTTCGCCTTCCGCGTCATACCGCTGGCGGTCGGGGCGGGGGCGCCGGAGTGGACCGAACTCACCGTGCGTTTTGCGGCCCCGACGCAGGCGGATCCCGAGACCGCCCGCATCCGGCTGGGGCAGTGGCAGCTCGATGGCGCCATCGACTACGACGCCGTCGAGCTACGGCCGCTGCGCCTGGCGCAGCGGACGATCGTGGGCCTGGTGCTCGGCGAGGGCGAGAGCATCACCGGCAACGAGTACCGCTTCCGGGCTCCCCTCGATTCGGCGCCGTGGCGCAACATCAGCCGGCCGCTGGCGGGCTGGAACGACGACTTCCACGACAATCGCTGGCGGTTCACCAAGCCGGACGGTTTTGTACTCTACCGCCACGAGATCGGCGGCCGGCGCCAGGTACAGGCGACGATCGAGGTCGACGCCTGGTTCCACGAGGAGAGTTCGTGGCGGCTCGCGATCGAAGTCTCGACGGACGGTCAGACCTACCGGACCCTGGGCCACTACGCCTGGCAACAGCCGCGACCGCCCATGAGCGTGCCCGCCGATCTGCTGCCGGCGGCGGTGGTCTGGGTCCGCTTGCGCGCCGACACCAGCACTTCCGCCAAGCCCGTGTTCTTTCAGTGCCGCGAGGTCCGCTACTCAGCCCGCCTCGAGGGACCGCCATGCCAGGCCACGGGTGCCGGGGCGCTGGTTACGGTGCTGGGTGAGGATGAGACGTTGGGGGTTGAGCCGGAGCTGGCTGAAGGCGAGCCGACCGGCTTCGCCGTGCGCGTCACCAACCGCAGCGACGGACTGTTGAGCCTGGCGCCCATCCTGGTGGCGCGGCGGGGGACCGTCCCCGTGATCGAGGTCCGCAACCGGCCCTTCCCGCTGCCGGCGGGCGACAGCGTTCTGGTCAGCATACCTTTCCAGCCGCCGCAAGCGGGGCCTTACGAGCTCGAACTGCGCTTTGGACGGCCCTTCAAGACCGGCCTCGGCATGACGGTGTCCGTCCCCATCCTGCAGACGGTGGGCTATGGCGAACGGCTGGGCTCGTCAGATGCGGGAATCGCGGTCTGGTGGGCCACCTCGGGCTGGAAGGTCAGCCGCACCCGCCGGGCGCCGACGAGGCCAGGAACGAGCGTCACGCTCAGTCTGGCGCGGAATGAGTCAGAGGCCGCGCAGATCGTCGTCCGACCGGATCGCGACCTGAAGGGCCTGACGGCCCGTCCAGCCGGCGACCTGAAGTCCGCCGCCGGCGACACGCTACCGGCGGCGGCGCTCGAGGTGCTGCGGGTACGTTACGTCGCGGTGGAGTACGCCTCCGACGAGTTGGGCGGCACCGGCGAGTGGCCGGATCCCTTGCCGCCGTTTGCCGGTGGCATCGAGGTCGCGGCCGGCACGAATCAGCCGCTCTGGGTCCTGGTCCGGGCGCCACGGGAAGCCCGCGCCGGGGTCTACGAGGGGGCCATTGCCCTGCGCGCTGAGGGCTTCACGGAAGACGTGCCCATCCGCGTCGAGATCTACGACTTCACGCTGCCCGAGACGTCCTCCTGCCGTTCGCTGTTCGGCTTCAGCGCCGGGAACGTCGTGCGCTATCACAACCTGAAGAGCGACGGTGACCGGCGCACCGTGCTCGACAAGTACCTGCGCAGCTTCAGCGAACACCGCATCAGCCCATACAACCCCGCCCCGCTGGACGGGCTCTCATACACCTTCAAGACTGGCCTGCTCTGGGAGGGGGGGAAGGTGGTCGCGGCGGCGCACGGGGGAGCCGGTGCCCTGCTTGTTCAGGATGCCAGCACCACGACCAACCCGAGCGCGACCTACGGGGAGCCCCTGCCCTTGTCGGGCCAGCCGCTCAAGCTCGCCCTGTGGTACCGGACCGAGCGCCCCGACGTGCCGGCCTATGTGTACCTCTGTTACCTGGACGCCGCCGGCGCGCATATCCCCAACCACAACCTGCACCTGGAACTGGCGCCGTCGACCGCCTGGCGGGCCTACGAACGGACCGTCTCCGAGTTCCCCGCGGGCGCCGTGGCGTTTCGCCCCATGGTCCAGGGCTGCGGCTGGAGCGAGCAGGGCGAACGGACCGGCCAGGTGTGGATCGACGACGTGTCGCTGCTCGATAGCGGGACGGGCAAGGAACTGCTGCGCGACGGCGGCTTCGAGGCCGCACGGCCGACGGGGCTCAACCCGGAAATCGCCTTCGACTGGAGCGCCTGGGACCAGGCCATGACCCGCGCTTTCGAGCAGTACCACTTCAACGCCTTCGTCTTCAGCGTGCCCGGCCTCGGCGGCGGGACCTTCCAGGCACGCACCCCGGGCGTGCTGCAGGGCTTTGAGCAGGGTACGCCCGAGCATCTGGCGCTGTTCCAGGCCTGGTGCAGCGCGGCCCGCGCCCATCTTGCCGAACGGGGCTGGCTGGAGCGGGCCGTGGTTTACCCCTTCGACGAACCCGCCGAAAAAGACTACCCCTTTGTGGTCGATCAGTTGCGGTTGCTGAAGGCGCACTTCCCCGGCCTGCGCCGCATGGTCCCGATGAATCTGGGGGCGGAGGACGTCTTCATTGACCAGATTGATGCCTGGTGCCCGATCATGGACTCGCATCGGCGTCCATTCGCCGCGGCCCGGCAGCAGGCTGGCGACCTCTACACCTGGTACATCTGCTGCGCCCCCAAAGCGCCCTACGTCGCCAACTTCATCGACCGCGCCGCCACCGATCTGCGCGTCTGGCTGTGGCAAACCTGGCAGGAGAACGTCGATGGCATCCTGATCTGGGAGGCCGCCTACTGGCACAGCGCCAGCGCCTATCCGAGTGCGCTGCAGAACCCGTACACCGACAGCATGAGCTGGGTGAGCGGCTACGATACCAAGCCTGGCGAGAGGCAGCGCTGGAATGTGGGCGACGGCCGCTTCCTCTACCCGCCCGAGGCCGCCGCCGACGGCACCCAGGCCGAGGCCGTGCTGGCGGGACCGGTTTCCAGCATCCGCTGGGAAGCGCTGCGCGACGGCGTCGAGGACGTCGAGTACCTGCACCTGCTCAAACGGCTACTGGCGGCCCGGCGGGCCAGTCTGGCCGCTGCCGACGCCGCCGGCTACGAGGCGCTGCTGACGGTACCCCCCACCATCAGCGCCAGCTTGACGCAGTGGACCACGGACCCCGCCCCCATCGCCGCCCAGCGCGAGGCCATCGCCCGCGCCATCGAGCGGCTCGCGACGGCGCGCTGAGGCCCTCTACCGCAGTCGCTCCATCCCCTGGGACCGCCGAGCGTCGGCTCGGCTCCACCTCCATTCCCTGGGACCGCCGAGCGTCGGCTCGGCTCCACCTCCATTCCCTGGGACCGCCGAGCGTCGGCTCGGCTCCACCTCCATTCCCTGGGACCGCCGAGCGTCGGCTCGGCTCCATTCCCTGGGACCGCCGAGCGTCGGCTCGGCTCCACCTCCATTCCCTGGGACCGCCGAGCGTCGGCTCGGCTCCACCTCCACCTTCCAGGTCCGTTACCGTACGTCCGGCGGCCGACGCAGATGCAGATCAAACCACGCTTCGGCCTGGGCGCGAACGAAATCCGACCCGCCGCAGAAGTGGCTGCCGCCAGGGACCGCCAGCAAACGGCAAGGCCCCAGGGCCGCGGCCGCCAGTTGCTCCGCATGCTGGTAGGGGATGCTGCCATCCTTCTCCCCATGCAGGAACAGCGTCGGAACCCGGTGCTGCTGGACCGCCGCGAGCGGACTGGCGGCATCGGGAGAGAAGCCTGCCATCTGGCCGCCGGCCGTCACCGCGTCCTGGATAGCCTGTGGGCTGACCATGCTTGCCAGAAGGGGGACAAACTCGCGGACGTACTGCGGCACGACCTCCCGCATCGAGGTGTAGGAGGCCACGCTGACCACGGCCGCGAGCCGCGGCTCGCTGGCGGCCAGCAGGTGGGCCGTGGCCGCGCCATAGGAGGCGCCAAACACGCCCAGGGGCTCCTGAATCACCCCCCGGCGCAGGAGTTGATCGAGGACCTGCCGCAGATCACGGGCCTCCTGCCAGCCATAGGTCAGCCAGGCCCCCGTCGAACGGCCCTGGCCGCGCAGGTCGGGCAGGATGGCGGTATAACCCAGCGCCGCGACGTGGCGCGCGTGGCCCAGGTGCTCGAGTCGCGACGAGCAGATGCCGTGCAGGAAGAGGATCGAACCGCGCGGCACCGGGCTCGCCCCGACCGCCGCCCGTGGCCAGAGGATCCACACCAGCAGTGACGCCGCCGGCGGCCCGACCTCAAGGCGGAGTTGCTCGTCCACCCCCAGCGCCGCCAGTTCGACCGGTGCGGGGTCGGTGCTGGCGTCGATGGCCAGGCGGGCATTCGGGGCGGAGACGAAGGCCGCGGCCAAGGCCGAGCCGAGGTCATGGCTGCGGGCGAGGCTGGCGCCGATGGCCAGCGCCAGGCTGGCGTCGGTACCTGGCGCCGGGGCCGCCGGCACCGGCCCGCCGTCGGCACCTGGGGCCGTCCAAGCGCTCGTTCCGAGCCCCCAGACGAGCGCCAGGTGCAGGAGCCGCCGCAGGTAGACCGGCCGCGCCCTCATGACGGCTGCCCGTAGCCCTGCCAGTAGGTCTGCCCCCAGGGGCTGGCTTCGTCGTCCCAGGCCTCGCGCCAGCGGTACAGCTCCTGCCGCAAGCGCGCCACGGTACCCGCGTGCGCCGGGTCGCCGGCCAGATTGCAGCGCTCCCACGGGTCCGTGGCCAGGCAGAACAACTGCGTCATGGTGCGGCGCCCTTGGATGACGTACTCGATCAGCTTGAACTCCCGGTCCTTGACGGCCCGTTGCGTATCGGTGTAGGCGAAGTAGAGCGTGTCGCGGAGGGGTTCCTGCGGGCAGCGCAACGCCGGCACGAGGCTAGTGCCCTCGACGCTGGCCGGGATCGGCGTCCCGGTCAGTTCGCAGAGGGTCGGGAAGATATCGAAGAGGTAGGCGAAGGCCTCAGAACGCACACCGCGCGGCAGGCCGGGCCCGGCGAAGACCAAGGGTACCCGCACGCTGTGGTCATAGCAGTTCTGCTTGCCCATCAGCCCGTGCTGGCCGAGGGCGAGGCCGTTGTCGCCGGCCAGGATGAAGAGCGTGTTCTCGGTCAACCCGCGCGCATCGAGGGCCGCCAGAACCCGGCCGATGTTGGCATCCAGGTGCGAGATCATGCCGTAGTACTCGGCGAGGTGCCGGCGGACCTCGGCGGGCTGGCGGGGCAGGCTCGCCAGCAACTCGTCGCGGATGCGCAGGGCGCCGGTATCGAAGGGGTGCTCGGCGGCGAAGTTGGGCGGCAGTTCGAGGCGGTCCGGGGCATAGTGTTCAAGGAACTCCCTGGGCATGGTCCGGGGATCGTGCGGCGCCAGGAACGACAGGTACATGAAGAATGGCTGTGCGGCGTCGGCCTGCTCGAGGAAGGCAAGCCCGGCATCGGCGATCAGCTCGCTGGAGTGGCGCCCGGGGTGGACGTGCTCGCAGAGCCGGTAGCGCACGGCGTTGTCGGTCATGAAGGACTCGACATAGGCGGCGCGGTACTCATAGCGGCCGGTGGGATCGTAGGGGCAGACGGGGACATTCCAGTGGTCGGCCATGCCGCCGAAGAAGATGTCGTCGCCGGCGCCGAAGCTGCGCTGGTAGGAGGCCGGGCCGTTGTGCCACTTACCGACGCCGAAGGTGCGGTAGCCAGCGCCGCGCAGCGCCTCGCCCAAGGTCGTGTGCGCCTCGGGGATCGACTCCCCTGCCCCCTGCAGGTGGAACAGAGTCCGGCCGCTGTGCAGCATGGCCCGGCTGGGCATGCACACCGCCCCACTCGTGCCGCAGGGGATGTGCGCCTGCGTGAAGGCGACCCCCGAGCGTACCAGGCGGTCCATGTGCGGCGTCTGCACCACCGTATTCCCCAGCGCGGCGATGGTGTCGAAGCGCTGGTCGTCGGTGAAGAAGAAGACAATGTTGGGGCGGGTCGCGGGCATCGCTGTCGTCTCCTGCGGGTCACAGGCGTCCCACAGGACGCCAAGGCTGTTAGGTACTCAGGCTGTAGACGGTTAGGTCTTACGTCGGTGCGTTTGGCGTTTCCGCATCCGGGTCCGGCGCTGTAACCTAATAGCCCACAGCCTAAACCGCTACAGCCTCTGGGCTTTCCATGGGACGGGGTGCCGACGGCTCTGCTCTCATGGCACCCGCTTGCCGTCCCGGCGCAGCAGGCGGCCTTCGGCCATGACGGTGTGGGGGAAGGCGGCCAGGTGCAGCGGATCGCGGTCCCAAACCACGAGGCTGGCCAGCTTACCGACCTCGACCGAGCCCAGCCGGGCCTCGAGCCCGAGCAGGCGGGCGTTGCGCAGGGTGATGACGCCGAGCGCCTCCTCCGGCTTCATGCCCGCGATCAGAAAGTACTTCAGACTGTCGCGCAACATCGGGGTCATGATGACGGGGTGGTCGGTCATCAGGCCGAAAGGGGCCCCGGAGGCCAGCAGCACGCCGGCATTGCGGTAGTCGTCATGCTTGAGCTCGACCTTGTACGGGAAGGATCCCAGGGGGCCGTAGACGATCGGGATGTCGTGCTTGGCGAGTTCTGCGAAGATCTCAGCGCGATGGACATCGCCCAGGTGGTCGGCCGTGATCTTCAGGCCGTACTTCTGCACCAGTCCAATGAGGTAGATGACGTCGTCTTCCTTGTGGACGTGGACCTTCACCGGGCGTTTCCCGATGAGGATCTCCAGGAAGGCACGGTCCTCGCTGTCGAACTCGAGGGCGGCTTCCTGCTCGAGCAGCGCCGTCTCGGCGGCCACCGCCGCCGCCGTCAGTTGCTTTTCCCTGGCCTTCTCATCGAGTTCCCGGCGCCGCTTCGCCAGGGCGAGGTCAGCCTTGGCTTGCTTGTGCAGGACCTGATCGAAGCGCTTCTCCAGCATGCCGTAGACCGCCATGCGGGTGTTGGGGCGCGTCCCCTTCCAATCGGTGGCGGAGCGCGGGTTGTAGCCCAGCGCCATCTTGTAGCCGTAGTCCTTATAGAGCGCCGTACGCCGGTCCGGGGCGAAGGTACGGATCACCATCGCTTTGCCGCCCAGGAGGTTGCCACTACCGGGAACGATGCAACTGTAGAGCACACCGAAGTCCACGGCCTCGGCCAGGGCAGCGTCGTCGAAGTAGACGCTGTTGAGCGGATCGGACAGCGGCAGGAAGGAGTCAGTGCGGTCGTTGACCTCATCCTCGGCGCCGGGCTCGCCGTAACGCGCCATGCCGATGTGCGAGTGGGCATCGATGAAGGCGGGCGTGACCACGCCGTTGACGCTGGCCTTCAGCTTGCGGCTCACCACGTCGACGATGGTGTCCCCCTCGACCACCACCGATACCCCCTGCTGCAGCGTGCGACCGTCGTAGAGGGATTCGGCGAACACGATGGTTCTCTTGGCCATGATGATGAGCCCTTTCCGCGGCTACGCACGCTAGCGCCGGCGCGCCAGGATGCCCTGCATGGTCTCGCCGAGCATGGGGCGGATCTGCGCCTCGGGCAGGTCCAGCGACAGCAGCCGGCCCAGCTCCCAGACCGGGTTGTGCAGCATGCCATCGGTGCCAAAGAGCATCTTCGCGGGGCTGACGCGGGTGAACGATTCCTCCCAGGGGATGGTCGAGCAGAACGAGCCGCACCACTCCAGCCAGACATTGGCATTCGCCGCGGCCAGGACCTCCGCCTCGCGCCGCCCGTCGTTGCCGCCGCCGGAGTGCCCCAGGATGAACTGGGCGTCGGGGTAGCGGAGGGCCAGATCGGTGAAGAGCCCCGGCGAGTCGTAGATGCCGCCCCAGGTGTGATGCAGGATCGGCAAGCGGTGCTGGTTGGCATACTCGAACATGGGCGCAAAGCGCGGGTCCGTGATCGGGAGGCGCCAGTAGTCGCAGAGGGTCTTGAAGCCGACGAAGAAGGGCCGGGCAAAGGCCTCGTCAAACTGCGCGGTGAGGGCCTCGGCCTGGTTCGGGTTGAAGCTGAAGTAGCCGCGGAAGCTCTCCCCGTAAGGCGTCAGGGCCTGCTCCAACTCGACGTTGCCGCTCACCGGGTCGCCGATCAGGGCGTTGAGCCCGGAGACGATCAAGGTACGCTCGCCGAGACGTTGCTGCATGGCCAGCGCCGCGGGCACCTGCGACTCCAGGTCGTTGCGTTTGACGACGTAGCCGCCGCTGGCGCCGAGGTGACCATGGACATCGATGACCTCGGCCGGCAGTGGCCGCCCGGCCAGCAGGCTCTGCCACAGCGAGTTGCCATCCAGGCGCGAGGGGCCGCGCCGGAGGTCCGGGCGTGGCGGCAGACCCAGAAGCCGCTCGGCATTGCCACCGGCGATCTTGGCCTTGGCGGCGGCGGACAGGGGGGCATCCAGCAGCGCCGCGATGGCCGCACCGTTGTTGGCGCGCTCGCCGGCACCGAAGAACACCCGTTCCGCACCGAAGCGTTCACAGAGGATCTCGAGGTCGTCGATCGTGTGCAGCCACGAGGTCTCGACGCAGAGGTTGGGACGGCGCGCCATAAGGTCGATGACGTGGGGCATGCGTCCCCAACTGGTGTCGGTCAGCAGAAAGGTCACCTCCGGGTGCCGCTCGGCGGTCTCCAGCAGGTCCTGCCGCTCCGTGTCGCCGTAGTCCATGATCACCAGCGGCCGCAAGTCACCCAGGGCGGCGAAGATCGGGTCACATTGCGCCAGGTAGTAGCCCGACAGGCCGCGCGTGAAGTGCAGCACCGGGGCATGGGCTTCGACCTGCCGACGCAGCTCGGCGACGCTGCCGTCTGCGCCCAGCATCACCGGCGAGATGCTGAAGGCGGGAATCAGGCGCGCCGCGGCACCCGGCGTGCGCTCGAGCACTTCGAGCGTCTTGCGGTTCACAAAGGGACAACTGCTCTCGCGGCCCTCGACGTTGAAGACCACGGCGCGGTCGATGCCGAGGTGGTCGAGGTGCCCGAGGACGGCCGCGGCGGTCGGAAACCCGCAGTGCCGGTTCAGTGCGACCCCGAAACGTCCGCTCACATCAATGAACTGCATAGGGCTTCGCTGCCTCCTGCCGCGGCGGGCCCGGTCACAGCAACCGGGGCCTTGGTTGGCGGTGTTATGTCCTCTGCACTATGGCGCCGCCACCCTGGCACGCAAACCAGGCCGGCGTCAGGCCGGTTTCGGCTTGATGAACAGCACCTCGGCGTAGTCGATCCACCCCGAGCGCAAGTCCACCCGGAACCAGCCCTCGCTATTGCGCTCGTGGAAAAGGGTCGGACAGCGTTTGCCGAACTCCTTCAGGTCGTGCTCTGCCCAGGTCTGCCCGCCATCCAGGGAGACGATGAAGCCGGTGTTGAGCGGCGAGGCCGGCCCGCAGTGCGCGGCCAGGATGACGTTGTCCTGAATAATCATGCTCCCGGATTCGACCTGCGGGTTGAACAGCAGCGTGTGCCGCTCGCGGTGGGCGATGTCGGCGGGGGCGCAGCGGAAGATGCCGCGGTCGTAGGGCTCGGGGCCATTGGAATCACTGATCCAGTACAGGTCTCCGTCGACGAAGCTGATGCCGCCGGCCTTGTAGCGCGAGTTCAGGTGGTCCGAGATGATGACCTGCCAGTCCCAGTGGTCGCGCCCCGCGTCGTAGGTCCCGCGCAGCCAGTGGCACTCGAAGCCCTCGGGGCGGTCGCCGTCGCCGGTGCAGGCATAGAAGGCGCTCTCGGCAGGGTTGTAGACCACCGTGTGCAGATGGCGGCAGATGACCGGGTTGGCGGGATCGCCCAGCAGGGTGCCGGTGGCGCCGCCGCCCTCGGAGCCGTCGTCGCGGAAGTAGGGGTCCTGGCCGAAGGCGTAGGCGATCTTGACGGTGCGGCCGCCGTCGACCGAGTAGTAGATGTTGACCGGGGCCGCGCCGCCCATGACGTTGCAGTAGTTCCCCCAGACCAGCATCTCGACGCCGTTAACCAGCCAGGAGTTGGTGCCCACGAGGGTGTGGAAGTACCAGCCGGGCCGGGCTGGGTTCTGCGGCGTATGCGGCAGGTAGTCGGAGCCATCGGCGTTCTGCAGCGTGACCGGCTCGATCGTCCGCAGGCGGTCGGTGCTGCGGTAGAGCCGCGCCCCGGTGCCGAAGACGACGGTGCCGCTCTGCAGGATGCAACTGAAGGTAATGCTGCGGGCTTCGGGGAAGGCGGCGCGGTGCGGCCAGGTGTGGCCGCAGTCCGTGGATAGGAAGAGCTGCCCATCGGCGTGGCCGAAGGCCAGGCTGCCGCGCTGGGAGTCGATGTACAGCCCCGCGGGCTGCAGGCGGTACCAGAAGTGCTCCGTCGAATGGATGGGTTGCGAGGCTACCATCGGCCGTGCCTTTCTCTGCTCACGTGCTCGCGACGCTCCAGCGGGACGTCGTATCGGCACTGGCGCGCCTCGGCCTCAACGCTGACGTTGGGGCACTTCAAGCGCAGCAGCGGCGTCAGTTTCCCCTGGTCCAGCCCCCGGGAACGCCACTCTCCTGAGTGGCTCCGAGGCTGCCAATCGGGAGATTGGCGTTCCCAGGTATCGCCTGCCCAGCATGGGTGCTGTCCGTCATGGCGCCCCCGTGAATGCCTGATGCAACAACGACTTCTTCGGTTCTTCCAGCGTCTTTGTCTCCCACCCCGGCTTCATGGCTGGGCCTCGGGTTGGTTGGGGCGGCGGGGCTGGTGAGGATGGGAGCTATGGGAGGAATGGGAGTCATAGGAAGAAGGGGGCGAAGCGGCGACCCGCGGCTGGTGTGCGGCACTCCCTGGAGTCCTTGTCCCAGATGGGCAGGTCACGGGCACGCAAGTAGTCCAGGAAATCGTCGAGCAACTCCTCAAGGCTGGCCCGGCCCACCCCGGTCAGCTTGATCTCCATCTCTTTGGAGGTCCGCCCTGCCTTGCTGCCTTCGAGGACGTTCTTCTTGCCGGAGCGCGCGGCCTGGAGCATCTGGTCAGCCGTGCGGTCGCCTCGCCCGAGAGCCGTACGCACAAAGCGGAAGGTGATGTCGTAGACCACTTCCGCCTTTTGGAAGGACAGCAGCGTCCGGTAATCCCCGCGCGGCGGGATAATGGGATGGGGGTTGGGAGGGAAATGGGAAGCATGGGACGGATAGGAGTGATGCGGCGGAACGGGGCCGGTGCCACGGTGCCCCTCATCCTTCCCATGATTCCCATTCCTCCCATTCGTACCCATAGGCTCCCCCCTCAGGTTCCTGTTCTCAGCTCGGTCCGGGCGATGATCTCGTCCTGCATGCGGGCGCTGAGGGTCACGAAGCGCGCCGCGAAGCCGCTGACGCGCACGACCAGGTCGGCATGGGCGGCGGGGTTCGCCTGGGCGGCGCGCAGGAGGGCGCTGTCGGCCACGTTGATCTGGACCTGCATCCCGCCCTTCTCGAAGTAGACGCGCAGCAGGGCTTCGAGGGCCGCCAGGCCGTTGTCGTTGGCAACGGCGGCGTGGCTGAAGCGCAGGTTGAGAGTCAGGGCGCCGGTGCAGCGCCAGTGATCGAAGGCGGTGACGTCGTGCAGGACGGAGGTGGGGCTGTCGATGACCACCTCGGCGCGCGGGCCGATGCTGGAGACCAGGGCCTCGCCGCGGCGGCGCCCGTCCGGCAGCGGCCCGACACAGTCGGCCCACTCATGGTACAGCGTCCAGACCAGCAGCCCGGCCCGGTGCGGCCCGCCGCGCGGATTGCTGGAGCGCTCGACCGCCGTGAAGAACCCATGCGCCACACGCCGGACCAGCTCCTGGGCGGCTGGGTCGCCATGGCCGTACGCCGGCCGCAGCGACTGCAGGCGACGGCGCAGCGAGTCGTCGCCTTGGAAATCCGCATCTACCTTAGCAACAATATCTTCCAACCCAATCTCGGCAGTCTCGTAGACGAGGTGGCGGAGATTGAGCAGCGAGTCGACGACGTGAGCCAGGCCGATGCCCTGAACCTCGGTGAAGTTGTAGCGGGCGCCGCCTTGGGTGATGTCCAGGCCGCGCTCGCTGCAGTCATCGACAAGGGCGGAGAGGAAGGGGAATGGGCTGTATTCACCGGCCAGGGCGTCCGTGGTGTTGTCCGAGCCTGCCATCAGCTCAAGGAAGTAGGCGACCTGCCTCTCATACGCCGCGCAGAGCGCCGCGAACGTCCCCAGTGCCGCCAGCCTGCCCGTCGCCGGCCCCAGGCGCTCGCCCGTACGGGGCTCGACGCCGTCGTGCAGCGCCAGCTCCAGGCACTTGGGCAGGTTGAAGAAATTCCCAACCCACGGGTGGCAACAGCCCTCGACGCCGAGCTCGACGCAACCGCCGGGCACCACGTCGACGGCGTCCCGCGCGGCGACGCCGGCCGCGGTCATGGCCTGGATGACCGCCGGGTCGCCGTAGAAGGCCGGCTGGCCGAAGCCGCGGGTGGCAAGGGCCGTAGCACGGCGGAAGAAGCGGGGATCCAGGCCCGCGTGCCAGCGCACCGACAGACTGGGGATGAAGCTGCGGAACTCGTCCATCAGCTCCAGGCAGACGAAAGAGAGTTCGTTGACCGCATCGCCGCCGCCGGCGGCGGCGCGGCCCGGCGCTGACGCGACCGCCTCAGACCGCGTGAACGCGGAACTACGAACCGGAGTCTCCGTACCCGACCCGCCTGCGCTTGCCGTGCCGCCGAGGGTCAGGTTCAGCACCTGCAGGCCTGAGAACTCGTTGAGCTTGACCCAGAAGCAGGCGACCAGCTCGGCGGCGGCGTCTCGGGACAGGCCGGCGGCGCGGTCGGCCTGCCAGTACGGCCAGAGGTACTGGTCGAAACGGCCGAGGGCGAAGGCGGCGGTGCTCTCGCCCTCCTCCATGCACTCGATCAGATAGGCGAACCAGGTGAGCTGCAGGGCCTCCTGCAGCCCGCGCGCCGGCCCGTGGGCGACGTGCTGGCAGACGACGGCCACGGTCTCGAGCTCGGCGCGCCGGGTCGGGTCCGCCTCGCCGGCCGCCAGGCCGCGGGCGCATTCGGCATAGCGTTCGCTGAGGTGCGAGGCGGCGCGCACGGCGATGGCCATCGCCTCGCGCTCGCAACGTTGCGCCGCCGTCGCCTCGGGGCGCGGCGCTTCGATCTGCTGCAGCACGCCGTCGAAGCCCGACGCGAGCAAGCGCCGGAAGTTCGGGGTCAGATGGCCGGTCTTGTGGCCGGAGGTGAACACGCCCGCGCTCAGCGCGGCGCGTTCCTCCGGCCGGCGCCGCGGCTCCTGGCTCGGCATCAGGGACATCCAGGCGGGCGGGGTCGCGGGGGGCTCGCTTTCCGGATGGAGGCCGACGATCAACTCGCCCGCCTGGATCTCCACCGGGAGTTGGCGGAGCAGGTTCTCCAGGGCCAGGGCGAGCCGCACGGCGGCCGGCCGACCGGCGCTGGCGCGCAGCGCCTCACCCCACCACTGCCGGCGCTGCCAAAACGACCCGTGCCGCTCTTTGGCCCGCGCGAAGCGCTCCTGCACCCGTGGCGTCATGCGGCACTACTCTTTCCCGGCAAGCGCTCGGGCGACCGCCTTGCCGACAGGGGGACAACCGGGGACGTGGGCGCGGTGGGGGAAGTAGGAGCTGAGGCAGTTGCCCAGCACCAACGCCCCGGCGGCCACCGTGGAGTGCGCCCCCAGGGCGATCTGCGTGACCTGCCGTTCGGCACCCGCGGTGAAGAGCCCGTCCATCAACGCCGCCCGGCAGGCGCTGCAGGCGCCTTCGTCCTGGATGTCCAGGTTCGGATAGTGGCGTTTGAGCGCGTCCTGGGGCAGTTCCAGGCGCTGCGGCACCAGGGCTTCACCGACGATCTCAAGCGCTTCCACGCAGTGCTCGCCCAGGCCCGCTGCCGCTGCCAGCTTCAGCAGCGGCACCTTGCCCGAGGGCAGCCCGATCAGCGCACTGCCGACGGCATCCGCCGCCACGCGGTCGCGGCTGGCGATCAGTAGCCCCAGCGGCACCAGGCGACCGCTGTTATGGTCGCCCGCCATCGCCTCGAGCGCATCGATGACGTTGATCTGCGACGGAATCAGCCGGTTCAGCGCCACCACGGCCGGCAGCAACCCGAGGCGGTGGAAGGCCATCTTGTCGACGGGCCGCAGGCAGCCCTTCAGGTTCTTGACGCACAGGGTCGTCAGGCAGCAACTGTGGACCTTGAGCATCGGCAAGTTGATCAGCACATCGCATTCCAGGGCGAGCCGCGCGATGCCGATCTCCGGCGGCAAGTCCGGGGTGTCGCGGAAGAGGACGTGCTCGGCCTCATCGAACAGCACGAAACCGACCCCGATCTCGGCCAGGGCGGCCAGCGCGCCCAGCTCCGCCAGGTAGCTGTCGATACGCTCGCGTCCGACCGGGACGGGGCCTTCGCCGACCAGCACCTCGCCCGCCCCCTGCGCCTGCGCCCAGCGGCAGGCCGCCAGGACCACGGCGAGCTTCGTCGAGCCGGCGACGGCGCAGGCATTCCAGTTGGGCTTGACGAGGACACGTTGGCCGGGCTGGATCAGGCCCACGCAACCCGCCTGCTCCATGGCCGTTGCGAAGGCCGCCACCACGTCGGTGCCGACCCTGGTGATCGCGACGCGTGACATGGTCAGCGACTCCCTTGCCACTGCCGATAGAGCCGAACCAGGTCACCCAGATCGTGCTGGCTACGAAAGCCCAGCAGTGAGCGTGTCTTCTCGTGGTTGAAGAAGTAAGGCATCGACGGCAGGGGCAGGCCCTGCGCCTCAAGCCAGGCCGGCACGCCGGGGTAGTAGCGCTCGATCACGGCGCCCGGTAGCGAACGCAACCCGGCCGCATCCGCGGCCACGTAGGGAGTGCTGACGCCGACGATGAAGCGCTGCCCCGCCGCGTCCGGTTTCTCGAGGGCCTGGCCGAAGGCCGCGCCCAGATCAGCCGGGTTCATCAGCTTGTGGCCGGCCTGCAGGTAGCGCCCGAACAGCGCAGGCAGGTCCGCCTGCGCCCAGTCGATCGTCCCCTCGGCGGTGTAGCCCTTGACGTGCTGGTAGCCGCAGAAGCGGATGATCACCGTCTGCAATCCGTGCATCCGCGCGTACCAGTCCACCATCAGCTCACCCATCCATTTGGTCTGGCCATACATGCAGACCGGCTGGCAGGGCACCGCCTCGTCGATCGGCAGATACGGCTCGGTGAAGCCATGGCCTGAGGCCCAGACCGTGCTGCAGTAGACGACGCGCCGCACGCCCTTGTCCACCGCCGCCTGCAGGACGTTTGCCGTGGCCTTGACGTTCAGGTCGATGGACCGGTCCGCCTCGGGCCGGCAGAGCAGCGCCGCCATGTGCACGATCGCGTCCATGCCCTCGGCGGCGGCCGCGACCGCGGCGTAGTCGGTCAGGTCGCCCTGCAGCGCCTTCAGAGGCCCGACGGGGGGACGGAGGTCGAAGCCGGTCACGTCGTAGCGTTTGGCCAACTGCGGCAGGAGCGCGCTGCCGATCTCGCCCGCGGAGCCCGTCACCAGAATGCGTTTCATCGACTACTGGTCCCCCTGTACGGCCCGCGGCCTGGCGCGGGCTCAGTTCCCGGAACGCTCATGCGCCGCACGGTAGGCGTTGGCGGCGCTCGGCCAGTCGTTGGCCTGTTCGTAGACCTTGCCCATGAGGAAGTGGACCTCGGCGAGTTCGTTACGGCTTTCGAGCAGCGGCGTGAGCAAGCGCCTGGCCTCGGCCCACTGGTCGCCGGCGACCGCGATCTTGGCGGCGAGCAGGTCGGCCTGCCAGGCGGGGACGGCGTCCTTGGCCAGCTTGACGAGCAGCGCATTAGCCTGCCCGGGCTGCTTCAGTTCGACGAGCACGTTGATGAGGGCGACGCGGACCGGGGCCATCTCCGGGGCCATGCGCAGGCCTTCAGCGAGCAGGACACGGGCCTCCTCAAGCCGGCCTTCGCCAAACAGCTTCTGCCCCATCTGCAAATGCCACTTCGCCTGCTGGTCGACCCCCTCGCTGACGACCGTCCGACTAACCAGTTGCCGGCTCATCTCGGCGCGGTCAATCTGGCCCGTTGCGAAGGCCAGGTAGCTCTGCAGATCGGCGGTCAGGGAGAGCGGCGCTCCGGCGACGTGGGCCACAATGCTCGCATCGCGCCCCACCACCAGGGTGGTCGGCCAGGAGAACACGCCCAGTTGCTCCGAGAAGGCCGCCTCGCCATCGACGATCAGCGGCCACGGCAGACGTTTCTCGCGGGCCAAGGCCTTGGCGTCCTCGGCGGCGCGGAGCCCGCTGAGCACCACCAGGGCGCGGGCCGAAGGCACCTGCCGCAGGGCCGCGGTGACCATCCGGGTCACGTGCTCGCTGGGGGCCTGGTCAGCACGCAGGAAGAGGAGCACGATGGGCCAGTCGGGGTTGGGGATGCGCACCTCGGCACCCGCCATGTCCTGGCCCGACCAGCGGGCTTCCAGGGGCACCGTCGGGTCCGCACTGATGGCGGGCGGCGGCGGTTCCACGAGCTCACCATGCGGACGCGCCGCCGGGGTTACGCGGTCGTAGGCGTAATCGGCGTGGCAGGCCGCTTTGCAGGTGCCACCGGTGGCCGTCTTGCTGAAAATGATCGGCAACTGCCAGGCGCCGAAGGGCGCCGTATCGCGGACCAACTGCGCTTGGCGCGAGGCGTGGGTGGAGTGGCAGACGCTGCAGTTGCGCCCCCGTTTCTGGTTCACGTGCAGGGTGTGCAGATTGAGGTCGCCGTTGCGGAAGCCGGTATGCGTCGCGGTGCGCTCATCGCGCGCCAGCGCCGGGGTGTGGCAGGAGAAGCAGAGATCGTAGTTCTTCTCGGAATAGGCCTCGTAGAAACGCGTGGCGTTGGTGCGCCGCAGCAGCAAGGGCTTGTCGCCGCCATGGATGCTGTGACAACCGCCGCACTGGCCGTCGCGGACGGGACCGTGGCGGAAGTTGGTCGCGTCGACCAGCTCCGGCACCGCGATGGAGGTGCCGTCCTGGTGCTTGATCGGGTCCTTGTGACAGCTCATGCAGACCTTGATGGGCAGATCGCTGAGCAGGCAGTCGAGGTCCCCGGCGTGGGCGGTATGGCAGCTCATGCAACCGCGCTCGCTCATCACCGCCGGGTGTTTGTGCGTCGCTTTGGCGGTGTCGGCCTTGACGTTCTGGTGACAGCGCAGGCAGAGATCCGGCAGACTGGCGACGACGTGTTTCGGGAAGTCGCTGCCATGCACATCGTGACACTCGGCACAGCCCTTCTCGGTGGCCTTGTGGCGCACTTTGGCCTTGGCCATCTGCACCCCGAAATCCTTATGGCAGCGCAGGCAGAGGTCGGTGCCGGCCGCATCGACCAACTTGGGGTAGCGTGAGGCGTGCGGCTGATGGCAGCCACGGCAATCGCCATCCTTGACCGGCTGGTGAACAAAGCGCCGGCGCATCGCGGTGGGGTCGTGACAACGGCCGCAGAGCGTGGCCATGTTCTCCTCCCGCAGCAGGCTCTTCCCCGGACCGCCGTGCGGACTGTGGCAGCCCAGGCAATCGCCGGCCAGAACGGGCTTGTGGACCACGGGCCGGTCAGCGGGGATCGGGACCCAGTCGTGGCAGAAGGTACAGAGCTCCGCCTTCTGGCGCCAGACCTCGAACCTGTGCGTGGCCGGGTCGACCAGCCGATGGCAGGAATCACACCCGTCTGTGGCCACGGGACCATGGACGAAGGCGGACTTCCTGACGTTCCCGTGGCACTCGGCGGCAGTGCAGCCAGCAAGCTCGGTCGCCGTGGTCGGTTTGGGCGGCCGCGCCTCGGCGGCGCTGGCCGGCGCGGCCGCGCCCAGGCTCAGACAAACCAGGAGAAGAACGAACCGTTTCACGGCACACCTCTCATCTCGCACATCCGTTCATGCTCGCCTCACTGGGCCGGGGCTGGCGGCGCCGGGGCCACGTCTAGCGCGGCGGGGGCCACCGTCGCCGGCGCCGGTGGGGCGTAGGCCCCGGGGCGCTTGGCGGGGAAGGTCACCGTGCCACTCTTGTGACAGGTGCTATCGCCACACGTCGGCGGGGTTTGGGTCCGTAACTGTGCATGGCACTGGGCACAGGGCAGCGTCGCGTGATTCGCGTCCAGTTCCTGGCCGCTGCGGGCCGCGTGGGTGAACTCGGCCGGGGGTTGCGCGTTGTCCTTGTAGTGACAGTCGCGGCAGCGGTCCTGCTGGTGACAGCTCATGCAGGGCCCGTGTGACTCGGCCCAGGTCAGCCCGGGCCGCAGCGGCTTCTGCGCGGTCTTGTCGCCGCTGGGGTCATGGCAGTGGGAGCAGTTGTCGTGACGGTGGCAGACCGTGCAGCGCAGCCCGAAGGTCGCGGTATGCTCCTTGTGGCGGAAGAGGACATTGGGACCGTCGGCCGGCGTGTAGCGCGCCCGGTACAGGTGCGCCTCCGGCTCCGGAATCGGGGGGTGCATGCGGCCGAGGATGTCATCGCGCGTCGGGGTGATGGCCTTCTCGCCGTTCGCTTGGCGGGGCCGGTGACAGACCTCGCAGGCGTTTTCGTGCATCCACTCCTTGTGGCAGTTGAGGCACTGCCGGTGATAGGCCCCCTTGAGCGCCGGCAGGCGGATATCGGCGGTGGCCTGATCAACGGCGTGACAGGAACGGCAGGCCGGGATGCTCGTGGCCGTGTCCTGATCAGGCAGCGGCGCTCCCGCCAGCGCGGCCGTGCCGGGTGCGGACCCTGCCTGCGGCGGGCGGTGGTGGCAGGTCACGCAGCCGTCCCACATCTGCGCCATCTTCGCGTGCGTCTTGTGATCAAAGGGGACAGGCTCGTACTGGTCCGCAAGCTGCCCGAGCAGCACCTGGTCCGGGCCCAGGTCCGTGGCCTGAATGGCGGCCGGAGAGACGGCAGCCTGGGCCGCGGCGGGCGCGGCGGGAACCGCCTCGCCCGCCCGCAGTGCAGCGCCCGCCAACACGGCACCAGCCACCGTCAACACCCGGAGGGCTACCGCCCCGGAAAGGCGCAGTGTGCAGGCCATCATGCGGTTGCCTTGAGCTTGGGCTGGCTGATCACAGGGAGGAAGGTCACCACGAGGCGGTAGATGAGCATCAGACAGGCGATCAGGCCGATGGTGACGGCCCACTCGCAGAAGGCCGGGGTGTAGGTGTGCGTGGCGTAGGGGGGCCGGTAGCCGACCAGGAAGACGTTGACGCGATTGAAGATGACGCCGAAGACCACCAGTGAGGCGCAGGCGAACAGCCAGCCCGGGGACTGGCGGACGCGACGCACGCTCAGCAGCACCAGCGGCAGGACCACGCCACCGCCGACCTCCAGCAACCAGCACCGGCTCTGCAGCGAACCATCGCCCAGGTAGGTGTAGGTACCGCGGTAGGCCATGTCGCCCAGCTTGAAGGCGAGGTAGAAGCCCAGGGTGAAGGGGACAAAGCGCGCCAACGGTGTCAGCACGTCCATCTCCGGCTTCAGCCGCAACGACCAACCGGCGAACAGCGACTCCCAGATCACCATCGGGTAACCCACGGCGATCGCGGAAAGCAGGAAGAGCAGCGGCGAGATCGGCGTCCACCACAGCGGGTGCAGTTTGGTGGGCGCGATCACCATCAGGTTCCCCAATGAGGACTGGTGCAGGCACGAGAGGCAGCAGCCGGCGATGATCAGCAGGAACATCACCTTGTCGGTGCGGGCCTGCACCCAGGCGGCCAGCCGCACCACCGCCGGAAAGCGCGTCAGGGTCATGAGTTGCTGACAGACGATGGGCAGGAACTCCAGGTACAGCACCGTCAGGTAGCACATCACGCAGATGCCCACCTCGAAGAGCACGGAGTTGCCCTGCCACATGACCATCGGGTGCCAGACGTTGTAGTAACGCCCCAGGTCGGCCTGTAGCCCAATGCAGACAAAGGTATAGCCCAGCATCGCCGTCAACAGGGCCGGTCGGACCACGGCATGGTAGCGCTCGCGGTGCAGGACATGGGCGAGAAAGGCCGAGGTGAAGCCGCCCGCGGCCAGGGCCACGCCGCTGGCGACGTCGATGCCGATCCACAGCCCCCAGGGGTACTGCTGGTCGAGATTCGTCGCGGCGCCGATGCCGAAGATGAAACGGTACAGGCCGGCAACGATCCCCACGACCATCAGCCCCAGCAGCATCAGGACTCCGGGCGTGAAGAAGGGCTGGTGTACGGGTCGGGGCTCGCCGTGGTGGTCGGCGGCCGCGGCGTGCGCGGCGGGGTGTGCGCTCGGCGCCGCGCCGAGCGCCGGGAGCGGCGGGGCCGCCGC